>NZ_CP048020.1:1324524-1655655 GCF_010365865.1 Treponema vincentii | reverse complement strand
GCCTTCGGTTTCACCTTTATCATCTATAAACACGTGATCCGTGTTCTTGAAGAAAAAAAGATACGCCTTGATATTCCGAATGGGATACTGATACATGGCGGCGGCTGGAAGAACCTCATTAACGAGGCTGTTTCTCCGGAAGAGTTTAAAGCGCGGATAACCGCTGCGACCGGCATTGCGCGTATCAGCAACTATTACGGCATGGCGGAACAGACCGGTTGTATTTATATGGAATGCCCTGAGGGGCATCTGCACGCAAGCATTTGGTCTGACGTGCTTTTCAGGCGGGCAAAGGATTTCAGCGTGTGCGGCATCGGGGAGCAGGGGATTGTACAGGTACTCTCGCCGCTACCCGGCTCTTACCCGGGGCATTCGCTGTTGACTGAGGATACCGGTGTGCTGTTGGGAGAGGATGACTGTCCCTGCGGGCGGCTCGGTAAGTATTTTTCCATTACCGGACGTATCCCGCGCGCGGAGATAAGGGGATGCAGCGACACGTATGAAGGATGATGCCCATGCAAACGAAAACCGATGAAGTTATCATATCGCCGCAAAGCGCCGTAACATTGTTGGCAGGTGTTTTGCAGCCGGAAAGGGAACCGTATCCCGTGTTTTCACCGGAGACAATGGAGTTCCTTGCTGCGGTGTCGGCTGAAATCGGCGCATCGGAATTGCATTCCATACCGGAGATTGCTGCATTCGGCTTCTGGTGCCGCAGGGCGCATCTTGAAGCCTTGGCTAAACGCCATGCTTCGCCTTTTCCGCGTCTCGGTCGGGGGCTGGCATTCCACATTGCGCCTTCAAACGTACCGACGATGTTTGCCTATTCATATACAATCGGGCTGCTTGCAGGGAACGCAAACATCGTACGGCTGTCGGAGCGGGGCGGCGAAATCAGCACATTGCTCTGCGCCTGCATCGGCCGGATGCTGGATCGCCCTGAGTTTGAAGCTATAAAACGGCGGACATCGTTTATCAGCTACGGTCGGGATGATGCGGTAACCGCTGCGTATATGGCCGAGTGCGATGCGCGGGTAGTGTGGGGCGGGGACGAAACGATACGCCGCATACGTGCGCTGCCGATGCCGCCTCATGCGGTTGAACTGGTATTCCCCGACCGCTGGTCGTTTGCGCTGTTCAGTCAAGCGGCATTTTCCCAAGCGGATGAAGAAACGCTCGCCGTATGGGCGCACCGGTTTTACAACGATACATATTTGATGGATCAAAATGCCTGTTCCGCCCCGCACCTTGTTGTGTGGGAAAACGACGGAGATGATTCTACAGTGCGTCTCCGCTGGTGGGAAAAAGTTGCGGCGGAAGCCCAAGCGGCGTATCGGTTCGGCGCCTATCAAGCGGCGCGGAAATACGAGCAGCTGTGTCTTGCGGCGATGACCTTACCTGAGGAAATATCCGTCAAACAGTATGCGGGGAATCTTTTATATGTAGCGACTTTGGCAAAGCTGCCTGCCAATGCGGTGGAGACGCTGCGGGGAACATTCGGCTTTTTCTTTGAAACCGAAATCCGCAATAAAGAGGAACTGTTGCCGCTGCTCTCGTTCAAGGTGCAAACGCTCTGTGCGGAAGGCTACCGGCGGGAAGAACTCGCTCGGTTTTTTGCGCAGCGACGTTCGGCAGGTATCGACCGAATCTCCGCATTGGGGCAGGCGATGGAGATGGACACGATTTGGGACGGTAAAGATCTAATCGCTGAATTATCGCGGTTCATCATTTGAGTCGGAGCTTCCGTCTTTTCCATCCTCTTGAAACATATCGACCATCGCGGTTAAGTATTCCTGTGCAAATACCATACTGCGTTCGTCGGCGAGCTCTTCGCTTGCGCTGCGCAGCTTTTGTAACAGACTGAAGACGATATAGGTCATCATCACCAATCCTGCCTTGGGATAGGCGTTAATATATTTTTTGAACTGACTGCGAGAAAGGATCAACACAATCGTGTCTTCGGCAGCGCGTACCGTTGCGGTACTGAGTTCATCCTCCAGAAGTGCCGACTCGCCGACCGAAGCGTGATCTTTCAATGTTGCGACATGTACCTGTTTATTCCATTTTCCTTGTTTTATCACATCAAGGGAACCGCTCATCAAAATATACAAATCGGCGTTTATCGTACCTTCCGCAATCAGCACCTCACCTTCGTCAAATGCGCAAAGCTGAGAAAACTGCGCGAGCGCTCCGAGCTCTTCTTCGGATATGCAGGATAAAAAAGACACAGCCGAAAGTTCATTCCGCAACAGCGGTAACGGGATTTCTACAATATTCATCTTCTCTACTCCATAGGGTAATTGCACCAGACACTTTTGAAAATATACGGCGCATCTACTGCGTCGCACTGCCAAAAGCGTACTTCCGTGTACGCTTTTGACGGCGAGTTTCGGTCAGAGCCGAAACATCGCTTCTGTTTAAGCTAGCGGCATCCGTGCCGCTTCTGAAAATCATCAACGTATCAGAGCGGACAGGATGTCCGTGGTTCCGTGCAGCAGCGATGTTTTTGCATTGCAAAAACTCGCCATCAACAAATGTATACGGATGTACATTTGTTGATGAGGTATCTACACCATCTATTTTCAAAAGGCTTACACTGCAGAACCGCCACGGATGGCGGTGGTTCCATGCAGCAGCGATGTTTTGTGCACGCATAAAACTCGCCTTCAACTGTTGTACATGGATGTACAACAGTTGAAGATGGTTCAAATGGTCTCACGACCTCAGTTATTCTGCGATTTTGATTTATCTGTCTGGATCGATTACCCTTCTCCTTAAAATAAACGGTGCGAAATTTTGTGCAAAATTTCGCACAGAAGGAAGACAACCGTTTTAATTATTTTCGGTGCGGTTGCCCTGTTACACACCTCTTATGTTATGTACACGCTTTTTAACGGTACGATTCGAAAAAGCTTTCTAGGGAAAAGCCGTTGATGACGGTATTTTTTCCGTAGTGGTGCAGGATATTTGCCCTGCCTTCTTCCAGCTGTTCGGAGCGGATGCCGAAGTTGATGGAACTGTCGGCTTCTACAAAGGCTGCGATGTGGTCTGCCGCACGGATCAGTTTACCGTCAATCCCGCAGAACTCAGGCGCCGCGTATGTTGTATTTAGCTCTTCGCTTGTTATGCAGCGGGTTTCTCCGTCCAGTTTAATCCGGTTTTCAAATTCATCTTGAATAAAGTACAGTACCTCTTCGCGGTAAAAGTCGTCCATCAACGGGAGCAATTCCTTCGCGACAATTTCATCTTCGATATGCTTAACCACTTCGGGTAGCCGATCGGTTGCCTGCTTTACCGGGGAAATAATATCGCGGGTAACCGCTTCCGGTAAGTCGTGGAACAGCGCTGCAAAAAAGTTCATCGCAAGCCGGTGCGGCGCCAGCTCGAGCGTGCGGCTCATTAAGAAAACCAGCGCGGCAACAAAGTACGAATGCCCGAGTACTGTCGTCGCCGGTACCCGCGGCGTTTGGTTCCAGCGGGTTTGGAACCGTAGCTTTTCGATCTCCGTAATAAAATAATACGGTTGCTGTCGTGTCAGCAAAAGCTGCAAACCTGTTAAGTCCATAAAATCGGCGATATCTGCCTCTAAGCATTTGTCGATTTCAGTCAGCCGGAAAGGTTCGTTCACCATGCGGATCATATCGAGCTCACGCATTGCCGAATATTTATGTGCCGCGCGCAGCACTCGAAAACTTATATCCGTAGGGTCAGCCGGGTCAAAAAGGTAGGATGCAAACTCATCAAGAAAAAGCGGATCGGTGATAATTGTCTTGTATTTATCAAGTACCCAGCGATTCAGTTTTTTATATTCTTCGGGATATTCCGAGCGGATAATGCGCTGCACCGGAGATTTCATATCGCAGAGTGCGATGCGGCGCAGCAGCTCAAAGAACGAATGGTTAATGATGGTAAGCCAATTGACCGTGTTTCCATTCTTTTCTTCATATTTACCGATGATAAAACTGAGGAACATTTTTTCCGCCGTCTTGTCCATTTCGACAATATCGAAGGGGCGGACTAAATCATTCCACCGCTGAATGGAAAATGCTTCAAAGAGTTTGAATACTATTTCTTTCGTGAACATTGTTATTCCTCTTTCGCCTGCGTTATAGGGAGCCTCCGAAAATCCGGCAAATTTTTTCAAGATGCCCTATGCTTTTTTCCGTTTCTGTAAATCTTTTTCCATCTTATCTGACCATATTCCAATTTGCCGTTTTACTTCTTCTGCTGCGCTTCGTTCGTTCAGCAAAATATGCATACGCCGTGCAGCTTCCAAATACTGAATGGCAAGCCTGAAATCTTCTATACTGGAAGTCGCCGTTTCGTAGCGTGCACGGTATTGATCGGCTGCTTGCAGTAATAGTTTTTTTACCAGTTTAAGGTGGAACATCGTACTTTCGTAGTCGGGAGAACGGGGATCAAAGCCTGTTTCTGCAGTATCCTTTAAATCGAGGATATTTTTAGCAACTGTTGCGTATCGTCCTTGGAGTTCTACAAACGACCACTTCCATTTGGTATTATCGCTGTATGCTCGAATGACGAGATCTATCACCAAGCCTAATTTTCTGATTAAATAAAACCGCTGTTTTTGGGGTACGTGTTCAATCTTGCGTACTTTTTCTTCATAGTCGGAAAAAGGAGCGTCGATAAAGTTTGAAACAATTTCTTCAAGATTGATAATGACCTTATATATGGCCTTTCGCGCTTCGTTGAGCAGCGTTTCATTTTTTTTACCTAAAAAAGAAACTGCTATTTGATATTGTGCTAAATAGAGCGTTACCATATATATCAACTCGTCGACAAGCATGATTTTTTTATACATACTGCCTTCAGGGTCTCTTGCGGTAAGCTCGGTCATCGCTTTTTCCTGTTTGAGTATTTGATTAATTTCCTCTTGATAGTAACGGAGTTGTTCTTCGTATATATTGGTACCTTGCTGTGGACTATCCATATCGTGTTATCCTATGCTTCCTTGCCTTGATAATAGCTCTTTTGCATGAATACGTGAAGCGGCACTCACCTCATCGCCTGCGAGCATCCGTGCAATTTCTTCAATACGGGCTTCTCCGTCTATTTGCTGCGCCGATGTGCGGCTTGTATGTTCGGATTGTATTTTCAGTATCTTAATATGAGTATCGGCAGCGGCGGCAATAACCGCAAGGTGTGTAATGCATAATATCTGTTTATTGTCGGACAATCTTTTCAGATGTTCCGCAACGGTGCGGGCAACCTCTCCGCCGATACCGGTATCTATTTCGTCGAATACAAGGGTATCCGCTTCATCGGCTGCGGTGAGGACGGTTTTCAGTGCCAGCATGACACGCGAGAGTTCACCACCCGACGCTATTTTGTTGAGCGGTTTGACCGGCTCTCCCGGATTGGTGCTGATTAAAAATTCCACCGAATCGAACCCGTAGAGACCGGCAGTCTGCTTATTTCCATTCGGTTCGGCTGCCGTAACCTGCACGGTAAATATTACCTTGGGCATACCGAGGCGGGTGAGGGTAGTTTGAATGTTCTGTTGAAGATCCGCTGCGGCGGTTTTCCGCTTTTGCGACAGGGCGGTACCGGCTGCAAACAGTTTTGCTTCAAGCGCGGGGACTTCCTTCTCCAGAGCGGTTTTATCCTGCTCGCTTTCGCCGAGAGAGTCCAGCTCCGTGTGTGCGGATTCCCGATAGGCGAGGATATCCTTGATGGTTGCACCGTATTTTTTTTTGAGCTTATTGATAAGGGAAAGCCGCTCTTGCACCTGTTCCAACCGGTCGGGATCAAATACGAGTTTTGAAAGATACGAGCTGAAAAATTCGCCGATATCCTGCATTTCGTAGTAGGCGTTTTCTATCCGCTCGGCATATTCCTGAACGGCGGGGTCGATAGCGGTAACGCTGTCAGAGATATGCTGTAGTTTTTTAAGCTGCGGTACGATGCCCTGTTCCTGCGTACAGAGGTTTTGCAGCGTCTCAACCTGCTCATACAGTTTTTCGTACTGGCAGAGCTTTGTTTCTTCCGCCTCAAGCACCTCGTCCTCGTCCGGTTGTAACCGTGCATTGTCGATTTCATCGATGACGAATGCAAGATAGTCTGCCCGTTCGGTACGCTCTTTTTCGGAATGGCCGATCGTTTCCAGCTTTGCTTTTATTTCGGCGAGGCGGGTATAAAGAAGGCTGAATGCCCGTACCTCATCAAGGATGCCTGCGTAGGAATCCAAAAACCGGCGGTGTTCCGCTGTTTTAAAAAGAGATTGATGGTCATGCTGACCGTGGATATCAACTAAAAAGGAGGTGAATTCTTCAAGTTCGGCACGGGATACTTGCGTGTCTTGAATCCAAATACCGCCGCGGCCGTTTTCTTTCAGTGTGCGTCGCAACAATATCCGATTGTTTTCCGGTTCTATGCCGCGCTCGTCAAGCCATGCGGCGGCTTCGGGATGGGTATTCGCAAGGTAGAATGTACCGGACACCGCCGCTTCGGCAGCGCCCGTGCGGATAATATCCGCGGTAACCTTCCCGCCGAGTAAAAAGCTGAGCGCTCCGATCAAAATTGATTTTCCTGCGCCGGTTTCTCCCGACAGCACATTCAAATGAGCGTTAAAATCGAGAGAAAGCTCGTCGATAAGCGCAATATTTTTTACCGAAATGGTTTCGAGCATATCAACCTCCGCGCCGCAGTGTTATTCCTGCAACGGACTTCCCGACCACGCTAATTTTGACCGGAGCGCCGTGTAAAACGCTTCCGGTGAGCACCCGATGAGTTTTAATCGGTGGCGCGACATCTTAATTTCAATTTTGTCGCCTTCGCAGAGCGGAAACAACTCCTGTCCGTCTATAGATACAATAACATCTTTTTGACGATTATGCAAAACCTCAATACGCATCGTACCGGAAGCAGGTAACACGACCGGCCGGTTTGACAGGGAAAATGCCGAGATGGGGGTAAGAACAAAGGCCGCAACCGTCGGATCCATAATAGGGCCGCCGGAGGCTGCCGAATATGCGGTAGAACCGGTCGGGCTCGACACGATAACGCCGTCCGCCCGATATACGCCGAAAGAGATACCGTTAAAGGAAAGTGCGAGGTTTATCAGCTTTGCAATACCGCCGCCTGAAACAACCACATCGTTGAGCGCATCGAAGGAGCCGACGCATTCGCCGTTACGATACACGGCGGTAGAAAGCATCAGCCGCTCGTGGTGTTCCGCATTCCCTGCGAGGTATTCTCCGAGCGCTTGCTTCCAATGTGCCGGTTCAACGCCCGCAATAAAGCCGAATTCACCGAGGTTAATGGGAAATACCGGTATTTTTTTCGGTGCACAGTACCGCGCTGCAAACAGCACCGTACCGTCCCCCCCAAGGCTGACGGCAAAATCATACCGCTTCCGTATCGGTTTTGCCGGTGGTAAGCCGTCATATTCATAGATATCCGCTTGAATCCGGTTTTCTTGCAAAAAGCAAAGAAGCTCCTTGGACATCTCCGCTACGTGCGGCTTATAGGTTGTTAGGATGATAATGGCATTCTTTTGCATACGTGTCCGTTACGGCAGTGTTCCCAATACCTTTGCAATCTTCGCTGCATTATTGAGGCCGAGCCGGGGATAGAGCGGAAAGAGTACCGTCCGAAGCAGAAGTGACGCCGCATTGATACATGTATTTTCTTCTTTTAAAAAGTCCGCAATAGAATTGGTAAAGGCGAGCTCTATCTCAATATCTTTGCGGTTAACGTATTGTTTTACATCCTTAAAGCCGCTTTCAAGTATCACCGGAAAGGAATAAACAGGATTTTTTACCGCTTCGGAAAATACGAGCGGCTTATGCCTTGTCTGCAAAAGCGCACGGAGATACAGCTCCCGCATTTCATCGCGAAGCTGGAGATTTTTTTCCATATTTTTAAGCTGCACAAAGGCAAGCGATGCATTAATGTCAGGCAAAAAATCGGTTATCGGAATAGTTTCTGCCATATTTTTTAGTACGGAGGCATTGCGCCGCTCTGTAGCAATCAAGATACCGCCGCCGCCGCCCGTTAAAATGTCGCGTTCTTCGAGTCCCAGTATCGCAAACGAACCGAAGGTTCCTGCCCGTTTTTCTCTGTACAGGGCTCCGGCGCTTTGGGAAATATCTTCGATAATCGGAATTGAAAGAGCTGTAAACGCTTCCATATCGGGGACGTTGCCGAGCGTTTCGTGTAGTACCAGCACTCTACCGCCTTGTTTAATTCCTTCTTCAACCACCTCGAGCGTAACCAAGCCGGTCAACGGATCGACATCCAAGACAATCGGTGTAAATCCGTTTCGTACTACTTCGATATATTGCCACGAAGGGGCGAGTGCTGACAATAAAATACCCGCCTTTTCAGGAAGGTCGAACATCTTCAGCGTATAAACTAATGCCATCGCCGGGCTGCGTAAAGCAAGAGCACCTTCCGCCCCATAGAGTTCGCGTACCAACTTAATGAGTTTTTTGATTCATCTCGCCCGGGCCGATTTTTTCTTCAACCATGCAAGTGAGTACGGCATCCATTTCCGAGCGGCGGATGGTAGAGCTATAAACAGGTATCGGCATGCTAGAAGGTGGTAAGTTTTTGTAATTCTTTCGGATTAAACAATCTGCGGATATCCAATAGGATAAGATAGCCGGAGTCTTGGCGGATAACCCCATTGATATATTCGGTGCCGATACCGGTAATCATCTGGGGCGGCGGCTGAACATCTTCTTGCCGTACCATAACGACACGTGCGATGCGGTCAATCACAATACCGATTTTATATTTTCCGATTTTAAGGATGATAAACCCTCCCAAATATTCATCGTCACCGTCCAAATCCGCCTTTTTAAGATGGAACCGTTTATGCAAACTGATAATCGGTATAATTTCATTTCTCAAATGGAAAAAACCTTCGACGTAATACGGTGCATTCGGAATCTGTCGGACTTCTTGAACCTTTACTATCTCTTTTACATCCATTATATCGACACCGTAAAGCTCTTCACCGAGCTGAAAGGTAACCAATTGAAACTGCGCGTCAGTAATCGCCATATCTATCCTCCGCTAAAATTGATAACGCCGAACGTATTGCAAAGATACTATAATTTATAACTTTCTTCAAGCAGGGTATCATCATAGGACAACCGCACTATAGGCGTATATCGCATTTTTTTGTATACTACCAGTTACTATGAAATGGGCACTCGTGTTATCCGGAGGCGGAGCTGCAGGCCTCGCTTATATCGGTTTTTTTAAAGCACTTGAAGAATTAAACTTTCCTAAGCCTGACTGCATCGTCGGCTGCTCGATGGGATCGATTATCGGCGGTTTATATGCAAGCGGAAAATCGGTTCGGGATATGGAGGCTGTTTTCGAGCAACCCTTCGATGTTAACCGCTATGTAGGCGGCAGGCACATTCCGCTTTTTAAACACGCGCTTAATCAGATTATTCAGTACGGTACATTGATTACCCGTATGCTTTCCGGTACGGGGGCGGATTCGGGTGAAAAAGCCCATAAATTCTTTCTGGAACTTTCCGGTTGCAAATCTTTTAAAGACTGCAGCATCCCTTTTTTTTGCAATGCCTTGGATCTGTGCAGCGGTAAAGAGGTCATTTTACAGTCAGGTCTTTTAGCAGATGCGATGCGAGCGAGCGCTTCTTATCCGGGGCTTTTTATTCCCGTTAAGCAGCAAAAACAAATGCTGATCGACGCTTGTGTGATGGATAATACCCCCGTATGGATTGCCCGCAATCAGGGCTATAAAAATATCCTTGCTCTCACCTTCGGTGCACTTGAACCGGTTACCGCTTCCGAATTGGATACCTCGATTGCAGTATTGACGAGAACGCTTGCCTGTACTACCGCTCATATTGCATTGCAACCGAATGAATACCCCACGGCGTTTATCAATTTGACAAGTGCTCGTTCTTCCCATGATTTTTCCAATCCCAAAAAACAGATCGAGTTCGGATATCGGAAAACAATGGATAACAGGGATTTGCTGCAAACTTTTTTTGCAAAAGGTATTAACGGTAAAATACAACGAGCACTTTTAACTCGAAAAACAAGAAAAGAGTATAGCGTATGATTCCTATTTTTCGCCGTTTGCGTGTTTTTGATTATCTTATTTTTGCTTCTATTATTACCGTTTCCCTGTGGGCGGGTTTTTTCCTCTATACCGGAAAGAATCACATACAGCGGCTGGTGATTGAAACGCCAAGCGGTAAATGGATATACCCGCTTACCGAACCGCGCACGGTAGTTGTACCCGGTGCAATCGGCAATACTACCATCCGGATAGAACATAATACCGCCTTTATCTCCGATTCGCCGTGTCCCAATAAAACCTGTGTGAATGCTGCAGCACTCAAAAAAGCAGGGGATTGGAATGCCTGTATGCCTAACAGGGTTTTCTTGCATATTGAAGGCGATACTTCCGAAGATATGATTCTGCCGCAGAACTAAAAATCGGTATTATTCCGAAAATCTAAAAAAATATGCTTTAATCTGCTTGATTCATTCACAGAAATCCTATATAGTTGCCGTGTAAGTTAAAAAGATATCCGTGGAACGGTCTTTTTCAGTAGCCGGTGGCTTAAATTATAATAAAGCCATTCGACATCTCTATTACAAATACGTTTTTATTATCAAAAGTTATACAATTGTTGGGGCATTGACGGGGAAACCGGCTAAGGGCATCTGTTGCCTTTTGGCAATTCCTATAGGGTAAAACGAAAGAACCGGGCTTTAAAGACCGGGAAATATTTTTTAATGAGGTATAAATGAAGAGACTAATACTCTGCATAACAGCGGTGATAGCTATCGGAATGACAAGCTGTAATTCGCCGTTAGATCATAAGGGGTCATCGGAAACACCTGGTGTCCCATCTACTCCTCCGCAAAATTTGATTACATTGACGGAATCGGACGTGCTTACGGCGTTCTCTCTCTCAAAGGGACATATCACCGCTTCGGCAGCCGCAAAAAAGATTACAAACGGCACTCCGGCAAGCGGCATTACCTTTACCGAAAGAAAAATGATTGCGTATGATGATCAAGCCGGTACCTTTACGGTTGAAGTAAAGGGGACGAAAGACGGTAAAAACTTTTCCCAAAAGATTTCCGTAACCGGATTTACGCATCCGCTTGCAGGTAAAACGATACAATCGATTGCCGATTGCGAGCTTAATTTGGACGACGCTATAGAACACAATTATTCGCTTGCAAAATATATTGAAGAAGTAAAAAAAGACCCGAGCGGAAAAAAGCTGGTAAAAAAATTATCGTTTATGCTGAGTGATTCCGTAACAACCATAGAACTTGGCGAACACGACAGCTATACACTGGTGGCAGAGGCGCAAGCGGTCGGTACGAAAGTGTGGGTACAGCCGAGCGTTGTGTTCCGAAAACTCACCGAGGGCGGGACAGAAACACTTGTCAAGAATACGGAATTTTCGTTTACCCATTTAAATTCGTCGCTGAAAAAAGACTATTTTGAAGCAAAGGATGTATTCAAGTATATTTTGGATAAAACCGCCGACATTGCTATAAAAGTTGATTCGAAGGAATTTGCTTCGTCCTTTTATGCTTTTGCAAAAAAATCCGGGCAAGCGCCGGTAAATCTTTTTACTGAGGGATTTAAAACAAAAATTCAAAACTACGCTGCTCTGTATCAGAATAAAGATTCAGATGAACACCTTGCACTTGATATTTCGTACGGTGCCTTTCAGCCTAAAAACGGCGGAATCGATGCCGATGACTACACAGGTACGGTTACGATAAAACTTTGTATTGCAACCAATGAACAGATTGTAAATCAAAACGATATTACGGCAATTAAACCGATAGAAAAGTCGGGGTTTGCAAGTATTCCCGATAATGCGGCTCTTGCGAAAAAGAATCATCTTTTCTTTAATCTTATACCGAAATCTTCATTATCACCGGCTGATAAAACCAACTGGAAGAACAAAGTATTTAGCAGAGCATTGTTGCGTATAAATGAATCCAATAATGCTATAATCGACAATCCTTTCGGCGGCAGCGATTCCCTTTTTAATTTGTGTGTAAACAGTGAAAATACGAATCCCGCCACTTATTTAGGCAGTGCAGGAGGCTCATACGGTGGGGCTTCAAAAACTAAAAATAATAAGGTTATCTTTATCGAAAACATACAATTGGAAAAAAAAGCCAATTCAACATCGATGGAAGTTCTGGTAAAACTCAAGGGTTCCGGCCCCGTATTAAAAGTAACCACCGAGCCGTAGATTGATGTATTCACCCATTTATCCGCACAAAGGCGGATTTGCACATTATACAAGACACGAGGAGAGCTTATGAAAAAGATACTATTGACTATAGCAGCGATGATAACGCTTGCGGCATTTTTTGCAGGATGTAAAGGCCCCAATACTCCATCCAAGGAGACGCAGCCGTTACCCCCGTCTTCCCCACAGGAAGAGGGCGGAAGCGGCGGCAGCTCAACACCTACACAAATAACGATAACGGTTGCGGGGGATGAGCACGTTACGCTTAAAGCGGAAAAAACATTTACGGCTGATAAAGGAAAAACCTGGCATCAATTACAAGCATTGGCGGAAGATAAAATAGACCACTACAACGAACATTACGGACTCGACAAATGGAAACTTACCAATGCTGCCGGTGATGATTTAATTGCTGACTATGTTTTTAATGCAAATACAACTGTTTTTGTTGTAACAAAACAGATCACAACGCCGCTGCCGTCTAAGATTACGATAACGGTTGCGGGAGACACAGGGGTTATATTAAAAGCCGATCCTACATTTGAAGTGGCTCCGGGCAAGCACTGGGATGAAATCGAAGCGCTTGCAAAAACGAAAATACAAAAATATCAGTCTCATTATGAGCTTAAAAACTGGCGTCTTAGCAATGCTTCAGGGCAGGTTTTGGATGACAGCTATATAACTTCGTTTAATGCCAATACTACTGTCTTTATAGAAACAAAACCGATAGATATACAGCTTACCATTAAAGGAGAGCATGTCGATATCACTTCTCCTGCCGAAATGTATGTACCTAAGGGCACAAAATGGAGCGAAATAAAAACCAGAGTTATGGATAAAGTTAGTCAAAAACCCGGTTTTGTCATACTTGCATGGAAAAAAGGCAGTAAAACCGGTATCGAATTTTACGATAACTTTCAATTTAGAGGCAAAACGACGATATACGTCGAAACAAGACCGACAGATGTTACTATCACGATAAAAAGCAACGGTTATGTTCAGTTGGCAGCAGATCCTAAAATTACAAAGCCATATGGCGTAAAATGGAGAGAAATAAAAGACGAAGCAAAAACTAAGATAACCTGTAACCCAGGCTATGTGTTTGCCACATGGAAAAAAGGCAGCACAACCGGAAAAGAGCTGTTTGACATTGATGATTTTGAAGAAGACACCGACATATATGCGATCACACAACAAGTTCCCGTTCCCAACGGTGTAAAGGTAACGCCTCCTACAGGCGGTATTACCGGACATGCCGTTTCGTATACCTTGCCAACCGCCGACGCTTCATGGAAAGGCGTATTTATCAATGGACGCACAGTCAATTTAAATGCCTATACTATAGGTAAATACGAAGTTAGTGTGCAAATATGGAATGAAGTGTGCGAATGGGCTCAAAGGAACGGTTATTTGTTTGAATTTGACCCTAAAAACGACGATACTCCTACCCAAGCTAATCAGCCGATGGCAAACATAAGCTGGACTGACTGCATAGCGTGGTGTAATGCATATACCGAGATGACATTCGGAAACACGGAACAGTGTGTATACCGTGACGGATCACCATCGGGGAAGGTCATAAAACAGGCTTTCCATGGTGATAAAGCATATTGCGATTTTTCCAAAAAAGGATTCCGTTTGCCGACGGAAGCCGAGTGGGAGTACGCTGCACGTTATCAGGGTAACGACAGCACCAATGCCGAACAATACGGCACTGTTTATTTAACCAATTTGAATTCGGCAAGCGGTGCAACAAAGCCTGTTGGCTTTGAAGGTATGGCAATGCCGTCCGGTGAAAGTTATGAAACCTTACGCGCAGAAACCGCCCTCTTTGCAGTTTTCAATAAATGGTGGAACGGCACGGAATTTGCATCACAAAGTCCCTCCGTACCTGGTAGAGCAAATGTCGGAGACAAAACAGCCAACAAATTGGGACTGCACAATATGAGTGGCAATGTTGCAGAATGGTGCTGGGATTTATATACAACCATAAATGCAAGTACAAATGCCTATCCTACCGGTCCTTTTCCGGACTATGAGACACAACGGGTAGTACGCGGCGGCAACTGGTCTGAAAGTACCGGACAAGCTGTATACGATTGCATGACCGGCAAGCGAAAATCAAAAGGTTCCAGTGGAGCTGATCCTATCAGAGGTTTCCGCTTAGTCTGGAAAGAGTAGCCGGTAGTCATTTCCCAACGCGGACGGTTTGTTCGTGAGTGCAGGGACTCCGCATATTTGTATTTATGCGGAATCCCTGTTAGTCTCTGTATGCTCTACTTTACATAAAAAAAAAAATTCTATATGCTTCCACTCTGGTTTAAGACAGTGAGGTATCAGGGCAATCGTATCGGAGATATTTCAAGCGGTTGCATTCCTTATTGTGCGAAATTTTTTTAAAATTTCGCACAGTTTATTTTAGAAGAAGGGTAATCACATCAGGCATATACATAAAAATTGCAGAATAATATAGGCTGGGCGACCATTTGAGCCGTGAAGCGGCGAAACTCTGGTTGAACGGCCTATATTATTCTGCGGGGTTGTAAAAGGAGTCTGATGAGATTACCCTGAGTGAGGCATAGTGTGAAAAGATCTCAAACGTTTATTCCCACATTACGGGAAACGCCTGCGGAAGCAGTTGTTGTCAGTCATCAATTATTATTACGCGCCGGAATGATCCGTAGATTGGGGAACGGGCTGTTTAATTATCTGCCGCTCGGTTTACGGGTGTTCAGAAAGGTTGAAAATATCGTGCGGGAGGAAATCGACGCTACCGGATGTTTGGAGTGTAAAGCTTCGGTTGTCGCTCCGGGCGAGATTTGGCAAGAGTCCAAGCGCTGGTACACGATGGGAGACGGGCTTTTAAGGATGAAAAACCGCCTCGGTCAAGATCTCGTTGTCAGCCCGACAAACGAAGAATCGTTTACCGCCCTGATGCGGTATGAGCTCGGTTCGTACAAGGATTATCCGCTTTCGGTGTATCATATTAATACAAAATACCGGGATGAAATTCGTCCCCGTTACGGATTAATGCGCGCCCGCGAGTTTACGATGAAGGATGCGTATTCTTTCCATACGAACGCTGACTGTCTTGATAAAACCTACCGTTCATTCGGTGAAGCATACGAAAAGATATTCCGCCGTTTCGGTTTAAGTATTATACGGGTTCGGGCGGATTCCGGTTCTATGGGAGGCAGCGGCTCCGAGGAATTCATGGTTGAATCCGCAATCGGGGACGACACGCTCATCCTTTGCCCGCAGTGCCGCTATTCTGCAAACGAAGAAAAGGCTGCCTGTGCACCCGATCCCTACACCGAACTTCCCGAAACAGCGGAAAAATGCACGAAGCTGCCGACACCCGATGCCCGCACAATAGAGGAATTAGTTGCGTTCTTGCACACCTCGCCGAAAGCATTCATTAAAACCCTAATCTATCATGTAAAAGATTCCGAGGTTATCGACTCGGAGTTTGTTGCAGTGTGTATCCGCGGTGATTTGGAAGTAAACGAAGCAAAATTGACAGCAGTACTCAAAGCTGCGGAAGTTGAACTTGCCTCCAATGCGGACGTTGAAGATATTACGGGTACCGTAGTCGGATTTGCCGGCCCTATCGGTTTAACCAAGGCTCCCGTATTGGCTGACGAAAGTGTCATGCTGATGCATGATGCCGTAACCGGTGCACTGGAAAAAGATATGCACTATATTCATGTTGAACCGAAACGGGATTTTGCTCCCACGATGGTGTGCGATGTCCGGATCGTCAAGGCAGGCGATCTCTGCCCTTTGTGCAAAACGCCGTTTTACAGCAAAAAAGGTAATGAGCTTGGACACATCTTCAAACTCGGTACAAAATACACCAAAAGTATGAATATGACTTACCTTGACGAAAGTGGTCAACAGCAGTATCCTTTAATGGGTTGCTACGGTATCGGCATCGACCGTGCTCTGGCATCGATTATCGAAGAGCATCACGACGATAACGGAATTATCTGGCCGATGAGCGTTGCTCCGTATCATGTCGGTATTGTACCGATACAATATGAAGGAACCATGAAGGCCGTTGCTGACCGGCTGCACGATGAACTCACGGCTCGCGGTATTGAAGTATTGCTGGATGACCGTTTGGAACGGCCGGGGGTTAAGTTTAAGGATATGGATCTCATCGGCTTGCCTATCCGGCTTGTCATCAGCGATAAGAAACTGCCTAATATTGAATTTAAGTTCCGTTCGGATGAAGAGTCGATGAATATGCCGCTTGAGGGTGTTATCGATTATGTTGTGCAACGCGTTCAGCGCGAATTAAAGTAGGTATGGGGGTGTCTCTCTGATCTAAACGAATTGGGATGTAAGAGAGTACCGCATTATAGTAATCATGAGACTCTAAGGAGGGTTGTGTTATGAAAAAGAAGATTTTATGTATGTTTATCGGTTTAATGCTTATGGCACCGTTCGTGTTTTCCGAGGGAGTCGGTTTTTCGGCACAAGTGAGTCCTGTCGGATTTATGAATTTTAATGTGTGGACAAAGTATGATAAAGATACTATTGCTCATGCCCCTACAGAGGTAAGAAAAATATTCAAAGACTATGATAAGTTCTTTCACGACGGCTATAATATGTATGCCTTAGGAGCTGATCTTAGAATAAGCAGTGCGTATCTTACCCTGAATGTGGGACTTCCTCGTCAAATTACTATCGATGATATAAAAAATTTCGGGGGAACATTAAATAACAATTCGTTTATTTTTAACGGACAGCTTGGTTGTGGGGGAACTTTCTTTAAAGATTCTCCCATCAATTTATTCGTTGGGGGCGGTGTAGGATTTGATATCATCAGAACAACAAGAAATATTCCGGCAACAGCATTAGCCTTGGCTGGCTGGACAGAAGACCGCCTCATTGGTTTATTGGGACTCGGCCTTAATGTCGGGGTAAGCTTTTACTTTCTGCCTCATGTAGGTATTTTTGCGGGCGTTACGGATAATCTTTCGTTCATACAGGTATCTAACCAACAGTATTATACTCATGGTACTGTTTCTGAATACTTACAGAAGGGTGTTAAGGATGCTAAACAGGCGGTATCCGGGCTTTTGGCAAACAATTTTACCGCGCGGTTAGGAATTGCTTTTAAGCTGTAGAGATCTCGAGAGCAATATATTTGCCGCATTGCGTGTGCGCTTAATTCTGATTTCTTGTCCTGCTTGTCTTTTTATTCTTCCTTTCGTATACTGTTATGAATGGAACCGATTATTCTTGCATCGAAGTCACCCCAGCGGCAGGACATCCTTAAGCGTTTAAACATTCCGTTTATCAGTATTCCGTCGGAGGCCGATGAATCTGTCGCCTCCGATCTTCCTCCCGAAAAAGCGGTAGAACAGATTGCATTGCGAAAGGCAGAAGCAGTGCTCCGTTCCCCGCTAAAAATCAATACACCGTGGATTATATCCGCCGATACGCTTATCTTTTCTAATGGTACGCCGATGGGTAAACCTGCCGATATCGATGATGCCCGTAAGATGCTGCAATCGTATTCAAATACGGCGCATAAGGTTATAACGGCGATTTGTTGCTATGATGAAAAATTACAGCACATTTCAACCCGAATCAGCAGTTCTCAAGTGTTTTTTAAGGCATTATCAGAGGTCGAAATCGATTGGTACCTGAGTACCGGGGAATGGCAGGGTGCTGCAGGAGGATACCGTATACAGGGAACCGCAGCTTGTTTTATTACAAAAATAGAAGGTTCATACAGCGGAATCGTAGGCTTGCCTATTTATGAGTTATATGATATTTTGACGGAGCACGGCTACAGCTTTACCTAAGGACAGTGGTCGTGTAAATATCCTAAAATGCAGAGAGAAATTTCTAAAATCTCACTACGTTTTTAGAAACGCCCTGAATGCATTTTTAGAGAAATAGAGAAGGATGGGCTTTAAAAAGCTCGTGAAGGAGTAACCATGGCAGTAGTAACCATGAAAAACCTGCTTGAATCCGGTGTCCACTTCGGACATCAGGTAAAGCGCTGGGATCCGCGAATGAAAAAATACATTTTTGCGGAACGGAACGGTATCCACATTATTGATTTGCAGAAAACCATCACTGCAATCCGTGAGGCGTATGACGCGGTACGGAAGACAACCGCAGCAGGAAAATCGGTCTTATTCGTTGGAACTAAAAAACAAGTACAGCAAACCATTGCAAAAGAAGCTGAACGCTGCGGCATGTTCTATGTTAATAACCGCTGGCTCGGCGGAATGCTGACAAACTTTTCTACCATCAAAAAAAGCCTCGCTCGTCTTAAGAAAATTGAAAAAATGGAAAATGACGGCACCTTTGACAGCCTGACTAAAAAAGAAGTTGCCGTGCTGCAGAAGGAAAAAGCCAAGCTCGAAAAGAACCTCGGCGGTATCAAAGAGATGAAAGAGCTCCCGGGCATCATCTTTATCATTGATACACGAAAAGAAACTATCGCAATTAGCGAAGCCCGCCGTATGGGAATCCCGATTGTCGCAGTAGTCGATACAAACTGTAACCCTGAGGGTATTGATTATCCGATTCCGGGTAACGATGATGCTATCCGTTCGATTTCTTTATTCACTCAGATTATTGCAAATGCCGTTATCGAAGCTGATAACGAAAGCGGCCTCAAGATTATCGAAAATCTTCAAGACGGAGATGAAGGATTCAGTGATTCCAATATCGATCCGTATCAAGATCGTGAAGATGAAGAGATTACCGATTATTCCAACTATACTCCTTCAGAAAAGAACGATCATGAAGAAGATTCGGATGACGGAAGCAGTTCTTTAATTGATGAAGATGAACTATACGGCGACCGCTAAAAAGGATGTATAACCTGCCGCTGAAAGATACGCATACTTTCGGCGGTATCTTACTATGCACAAAGATTTAAGGAGAAAACAGTTATGGAAATAAAAGCATCTGACGTAAAGGCACTGCGCGAAAAGACCGGCGCCGGTATGATGGAATGTAAAAAAGCTCTGCAAGAATGCAATGGTGATGCAAAAGAAGCGGAAAAATACTTAAAAGAAAAAGGTCTTGCCGCCGTTGAAAAGCGGGCAAGCCGCGCGACCAGCGAAGGTATCATTGTTGTTAAAACTACCGATTCTAAAGCGGTAATGGTGGAATTAACCTGTGAGACCGACTTTGTCGCAAAAAATGCCGATTTTATCGCAGTCGGTGATAAAATCGCAGAAACTGCTCTTGCAAAAGGTTATACCGATGTTCAGAAAGAATTGAGCGATATGGTGCTTGATCTTGCGACCCGTGTACGCGAAAATATGGGCTTACGGCGCTTAACTGCCGTACAAGCAGGCAGCGATGAATACATTGCGCATTATGTCCACTCCGACAAAAAAACCGGTGTTATCGTTGTGTTAAAATCAGATAAGTCTGCCGTGTTTGCCGACAAAGTGTTTCAGGAGTTTGCGTATGACTGCTGTCTCCATGCGGCGGCATTTACCCCGCTCTATGTAAAGAAAGAAGATGTCGATGCGGCATATATCGACGAGCAGCTTGAGGTATTCCGCGGACAGGTTGCTGAATTGCAGAAGCCCGACAATGTAAAGGAAGGAATTGTAAAAGGTAAGCTGAATAAGCATTTGGCTGAAATTTGCTTCCTTGAGCAGGCCTTTGTTAAGGACGATAAGGTATCCGTAGCGGCAAAGATGAAGGAAGTCGGAAAGCAGCTCGGTGCCAACATCAGCCTTTCAAAGCTTGTGCTGTGGCAGCTTGGCCAATAGAGGGTGATATGAGCGATATTCATAGTGTCTATGAAGAAAAAATGAAGAAGTCGATTGCGACGTTGAAGGATGATTTTAACGGACTCCGGACGGGTCGTGCTTCTGCTTCTTTGTTCGATAAAATACGGGTTGACAGCTACGGACAGCCGACGCCGCTTAATCAAGTGGCATCCATTTCTATTCCTGAAGCCCGCTTAGTGGTTATTCAGCCATGGGATAAGTCGCTGTTGGGAGAAATCGAAAAAGCCATCCTTAAATCGGAGCTTTCGCTCAATCCTGCAAACGACGGTAAACTTATTCGTATCGCAATTCCGCCGCTTACCGAAGAGCGCCGGAAGGAGCTCGCTAAACAGGCAAAAAACTTTGCCGAGCAGTGCCGTGTAGCAATCCGTAATATTCGACGAGACGGTATCGATGAGGCAAAGAAGCAGCAGAAGGAAGGTGTGTTAAGTGAGGATGCCTTAAAAGTAGCCGAAGAAAAATTCCAAAAAGCAACGGATGCTCATATCAACGATATCAATAAGCTCCTTGCAGAAAAAGGAAAAGAAATTATGGAAGGTTAATGACAGTGCAGCATATTGCCGTCATTATGGATGGCAACGGGCGATGGGCTCAGCAGCGGGGGTTAGCTCGTACAAAAGGACATCGAGAGGGATTGGAAGCAGCCAAACGGATTGTCAAAACGGTTGCCGATTTACATATACCGTACATCACTCTGTATGTGTTTTCAACGGAAAATTGGAAGCGCACGGAGGAAGAAGTCGGCTTTTTGATGGGGCTCATTCAACAGCATCTCCGTGCAGAGCTCGCCTTTTATGCTGCAAATAATATCAAAGTGAAACATATCGGGAATGCAGCGGCATTGCCTCGTGCAATTCAAATGGATATTGCCGATATAATGAAAAAAACGGAACACTACACGGGGACGACTATGCAGCTTGCCATCAACTACGGTGGTAAAGATGAAATTATCCGTGCAATAAAAAAACTAAGCGGCAGACAACTTGAAACGCTTACGGAAGATGCCTTTGAGCAGTTGCTTGATACGGCTGGTGTTCCACCTGTAGATCTTGTCATCCGTACCGGCGGCGAAAAGCGATTAAGCAATTTTTTGCTATGGCAGACAGCGTATGCCGAATTTTATAGTACGGATATCTTGTGGCCGGATTTTACACCTGCCCATTTGATGGAAGCATTAGACGCTTACGGTAAACGTATACGGCGCTTCGGAAGGATCGTATGAAAAAGATTATTGAACGGATAATAATGTTTGTCATCGGATTGCCTCTTGTAATCAGTTCGGTATATTTTTTACCATACCATCATTTTTTGGTGCTGCATCTCGAAATATTTGCTGCCACGGCTCTTTCGATTATAGAAATTCGCACTATGTTTTCCCGAAAGATTGCCGTATACTCTATGCCGATTGTCTTATTTGCCGGCATGCTTATTCCAGTGGCCGTATATCTTTTTATGCTCGGGCTTTTTTCTCGCGCTGTAATGACCTTGATCGGTATCGGTGCACTTTATTTTATATTCTTTGTTGAAACCTTTTATTCTTTTTCAAAGCCGTTTGAAAAAAGTATTCAGCGTGTGTGTTCTGCAGCATTTATCATTTTTTATCCGGGTCTTTTGGTTATATTCATTTCTGCAATGACACGCTGGCCGTCTGCTTCGAATATTATTGCAATGTTTTTGCTGATGGTTTTTTCCTGTGATTCGCTTGCGTGGTTGTTCGGCATATTGTTTGGGAAAGGAAACCGCGGCTTTGTACCGGCGAGTCCGAACAAAAGCATCGTAGGTTTTATCGGAGGAGCCGTCGCCGCGACTGCAACCGGTTTTCTCGCCTTTAAGCTGTTCCCTGCCGACTTTGGAAAGAGTTTAAGCGGCTCTTTACTAACGGGTTTTTGCACCGGTTTGGCAGCTATCATCGGGGATCTTATCGAATCTATTTTTAAGCGTTCTGCTGAAGTAAAAGATTCCGGAGCGCTTATACTTGGACGTGGTGGAATCCTTGACAGTGCCGATTCTATTTTACTTGCTGCGCCGGTGTTCTATCTTTGCTATCGATTTTTCATTGGAATATAAGAGAGCAGCTTTAAAATTTGGCATCTTAGAAAATTAACCTTCGGTTTTTAGGTGTCTCATTATACAGGGTGAAATAATGCAAAAGATAATCGTACTCGGGGCGAGCGGGACGATCGGACAAAATACTATCGATATTATACGCAAGTTTCCAAGCCGTTTTGAACTTGCCGGTGTTTCCGTACATACAAAGACTGATGTGTTGAATGCCTTACGTGCCGAATTTCATTTTCAAGATTTTGCGGTAACGGATTCCGCCGCTGCCGCAGGGTATGATATAAAACATCATAGTCTTGAACGGTTTTTAACCGAAACCCCTGCCGATATTGTGGTGAACGGTATTGCAGGAGCGGCGGGATTACAGGCCTCCCTCATTGCGGTTCGGACTCATCGAACACTTGCTCTTGCAAATAAAGAAAGCATTGTGATGGCGGGGCATCTTTTGCAACAAGAAGCCGAAAAGTATCATTCACTCATTATACCGGTAGATTCCGAACATTCAGCCATTTACAGCTTAATACGGGCTCACGGACGGGAGGCTATTGAACGCCTGATCATTACTGCTTCCGGCGGCCCGTTCAGGACATGGGCAAAGGAACGGATTCAAGAAGCAACGCTGCAGGACGCGCTTAAACACCCGACGTGGACGATGGGCGCTAAAATTACGATCGATTCCGCCTCCCTTGCCAATAAGGCTTTGGAAGTAATCGAAGCGGTGCATCTTTTCGATATTTCTGCCGACCGTATTACCGTTGCGGTACATCCGTCAAGTGTCGTACATTCGATGGTGCAGCTTACCGGCGGTGAAATCTATGCGCAGCTTTCTCCGCCCGATATGCGCAATCCCATTTTTGCTGCGATGAGCTATCCTGAAGAACCGCCGCCCTATCTTGCGCCGCTCGATTTTACCAAGCCTTTAGATCTGCACTTCGAGCCGCCGCGGACGGAGGATTTTCCGATGTTATCGCTCGGGTTTATCGCCGCCCGTAAAAAGGCAGGGTACCCGATCGCATTCAACGCCGCCAATGAACAGGCCGTCGCAGCATTTTTGCGCAATCAAATCCGGTTTGTGCACTTAGCGGAGATTACCGCACAGGTGATGCAGGAAGATTGGAGCGCTACGCCGAAGGAGATAACGGATGTTATGCGCATCGACGAATCCGCCCGCCGCCGCGCAGACGAAGCTGTCCAAAAACTTCAGTTTTTGGACAGCTTCCTTAGATGTAGATGCGATGTTTAAAATTAAGTTATTACTGTATAAAGACTTAATTTTAAACTCGCGGAGATGTCGAAAAAGTAACCAACTTTTGAGACATCCCCGTATAACTACGCCGGCTGATATTGCAGCAATACTATGTTTAATGTAAGCGGCAATCGCACAGAAATATTAAGCGGTTGCCTTCCTTCTGCGTGAAATTTTAGATAAAATTTCACGCAGTTTATTTTAGAAGAGAAGGGAAAATGAATCAGGTGGTGCAGTTCAAATACCGCAGAAGCGCCGGGATTGGGCGACCATTTGAGCCGCAAAGCGGCGAAACTCTGGTCGAACAATCCTGGTGATGCTGCGGGGTGTAAAAAAAATAACCTGATTCGTTTTCCCTGCGAAGGACTATATAGATGTTAAAATTTTTGATCGGATTGCCGGTACTCGGCATTGTCGTATTTATCCATGAGCTGGGGCACTTCATCGCTGCTAAGCTCTGCGGAGTGTCGGTGGAGAGCTTTTCCATCGGCTGGGGGCCGGTACTGCTGCATAAAAAGTTCGGTGCAACCGACTACCGGCTGTCGGCGATTCCCCTCGGCGGCTACTGCGGCATGAAGGGAGAACACGCGTTTAGAGAGGCGTACGAAAAAAAACTGCCCAGTGTTCCCAAGGAAGAGGGGAGCCTTTTTGCCGCACACCCCTTTAAGCGGATACTGATAGCGTTTGCGGGGCCCTTTGCCAACCTCTTGCTTGCCGCCGCCGCACTTGCCATGATAAGCGGACTCGGCAGGACATACTACACCACCGATAACCGTATCGTACCGGTATACTGCCTCGATTCGAGCGACCAATCGCCTGCGCGGACAGCCGGTCTACAGATAGGCGATCGTATTCTCCAAATCAACGATCAAAAGACAGCGAACTTCGCCGATATTCAGCAGATTATCGCGCTTCATCCCGAAGAATCGCTTACAATGCTGATTGAACGGGGGGGAGAACAGCTCAGTATGACTATACGCCCTGATTTGAATAAAAAAACGGGCGCGGGGCAGGTCGGTATTTACCGTTATGTGCCGCTCGAAGTTGCATCCGTGCGGAAAGACTCCGCTGCCGATTTGGCGGGAATCAAAGCAGGTGACCGGCTTACCGGTATTGACGGCACAGCGCTCGATAACCAGATGGCGTTGATATACTTTTTCCGCGACTATACGCAAAAGACCGCACTTTTTGAGCTTATCCGTGACGGCGAGCGGATTGAGCTGCCGGTAAACCTTGTCCGCACGGAAAACGGCAGCGTCGATCTCGGTTTGAATTGGGCCTATATCACCGTAACCGAGAAAGGAACCGGTTTTATTGCCAGTTTACGCCAAGGGATAGTGCAAACCGGAGAACTGACGGCCGTTACGCTGAAAAGCCTCGGGCTTTTGTTTAAAGGCGTGAATATGACTGACGCGGTTGCCGGGCCGGTACGAATCAGTTCGATGATCGGTAGTCTCGCGGCGGACGGCTTTAGCGAAAATACACGAGCGGGCTTTGTGAATATTGCTGAAATTGTCGCGGTAATATGCGTGTCTCTCTTTTTAATGAACCTTTTGCCCATTCCTATTCTGGACGGCGGATTGATCTTTACCGCCTTTATCGAATGTATCGTCCGCCGGCAAATACCGCCTCGTGTGTTATATTATCTCCAGTTCGTAGGATTCGCCTTTATCGCCGTGCTTTTTTTCTTTGCATTATGGGCGGATATCCTATATATTATGAAATGAAGGGCAGGAAGTTACCTGCGTTTGAAACAAGCACGGCGTTTTTTTAGGAGGCCTTATGCAAAAAATTACCTGTAAATGCGACTGTTCATTTGATGTGGAATACGAAAAAACAATCGATCTTGATGCCCGCCCAGCAGTAAAGGAAGATATAAAAAGAGGCTCCTTTTTGTCTTTTGTATGCCCGTCCTGCCATTCAAAAGTCAATATCGAACTTGAAACGGAATTTGTGTGGAAATCGAAAAAAACAACGCTATTGTTTGTACCCGAAAAGAAGCGTATGGAATGTCTTGCTTTTTGTGCGGGAGCCGTCAGAATTAATGCGGAAAATAATAAAAAATTAAAGACTGAATTTCTGAAGAAAGGACAAACGCCCGTTATCGGCTACCCTGAACTTGCCGATCGGATTGCCGTCCTTGATTCCGGTTTAGATCCGGAGATTGTTGAAGCGGTAAAATTCTTTTTATTGGATAACGGGAAGAATATCAAGGGTAAGCAAATTCAAATCCTGTTTGAAAAATTTTATGATGATGTAATTGAATTTCATGTGCATGGCTTACGGGAAAAAGAAGTTGCAGTGATGCGTATTCCACTAAATCTTTATCGTTCGATCGAAGCAGATCGTAAAGCAAAAAAGCAAAAAGAGGTATTCCAAGCCTTATGGCTCGTCCCCTACCTTTCCTATAAGAATATTCATGCCGAAGGAGATGATCATGATGCATCAGTTTAAACGATTTTCGTTTTTGCTCTTGTTTATATGCTTCCTTGCAAGTGCAGCAGCTCAGACAACTGGCAATATTGTGACGCCTCCAACTCCAGAAGAATCCGAATCTTCGCTCTCCGAAACCGAACAAACTGCAGCTGACGGACAATCACAGTCCGGTGCATTGGATAACGATGACAATTCGGATACGCATCGGCAATCCCAATCCGATAAAACTACCGATATAGGTACACCATTAGAAAAATCGGATGACACTGCATCTCTTACCGATAAAAACACTCCTGATACGGTAACTCCTAATGCTCTTAAAAAAAACATCTTGGAACGAGCCTATATCTCTCATCGATTTGAGGGAGGCGTAGCAGCTGTTGCCGACTCATCTGTGACGCGTTCTTTTTTTGCTGCCGGAAAAGACGGTTTTATGACTCGGTTTTCATATGGAACGATGAAGCCCGAAACATGGCAGGTATCGACCATGCCGATTAAGCGCATAGCCGCACATCCTAAAAAAGCGTTGATTGCCGTCTATGAAACGGATGGTTTCAGCGTTCATAAAATTTCTCTTTGGGATTGGCAAACAAAAAAACAGCTGTATGCGAAACGTTTTTCCAGTTCCATCCTTTCGCTATCGTGGTCGGCTCAAGGGACGTACCTTTTTATCGGAACCGCATCGACGGAAGGTATTACCATCCTTGACGCAAGCGGAAAGATCAAAAAAGTGTATCCGCGTCCGCCGGGAATCGTGCTACTTGCCGCGACCGGCCCGAGCGAAAAAAGTATCGTAACATACGGAGAAACCGGTCGGCTTGTGTATGCCGATATTGCGAAAAAATCTATTCTCACCCAATACGAGACAGAGGATCGATTGGAAAGTCCTGAGCTTATTAAGAATTATACTCAGATTATCGGCTATAAAAACGGGAATGTCGTAGTTGTAAAGGCCGCTTCGGGCGAGGTATTAAAAAGCTATCCCGCGCGTTCGGCGCTGTTTGCAGGGAAGATTACGGACAGCCTACCGGTATGGATTGAAAAAGGCGATACACGGCAAACATGGCATTTGTGTCAAGGCGATAAAAGATCCCCTGCTTTTAGCCTTCCGTATCCGGCAGCAATCACGGCAGCGCGGCATGTTGATTCGACGGTTGTAATCGGAACCGATGACGGTAGACTATATCGTTTGAAGCAAAATAGCGATGCGGCAATTTCGCTGACGGAGTTGAATATCGACACTTCAATGCAGGTGAGCGATATATGCACGAAGGATTCTAAAATTTATATGCTGAGCGGTTCAACGCTCTATGTAGCCGCTTCCCCGGAGGATAAGCCGGAACCCATCATTCAATCCGTTTCAGGCGAACGGTGTACTGTATACGGTAATGGTTTTTTATTTTGGTCGGCAGAAAAAAACGCACCGCTATATTATGCAGAGGAGGGACAAACACCTGCTGTCCTCTACCGCCCACGGGAACGGCTCAATTCGGTTTCCGTTTATAATGATACTATTGCGGCGGTACGGGCATTTAGTGGGCTTGTGTTGTTGGACGGTAAAAGCGGCGCACCGTTATTTACGTATCAAGCCGCCGGATTACAGGATGCCGTACAGGTTAACGACACATTCGTGCTTATCACCAAGAGTACGGGCGGTGTTATTAGCCAGCCGCTCCTGTTGATTGATATCAGAACGAGCGAAACCATCCCGCTTAATATGGAAGGAGACATCGCGTTTTCCGCACAGGCAAATAATAAAGTAAAAAACACCTTTTCCTGCTTTCGGTTAAAAACGGAGAAGGCGGCACAAACCGATTTAATGACGATGAAAATCGATACGGTGTATCCCGCCCGCAGCGCTTTTACCGCAGCGCTTTCGTATGGTGATGAGAACTTACAAGCCTCGCTCTATGATGACGGATACGCAGTGCTTACCAACCTCGGGAAAAATCAGCTGAGTTACTACGATAAAAAGCGGAGATCGATCCGGCAGCTTCCGCGGGATTATGCTTTATCTCGTAAAGCACTGATGACGGATGCATACATTGTCAGCGTGAACTATGATGGCTCCCTTTCGTGGTTTAACCGCCGGACGATGCAGCTGTTGCAGCATACCCCACTGACAGAGGATTGAGGCGGAGGCGATTGTCCTCTTAACAATTTATAAACGACAATCTATAATACTATCAGTGATGAAAGAATCGAGGAAAAAAACACGACACTTATACTGAAATCCTTAAAAACGCAAAAAAAGAATTTTTGCAAAAAGGTTTTGAAAAAAGCGTCTATGCGTTCCATCGCAGCAATGACGGGAATAACGGCAGGCGCCTTGTACAAACACTTTCCGTCAAAGGCTGCAATATTTGAAGCGCTCGTGCAGCCGCTTATTACACAAACGTTAAATATCGGCACCGATTTTTCCGAAACTGCAATCCATCTATTCACAACTGACGGCAACTCCGTGACAAAAGAAGCAATACGCATATCTATCCAAGATTTGTGCGATCTTGCCTACAGCCGCTTTGATGAATTTAAACTTTTGTTTAACCGCTCTGCGGGAACAAAATACGAAAACATTCGCCATGAATTTGTAATGGCGGATGTTGCTGCATGCAAAAAATTTATCGGCGACTTAAAACTGCGAGGAATCAATATACATCCTCTCACTGACGATCAACTCCATTTGGTTTACAGTACCGCCTTAACACCGTTTTTTGAAATTATTACCCATGAATATTCTTATGAAAAAGCCCTATCCTTTATGGATATATTGACTGATGTGATGTATTTTTGCTGGAACAAAATTATGCAACCGGAAACGCAATCAGGACAATCACACCAGCTGCCTCTTGAAAAAAGTAAGCCTATTGACACATAACTATGTTATATACTACCGTCCTATTAATTTCTAAACGTAAGGAGTTTAAAAACAATGAGTTCAACGACACAATCCGATAAAAAAATGCGGACAAAGGATTTTATCTATGCAGGGGCATTCGGTGCATTGTACATCGTGCTGATGCTGATTATCGTAATGGGTTCTTCCGCCATTTCTCCCGTGCTGTATTTCATGGCGCCGCTGACGGTTGGGTTGATTTGCGGTACGGTGTATATGCTGTGCGTGCTTAAAGTGCATAAGTTCGGCGCCGCGTTGATATTCGGTGCGTTTTTTACGCTAATCACTTGTACGCAAAGTTTGTATGCAGTTATTTTTTCACTGGCGGCGGCGCTTATAGCTGAGCTGATTTTGTTCTTAGGTAAGTATCAATCCCGCAAGATGTATCTGCTGTCATTTGTTTTTTTCAACCTCAATATGGCGGCACCGACCCTGATGCTGCTTACCGATTACAACAAATTTATGATGCTTTCGGAAAAATACAGTGGTGCCGCTTATGCACAGTCGTTTGCAAAACTGGCATTTAACGGAAAGATATGGTTCGCGATACTGGGCTGCGCTATTGCAGGGGGAATTGGTGGCGCACTTATCGCAAAAAATTTGGTTAAAAAGCATTTTGAAAAAGCCGGAGCCGTATAAATGGCGTTCGGGCTGTATGGAAGCGGGAGCGGGCTTTTAAAGCTTGACCCGCGGACAAAGCTGCTTTTATTTTGTGCAGGTATCGCTGTCAGTACCTTTTCCTATAATGAATGTGCGTTGTGGATGTACTGCGCAGCGATGTGCGCACTATTAGCCTTGTGCGGGGAAAAATGGTTTGCACTCAAGTGCGGTGCTCTCATTGCTTGTATGGAATATCTGCGCTACCGCATCATCACCTCCGGCACAGGCGCTCCCGCGCTAACCGGAATTCTTGTCGCACTTATTATGATGTGCCGGTACGGTTTTCCCTTGCTCCTATCCCTCTCATTTTTAATTAAAACAACGCGCATCAGTCAACTCATCGCGGCATTGTCGGCTCTGCACCTTCCGCTCTTTGTTATTATCCCCCTATCCGTAATGCTCAGGTTTATCCCGACAGTGCAGGAAGAATGGGACGGCGTGCGGAAGGCTATGGCATTTAGAGGCATATCCCTTGAACCGGGCGCGGTGATACGGGCGCCTTTTAAAACAATCGAGTACATATTGATACCGCTCCTTTTCAGCTGTATCTCCGTTATGGATGAGCTCGCCTCCGCTTCCCTTGCACGCGGCCTTGATGCGGAACGGAAACGGACATCTTATGAAACGGTAAAGATGCGTTTTCCGGACTACATCATTATACTGCTGTTTGTAGGCATTGCGTTCTATGCTGCTGTAGGAGGGAGGAGCTGATGGAAAATGTGGTATGACTTTGATTGAACAGCGCACGTTTTATACTGCCGTATGGAGCTTGGATCGCCTTAATTGTTCAGATGAAATTTTCCGGCTTCGATTATTGGAACTCAACTGGCTTTAATAGAGCATTTATTAATGTCCGATAGATCATCCGCTGTTTTATCATATTTAGAAACCCTCTCTCATGATGAGCTTATAGAGTTACTACATTCTTTTGCAACGACTCATGAAGATATTCGGCTTGTCCTTGAAGAAAAAGTCGCCGAAGAAAGCACAAAAAATAAAGATGCTGCTGCGGTTGAATACAACCTACAAATAATGACCCAGACGATGACGGAATCTGTAACAGCAGATGTTTATCATCCATCGCATGTACTTGTTACTCGGAACAGTACCGCACAGGAAAAGATCAATTGACAATCCTCGGCTCGATACGCTTATGCTTGCAATGCCGTTCAGCTGGAAGGGGACGCTTGCGCAATACTGCGGCCGATTGCACAGAAATTTTGCAGGAAAAGAAGAAGTACTGATTTATGATTACGTTGATTTCCGTGTTCCTGCTTTCGATAGAATGTACCGGAATCGACTTAAAGGCTATAAACAGCAAATACCGTTTAATGAGCAGCGTTTTAAGTTAAGCTTGCTGCTTACTCTCCCCGCTACCTCCCCTCAAAAAACGCCTGTACCTTCTCCATAATCGCCTGCGACCATCCGCCGCTCCACACTAACTTTCCGCCATCCATAAAAATGAGATAATTACAGCATGCAGCAATCAGCTCCGGATCGTGGCTGATGATGAACACGGTTTTGCCTGCACGGGCAAGGCGTGTGATATTTTCCGCAACATCCCGCATGTGTGCGTAGTCAAGGCCGCTGGTCGGCTCGTCAAAAATAAGAAACTCCTTATCGGCAGCAATCGCGCTTGCGACGGCAAGACGCTGCTTTTGTCCGCCCGATAACGCCATTGGATGCACTTCCTTAAATTCCGAAAGATTCAGCGCATCCAAAATATCAAGTGCTTTTTGCCGTGCCGCTTCGCCGCTTACGTCATTTACATCCATACTCAATAAGATTTCTTCGATAACGCTTTCCGTAAAAAGCTGATGGTTGACATCCTGCATCACCATATAGGACTTTTTCAGCCGCGCTTTCGCCGTGTAGGATTTTCCGCTATCGTTCAACACCCCCTTCGCCCGTTTTTCAAGCCCGCAGATAACCCGCGCCAAGGTCGATTTTCCCGCGCCGTTAAACCCAAGCACACCCGTAACTGCACCGGAAGGAACCTTCAGCTCCGGTATATCGAGAACGCGCTTTTTCCCGTAAGAAAACGCAAGACCGGAAAACGTAACATACCGCTCGAATACCGGCAGCTTTTCGACAGAGGTATCTTCAAACACCGGCGGCTTTTCTTCGGCAGGGTCACATACGAATGCCTCTTCGGCGGAAGCACATTCGGGTGCCGGAGAGCTTTCGACAGAGGCACAGTCAAATGCCGGAGATTTTTCGGTGGGAGCATATACGAATGCCTCGTCGGGGGAACCTTCAAAGATTCCTTCAAGGATCTCTCCGCTTTGATATGCACGGATACATCCCGGAGTGTATTCCATCGCTTTTTGCGAACGCAAACCTTTCCGATGCAGCGCTTCCGTGTCCACCTGCAGAAATTCCGCTATCGGAAAATCCTTGATAATCCGCCCGTTTTCCATATAGATCACGCGATCGGCTATCTCCATCAGATAGTACAGTCGGTGCTCGGCGATAACGACCGTCTTTCCCTGCTCCTTCCATTTCCCTATTACCGCCTTCAAATTGGCAATGGAGCGGAGATCAAGGTTGGAAGAAGGCTCATCCAAGACGAATATGGCAGGCTGCATCGCTGCCGCAGAAGCACACGCTATTTTTTGCTTTTCTCCGCCTGAAAGCGCAAACAGGTTTCTATCCAAAAGGTCAGCCATATCAAGGTCTCTGCTTACCTGCCCGATGCGGCGGTACATTTCTTCCCTCGGAACGCCGGTATTTTCGCAGCCGAAAGCGATTTCACTCGTGGAATCCAAACTGAAAAACTGAGAGCGCGGATTTTGAAACACCGACCCGACTTTTTGCGAAAGCTCATACAGCGTTACGGACGCCGAATCTCTCCCGTCGATAAGCACCTGTCCTTCCAGTGTCCCCGCATAATACGCCGGAGCAAGCCCGTTAATCAGGCGGGTAATCGTCGTCTTACCGCAGCCCGACAGCCCGCATAGCAGCACCACCTGTCCCGCCGAGATTTGTAAGTCAATGCCGTACACTCCCGCGCTCCGCTCCGCGTTATGATAGGTAAAAGTTACATTTTTTAACTCAATCATCTTATCATCCTCTCATCTGCATCATTTTCCATATCATTGTCTAATCTGTGTCGCGCCCCAATCATCCCCCAATGCGTAACACCGTACAGACAAGCAGCGCAGCCGCGATAACGGCAATGCCCGCATCGTATATGCCAAAGTGCAGCTCAACAAGGCATGTCCGCTTTTTCAATCCCCCTAAGCCCCGCGTCAAAGCTGCCGCCGATAACTCTTCACCGATTTTGGCAATCGACATCATCAGCGGAATCAGCCGGTACTCCAGCATCATCGCAGGGTTCCTCCAAAACCGCGGCGTACCGAACCCGATTTCCCGCATCCGCATCGCGCTGCCGATTGAACGGTTTTCTTCTCCCAACGTAGGGATAAACCGGAACACAACGGATATGGGAATAATCAGCGCATCAGGCACATGCCACCGGCTCATCGCTGCGATAAACTCATTCGGTTTTGTCGATTCGATAATATAGTAGCCGAACATAAACACCGGAAAAAACCGGAAAATCAGCTCGCTTAAAAGCCCCCACAGCATTGCCGCAAGGTACGGAAGCGACCCCGCCATGTTCGACAGCTTGACCGCAGCCGCCAGTGCAAACAGTCCTCCGTAAATCAGCGCCGGCCGGTATTGGCGGTTCAGAAAAAGCAGACTAATGGGAATAAGCACAATCACCATATTCAGCATACTCTGCTCTTCCACAAAGAATATCAGCGTTGCAAGAAAAAACATAAACAGCACCTTGGTGCGGGGATCGATGTGCACTCCCTTTGCCCGCGGCGGTCTATACGGCTCAAAATCTTCCATTATACAATCCTTTATATAACCCTTATCTAACACCATGTAGCACCGGCAGCATCTATACGCACCTATACAATACCGGCTCTTTCAAAATGCTTTTTCAACATCCGCCTTCCAAGCAGCGCTCCGAGCAGCGAAGAGGCAAACAGGATACCGATTGCCGCAAATCCCATCCACGGCGGCATAAACTTTTGCACCCCTTCAACATATTGATCCCCCATTGAACTGCGCACCTTTTCCATATACGTTGCAGCAAAAAGCCACATCGGCGCCTGACAGCTTATCATCGCGCAAGAAAAAAGCCAGTAGCCAAGCACACTCGCCTTAAAACTCTTGTATTTACCCGCTTTCAGTACCAGATCGGCAAGTGCGCCCATCACGCAATAGCTTATAATAGGAAGATACGTGTATCCCATCAGATACCAAAATATCCCTAAAATAACGCTCATAATAAAGACCATCCCGAACTTATCCGCCTTTGTCAAAAACAGCATAAACGGAATCCCCGTCGCAATCGGCACAATCACATACAAAAACGGATACAGAACCGGAATTGCATTTATCATCCCGACAACAAAAAAAATAACCAGATACATCGCCGTATAGATTCCGACATTTATCAGATCCTTCGCCGACAACTTACTGCTTTGCATACGCAAACCTCCATTAAAATATTGGAAACCTCTAAAATCTGTATTTTTTAGAGCACCTCTTATGATAACATTGATAGCACACTTTGTTATCTTTTCTTCAAAAAAAATAAATCGTCTCAAGACGATCTTTGTCTTCTTTTTTCTCTTTTGGGCGGCTTTTTGCGCCGTTAAAACAGCGCAAAAACCGGGCTTTGCGGGGTTCCGCCTCTCGGCTCCATTCCTCCATTCGCTCACCGCTCACTTCGGAACGCGCTTCGCGCGCCCCTTCAATCCCTTCCGCTGTTGAAAAGCGTACATCCGTGTACGCTTTTCAACGACGAGTTTCGGCCTTGCCGAAACATCGCCACTGCATGGAACCAGCGGCATCCGTGCCGCTGTTGAAAAGCGTACATCCGTGTACGCTTTTCAACGACGAGTTTCGGCCTTGCCGAAACATCGCTACTGTATGGAACCAGCGGCATCCGTGCCGCTGTTCAGCAGATGCCGTCCATGGCATCTGCTGAACGTGAGTTTGCGTACCGCAAACTCACTATTGGTTAACACCCCGGACATCCCTGTCAGTTCTGAATGTACGTCCATATATATGCTCATCGTCGAGTTTACTTACACTCGCAAAACCTTCCGCCAGCCAGCAGAAAAAAATTCGGCAAGGGTATGCACAACTTCAAGCGCTTCATCCTGCGTGTAATCATGCAAAACCGTTTCAAAAATACAAGAAAAATAAGAATGGATGAGCATGTGCAGTTTTTTTCCATCAATCCGGCTGTATTTGATATGCTTTTTATCCAAAAATTCGTACATACGGTGTGTGTCTTGCAGTTCCCGTTCAACAAGCCGGTCGGTAAAATTGATATACGGTGTTCCATCCGCGCAGCACAAAAGGAGTTTGAACTCATCAAAATGCGCGTAAATGATGCGGACAAATGCTTCTATCGTTTCTGCCGAAATTGCCCAAATGTCTTCCGTGTTTCCCATACTCAGGCAATGAAAGCACTCATCCGCAGCGGTCTCGTATGTATCGTGAATACTCTTGACGGCAGGCTCTACCAAAGCCGAAAAGAGCGCTTCTTTGTCCTTAAAATGACGGTAAAACGCACCGGTCGTTACGCCCGCCTCACCACACAAATCCCGCAGGTTTGTACGTTCATAACCATTCCGCAAAAACATCTTTTTGCCGCTTTCTAAAATTCTTGTGTGGGTTGCTTCGTATGTTCCGCTTGCCATATCCGTAGTAGCCGCCCTCAAAAACTAACTTTAAGCTTTTAGAGCATCTCTCTTGTTATTGATAACTTTGTTAGCATTGTATGACAATGAGGCGGATGTGTCAATGGAAAATTTTATAATGCCGCTCAAAGGCGACTATGCCTTTGTTTCTCGCTTGTATATGCGGATGAGGTTGAGCGCTGTCTTGCGTATCATTTTCGGATTCTGCCGTATTAGTGATAGATTTTCTTCCTTCACCGGCAGAGCTTGTAAAAAAATCAACAAAAGGAAAAATAACACTCTCAATTGATTCTGATTGTATTAATTTTTTCAAAACAGAAGCAAAGAAAAATCATACAAAATATCAGACTATGATGAATGAAGTACTTTCTCAATATGCAAAGCATTATGCTGTAAATTGAATTATGGAATGAGACAATCACATAACATAGTTTTTCAAAGCTGACAAACCGGTCAAGCAGCTTGGCGGTTTAACACAAGGTTGAACGAGACGGCGAAAAAGGCGAATTGTCGCGATTTTATTATGAAGCTGACGAAAGAGTATGACACGGTTGCAGGTGAAGCGGGTTCTACACTTTCCGGCGAAAAACGGCAGCGGATTGCGATTGATTGCGCGGACGTTGCTGAAAGATGCGCGACACACACTGCGGGCTCTTGGATAGATACATAGTTTGCCGAGTGTGATGACGGCACTATCCAAGAGCTTTTTAAGCTATATCAGTTTAGGTTGAAAAGTATCGGTTTTTATGGTATTATCAGAAAAGGTCGAAAGGATGTTATACTTCTTGAGTTAAAATTTTAAATATATATGGCAATCTAAAGCAAGTGCTAAAAGATATATACATTGAATATATAGAAGTAGGAGCTGGATTGAATGTTAAATGAAAAGTTAATGGACTACTTTCATAAATATTTTATCGAAGAAAGAAAATATATAGATAAGATAGAAGCTGGTGATTTTAGTTCATATGAACCGTCTGGGTTTTCATATAAGCTTTTTTCAGATAAAAACAGCATTCTTATTCAGAAAATTATTCCTAATATTAGAGAAAACACTACCGAATATGAGAAAGATATTAAATATTCTTTTTTTAAATATTTAGATGAGCGCATATATGAAAATAATCAAAAAATAAAAGAAAAGAAAAAAAACTACAAAAGTAATTTATCTGAATTTAAAGATAATAACTTAAGATTAGGCATATTAATTAAACATTATCAAGAGAACATCGATATGTTCAACAAACTTAAAAAAGTTAATACTGTTATGGAAATAATTGTATACTATACTAATTATTTTGAAAAAATTAAAAGTAATGGATACCGTGATGAGGATGCTGATATCTATGCGTATTATAGAATTTTTGAGAACCTATATAGACTCTATAAATTGAAAAAAGAGCCTGAACTTGATTACATTTCTCCAAATAAATTAGAAAATATTTATTCAAATAACGGTATATCTTTATTTGAAAATGACAAAATGTATTCCCAATGGAATTTATTAACATTCAATCCGAAATATATGACAATAAAGGATCTTAATCCACCTAGAATATATGATAAAAGAATTAATTCATTGGTGTATCCGAAAAATATGGATTTAGAGTCTTTAAAATTAATAAAAAGCAGGATTGCTACTAAAGAAATTATTGACTTTTCATTTAGACCGAATTACTTTTCAGTGGGCGAAAATCAAGAAGATGGTGCTTATTCTATGGAAGAACTCGAATTTGGAAAGAAAATCGAATTATCTAATTTAGATAAAAATATTGTGTCAAAGTTATATTCTAAGAAATTTGATACGCTGTGGGTCAAAAAGGAAAATAATGAAATTATTTTTGAAGAGCTGCCAAATAAAGAACGGTATTATCATGATGATAGTATTGTTTTTACAAGAATGGTACATCTTGTATTTTTTCAAAATGAGTATTGCTATTTTATAAAGCATATAGATTATGAGCTGATATATTATTCTATAGATGAGTATATTGCTAGGTTGGATGATGTAAGGCAAAAAGGCACTATAAAGAAAAGAAACAAAATATTCAAAATAGATAATTCCCGTATACCATTATTAAAAGATAAGGATACTGATTTTTTAATACACATATTATATACATATTTTGAATTTGAAGAATTAATTACTGAATATTTTGAAAAAATTTAAAATTATAAGTAACTTATAAGACAATAATTAAAAGACTCGCAAAATTTTTGATTTGAAGATAAAAATTAAATATGAACAGTTAGCGATTATCAAAAAAATTCCTGTCATCAAAGACGCTATGCTATGTCTGTTTCTAATAGCAGACCATCCCATTCTGCCTTCAGATCTGTTTCCATCTCTTCAACATTAAGTGCATCTTTGTTATATAAAGCCCTTAATTCTTGGAAGCCTAAGTTAGCAAACTTAGTCCATGCAACCATATTGATGTGTAATGCAAAGGTCATCATATCTCCTCCAGAACGAATGGTCGCATCAGTAACATCCACTAAACATAAACAACCATGTCCAACAAGCAACATTCTTCTTAATTCTGGTTTATTACTGAGCTTTAACGGAATGCATTCTTTCCAAGGCAATTTATGATAATAATGTCGTTTAATACTCCAGAATAAACGAATTAAAACTTCATTCAGAGCAACTGGAATGGCTTGTGCTGCAGTAAATCTTGCATCATAACCGTTCGTATACATATTACTCGTAAACTGGGCCAATGTTTTTGTATCTTCTCCGACGTTTATTTTACCAAAATCACACAACTGGAAAAACTCAAAGAATGGTGCTGCAATTCCTGCACCAACCTTTCCTTCATGGCCTCTGGTGCCGGAACTTCCAGCTATGTCCGACATCATGTGTCCAAACCAATTTATAAATCCAAATAATAATTTCTGATAAAAACTATCACCTTGTAATCTAAATGTGGTTGAATTAGGTTCAAAGCGTTGAATCTTTCCTTCAGAAATAATTGTAACTTTCCCTGTAAATTGATCCAAAATCGAAAAGAAAAGTCCTGCCAAATCTGCACAATGTCCGAAGGATTTTAGGTGATGATCTTTAGGGTTAAACACAACATTGCCTTCTGCACCTTTCAAATCCTGTGCATATCGGGCATCATAAGGAACATTAAATCTCTTTTCCAAATAACCTATTGAACTTGCAATTCCATCAGGTTCTTTTTTAGGCACAGGTATTCCGTTAGGAGCAAAGTCTGTTGGTTTTGATATTTTACCCTCACCTATCAATTTATCAATCTTTTTTCTATCTGCTTTATAAACAACATTCGCAAACTTTTCTACAAGTTTATCAGCCTGTGAGTTTGTCCAATTGCCAAGTTTACTTTGACCTGGCATTCCTACAAAGAATGAATCAATTAAACCTGTTATAATACCACTCGTAGCTGCAAAAATGTAATCCCATGTATCACATTGAAGTTTTCCATGTAATTTATAATCATCATCAATTCTTTGAAGAATCTCTCTCTTTTCATCTGCAGAAAGTAAATCTTCAAAAGGATCTTTTGAGAAATCTATTTCATGGTTTTCAGCATAAGCATCAATATTTGATAAATATGAATCCCAGTCATCTCCAATTTCTACTGTATCGATTTTTTCAATGACCGGAATATTTACCTTTGGTTTATCTACCTTTATACTTTCAAGAATGGAATCAATTTCTGAGAAATCAATATCTTTGGTCAATGCTGATTCTATATCTATATTATTCTTCTTACATAAAGCTTCAGCTTGACCAATTAACTCATCAAGCTCAAAAGAAGCTCTTGTATGCATAGCATTCAATGCATCTAAACCTTCCTCTATCTGACCTGTAACTTGATTTAACTTATTAACTTGATCTTTCTGAACTTTTAATGCATTGCCTGCATTCTTGAAGAAATCTTTGAACATAAATTACATACCTAATGTACTCTTCAATGCACCAAGGCCCTTTTTAGCAAGACTTGTTCCTGCAGCAGTAATAGCTGTTGATAATTTAAAATATTCCAAAGTATTAAGAATCTGATAAAGTTTTTCGTAATATTCGGTTTCTTTAGAATAATCGATTTTATAAACCTTTACTTTCTTCTGTGTATCGCCACTCTTTACAGTTTCCTCTGTTTCAGGATACATCTGATAGACAAATGGACGGAGTTTTTGTTTTGTAGGTTCTGATGTAAGTTCATCAAATCTTGTTTTATCAAGTTTTGTTGGGAGCTTAGCAATTATAGATTCCTTTGCATTTACAAGCAGATTCTGTGAAGAAATATTTGAAGCATCAATGAATGTCTGAAGAAGTTTCTTTAGTTTTGTAATTTTTTCTTCATCATCTACCTGATTTTCCAAAGCCTGAATTAATTCACCTGAGATATAATTAACATCCTCAATCAGGTAATTAATTGATTTCTGGAGGTTTTTAATAACCCCCTGAATGAGCATTTCACGAACTTTATTATTTTCAAGATCTTTAGCACCAGTAAGTTTTTTTACGCCATTGTAGGCAAGAAGACCAGTAATAATTACAACTCCAATACCTGTAACCATGCTCGAGAAACCAAGCATTCCCCCCATACCAAGAGTTGCGAGTCCTGATGTAATACCAGCAGCACTAAAACCAACTGTTCCGGAGAAATAAAGTGCAGCAAGAGGTACTCCGACAGAAGCGCCTTTAGCAGCTATTTCTTTAATTGATTTTTCAATTTCTGTATCTGACTTACGTTTTGCAATAATATCTTCATCATTCTGAATAGATTGTATTATTACAGAAATCTGATCAGATGTAACATTCAATTTTTTTGCTGTATCACATATAAAATCATTGCGTTTCCATGCATCAAGACCATTGCCCTTTACATGATTTATATACACCAAATCTTTTACAATAGACTTCATAAGTGCATCGCGGCTTCCTTCCGGAACATTTTCATTCAGAATACTGACTAAGTTATCTATTGAATCTTTCTCAGAATCACCAATTATATACGCCCTGACAGTCATTCTATCTTCGTTTGAATAATCATTACGAACCATTATGCTATAGATTTCAGAGTATTCTCTTGAATCAATGATTCCATCATCAGAAAGTGCATAATTACAAATTATTTTTATATATGCTTGTTTGATAACACTTTCACAGTCTGAAAGTGGAAGAACCTGATTTGTATTCTTAAAAACATCAACTGTTCCTTCTGAATCAGTAGATGAGCCTTCTTCGATTATTTCAGTGATTATCTTTGCAAGAAGCTTCAAATCATAAATATCATGCTTGTTATATAATTCAGAACCATCTTTACCTTTAATCAAAAGAGTTTTTGTTTCAGTAACACTACCATCATCTTTCTTTGTTTTTGTTATTTTTTCTTGTGCTGAACCAATATCTTCATATTTAATTTGAATTGAACTTCCCAAAGTTCCTTTGAAGAATAACGAGTCTCCTGTAAATAGCACACCTGCTTTGCAACTATTTAACAAACTTGTATCCAAAACGGCAATTACAACATCAGGATCTGCTTTAGACTCAGAAATACTTATTACAGCATTATTAAGATATTTTTCTGGAATATCAGGAGCAACAAATACTCTTGAACTCAATTTTGAAGCTTCACATTTAACAATACTTACAACAGACATTTACGTCCCCCCTATCATTTAATTTGCATTATATTATACATCAATATTTACGAAATTATCCGGAAATGATCTTTTTTATTTATGAATTTAGATTACCATCCTTATTACAAAAATAAAACATCGTAAGACAAATATATCCAAATCTCCCTCTACAGACAAATTTCCGTTTGTTTGCATAATTTCCATCAAGCGACAAAGTCGCTTAATTTTCCCTCTCTTATCCAGCGCAGTACATTGTACACATAACATTGTTTTAAACCGCAGCGGGTTTATTCCGTTTGTCGGCTTTGAAAACGGCATTAGGCATTTTTAAGATAACGTAAATTCCTCTATTATTAAAAAAACAGCATCTTTTAAATTTCTTACCAGATCCACGTGGGTATAAATCATTTCTACATAATACCATAAAAACCAATAATTTACAACCTAAAATCACGGAATCAATTTTTACCTAATACGGCTAATAAATCGTACGAGTTCATAAGAGCGCGGAATATAATACCATTCAAAGACAGCTGTGCCATTGCTTCTCGCTTGTATATGCAGATGAGGTTGAGCGCTATCTTGCGCAGCATCAGATGGGTGGAAACAAAAACTTTCCATATTATATGATACGTTGTCTAATTATTGCAGCGCTCTGGTTTTGCCGTATACTATTCATTCGCTCAGTACATAGACAAGTCATAGAGCAACGTTTGCAGTGCTCGGGAAAAATGTAACCTCAGCCCGGCACACTTTTCCCCCGCTTTTGCATTTCAATGAAAGCCTGTTCTAAATCAATACTTCCCCCTATCCTTTCTCCCCATTCATTTTCCGTTGAAAAACAACAATCGCAAGCACAAAGATAACCACCGTATAGCCCATCACAACAGCCAAATGAGAAAAGACCTGATCGAAATTGCCGCTTAAGGTTGCCCGTATCGCTTCAACACTATGATAAAACGGCAGGATATGTGTTATCGTTTTAAAAGCGCCGCCTATTAAATCGACCGGAATAAATACTCCTGATAGCCATCCGGCAACATTTGTTAGCAAGGCTCCGCAAACACCGCCGACCGCCTTCTCATTCATCAGGCTGCCGAAAAGCAACCCTGACCCCACGAACAGCAGAGAGGTCAACGCTGTTACAATAACCGCACACAGGAAGTACACCGTTATTTCAAGCCCAAAAGCTTTCGCCGCCACTAAGGTTATCGCCACCTGCACTATTGTCATAGCGAGCATAGGCAACGTGTAGCCCAAAATAAAATCTACGGACGTCATCGGAGACGTAAACAAGCGCATTAAAAAAGATGAGGTACGGTCTTTTGACAGCAGCATCCCCGCAAATAACGCCATAAATACGCTCCCGAACATCGCCAAGCCGGGGGCAAGATTGCTTATTTCAAACATCGGATTTCCGGCTTCAGGCGGAATGGATCCATTGATAATGGACAGAAGCACCAACAGTACGAGCGGAAATCCCAGACCGAAAAAGAAATTGACGGGATCCCGCAAAACTTCTTTTGCATTTCTTCTTGCAAATAACAGTATTCTCATAACTCACCTCCCGAAAGCGCAACAAAGGCATCTTCCAATTTAGCAGTACCTGTTTGTGCCGTTAATTCCGCTACCGTCCCAATCGCTTTCAACGTGCCCTTTGCCATTATTCCCACACGGTCGGACAGCGTTTCAACTTCATCCATATAATGCGTTGTCAGAATGATCGTCACTTTTCCTTTTAATTCTCTAATGGATGCCCATAACTCACGGCGCGCCAGCACATCAAGCCCGAGCGTCGGTTCATCGAGAAATAAAATCTGCGGCTCGGAAATCAGCGCCATCGCAATAGAAAGACGCCGCTGCATCCCTCCCGATAAGCGTGTTGCTTTTTTATTCAATTCATGCTCCAACTTGAATTTTTGAGCCATCTCGTACGCATTTTTCTTTGCGGTTTTATCGTCTTGCCCGTAAATTCCCGCAATCAGTTCCAAGTTCTCTAAAACCGACAAATTCGCAGCTACCGCCGTTTCCTGCGGTGAAATATTGATTTTTTCCTTTATCGCGCTGGGCTCTGAAACAATACTATTCCCAAGCAACACGGCATCCCCGCTCGTAGGCTTTATCAGACAAGAAAGCATTTTAATGGTTGTAGTTTTTCCCGCTCCGTTCACCCCAAGTAAGGCAAATAATTCCCCCTGCTCAACAGTCAAATTCAGATTATCTACAGCAGCAACATCGCCGTATTTTTTTGTCAGCCGGTCGGTTACAATGGCACTCATTTTTCCCCCTCCTCCGGTTCATTTTGATTAAAAATAGTCTCCATAAAATGTGCAAACATATTTTTAGGCGGGATCGCGATACCTTTCTCTATATCTGCCAAGACAATCAACGTATCTCCGGGATTAATGCCAAACACATCCCGCGCTTCTTTCGGAATAACAAACTGCCCCTTCTCTCCAACCTTAACCGTCCACGCATATTTTCCCTCCGGATGCTTCATTTTCCTCCTCCTCATTTCAAGTATGATCAGTGCAATAAGTATGATTAGTATGACAAAAATTACTTATGATGTCAAGGAGTCGCATTAATCAAGGTAAGTTGCATCAATAGATCAAAAAGTACTTACCGGAACGCTCTGCTTTATCATTCTTTCGAAATTTTTATGGAGGTTCCCCTCACTGCGTTCGGGTCGCTACGTCCGCTGTTCCGCTTTCGCTCCATTCCTCCACTTCGTTTCCGTACGGACAAGGATGTCCGTGATGTGAGTCAGAAGCGAGTTTAGGCGTTAGCCTAAACTCGAAGCTCAAGAATGTGCAAGGACGCACATTCTTGAGCGTAGCTCCCATCGCTAACCCTTGTGTACTTGCCGGTAAAATATCTTATGCGACAGTGCCTTTGCGTGTACGTACAGCGTAAACAACTCGCCCGCCTGCGTAGTGTTTTTAAGCTATTCACAAATTGCGGATATCTGCAGAATATAATAGAAGCTTGTACCAGGGACGGCATAAAAGATGTTATACGAGATATTTTGTGTTTCACAAAACTCGTGCCCATTCCCGCAAATCTTGCTGCTTTTTCCCCCCAATCGGAATCGATCCCCCTCGTCTCATTAATGCAAAATATGGTATACTTGTGTCGGATAGACAGATGCTATTTGAATGGGACAAGAATAAACTCAACAAAAGACCAGTAAACTCTAGTTCCGCATTTAAGCTGCCGTGAGAATATTCGACAGAAGACTATCATGTTATGTAGGTATGATATATTTTAATGTATTACTGGTAAGGAAAGGCTTATGGATATTTGTTTTTATTCAGTAAAAGATTTATTAGGAATGCATTTTCATATACCAAGTTATCAACGCGGTTATAGATGGACAGAAGAAGAAGTGTTAGCCTTATTAAAAGATTTATCGGAATATGCAGATTCAAAAAAATGCGCAAAAAATGATAGTAAGTTTTATTGTTTGCAGCCATTAGTAGTAAAAAGACAGGATTCAAAATATGAAGTTATAGATGGACAACAAAGACTTACAACTATTTTTTTAATATTAAAAGCATTAGAACAATATGCTAAAGATGCATTAGATGTAGAAGGTTATACTCTAATACCTCCGGATTATACAACCAGAACTAATTGTGAAACTTTTTTTAAGACGGAATCATTTAAGACATCATCCGATGAAAACCTTGATTTTTTACATATTTCTAATGCATATACAACTATAATAAAATGGTTAGACTCACCAAGAAAGAAAAATGATATTTTTGATATTCTATCAGGTGAAACATTTAACGCTCAATTTATTTGGTATGAAATTGATGAAAATGAAAATTCTTACGAAGTATTTAGAAGACTTAATTCAGGAAAATTATCACTGACAAATTCAGAACTTGTAAAAGCATTAATCCTTAATGATGAAGATAAAGACGAAAGTTTTAACCAAGAAGATGTGGCAAGAGAATGGGAGAATATCGAAAATCAACTAGAAAATGATGATTTGTGGTACTTTATCAATTCAAATCCTGAAGCAACAAAATACGAATCAACCCGTATGGATTTTTTACTCGAAACCATACTTTTAAAAAATAACATTAATTTGAAAGATAATTATTTTATTTTTTCAGAATTCAATGAAAAAATTAAAAAAGATGGTTGGAAGAATGTTTGGGAAGAAATTAAATCTGTCTATCGAACAATACAAACGTGGTACAATGACAGAAAACTTTATCACTATATTGGATTTCTTATAAATGCACGAGGCAATTCAAAAGTAAGTGTAAGCGAGCTTCTAAAGCATTATGATGAAGAAACCAAAGATACGTTCTTTGATTGGATAAAAGAACGCTGTAAGAAAACTGTTATGGACAATAATAAGAAATCTGATTTTTCTAAGCTGCTCTACGGAAAAGATAATGATAAAATACATAATATTTTACTTTTATTTAATATAGCAACAACTCAAAATCAAATAAGTGAAACATCCCGCTATCCATTTAAAAAACATTTTGAAGCTGCAAAGAATTTATGGTCTTTGGAACATATCCACGCACAAAATGAGCGTCAAAAACGTTGGTCTGAAGAAGAAATAGCACAATTAAAAAGAGATATATCTAACATTGCAAGTTTATCAAATAATATGGAAAAAGGAAAACTTACAGAATTTTCAGAATATATAGACTCTGAAAACTTAAAAGATGAAGAAGTCTATCGTTCCATGATGGCTGTTTTTATGGGGATTCCTATAAAAATTGAAAAGGACGAAAATAATTCAATACTATCTGTATATTCTGATTTCGAAAGAGATGATACTTTGATGAATCTTGCATTATTACAAGCTGACAAGAATGCCTCTTTCAATAATAAAACTTTCCTTGAAAAAAGACGTATCCTTGCAACATATGAAAATGCAGTCACAGAAACGCAATTCGTTCCTATCTGCACCAGGAATGCTTTTTTCAAACATTATTCGCCTGATGCAGCAAATCCATTAGTTTGGGATAGAAAAGCCGGTATGGATTATGTAAAAGCTATGATGAATGTAATCGGCAATTTTATCGAGGCAAAACCATTTTATACCTTTGATCATTCTAATTCTGAAGAAATATCTTTTGGATTGCTCGAAAGTAAGCGTAAGGAGAATTAAAATATGAATGATATTTATACTTTTATAAAACTCTTAGAAGAATATAAAATAGTAATTCCAGTTATGCAACGCTCATATGCGGAAGGTAGAAATACAAAACATGCAGAAGATGTTCGGAAATCAATAATAGAAACAATTATTTCTTCTGCTTTGCAGAACAAACCTCTGTTTTTTGACTTTGTATATGGTAATATTAGTCAAGATGAAAAAAAGTTTATTCCATTTGATGGTCAACAACGGTTAACTACATTGTTTTTATTTCATCGATATGTATATGAAAAAGCAAAGGAACCGTTAGACATATTAAAAAAATTTAGCTATGAGACACGGCCGTCTGCAAAAGAATTTCTTGAAAAGATATGTATCAATACTATCATACCTTCTAACAAGGAAAATATCATACCATTTAATGAGGAAACCCTATCGAAGTTTGTAATTAATCAAAATTGGTTTTTTGATGATTGGAAGAAAGATCCGACAATTTCCTCAATTCTGACAGTACTCGATGAAATTCATAATCAGTTTCTGAAACTTCAAAGTCCGGATTATAGTAAGATTATGAGTCTTCTAAAAGATACGGAGTTAATCTCCTTTCACTTCGTTAACATGCAATTAAACCAGTTGCCTAACAATACGTATGTTAAGATGAATGCCAGGGGAAAAACTCTAACAGGTTTTGAAAACTTCAAAGCTAGTTTGGAAGAGTATTTAAAGAAATCTGATAATTCATTATATCGAACATTTAGAAACAACATAGATTCAAAATGGCTGGATTTAATGTTCTCCAAAACAAAACCCTGCTTACCGGATTCTCTTTTTATGTCCTTTTTTAATAGGCATTTTATTAATGTATGGAATTTCTATAAAAAAAATGAACCTAGCATAGAAGAGAAATCTATCTATGATAAAGTTAATTCCGATTTAGTTGCTTTCCCATTGATTGACACTTTTATCTCATGGTCGGTATACGAAAAAATATTGAATACTGCCGCAATTAAAAATACGATACACCCAATCTTTAATTTGTTAACGACCTTAGTTAATAATTCAATTGAAAAACAAATTAAGCCTTATCAAACATGGGATTTTTATGGATGTGATAAAAATGATACATATCCGGCCAGAGTTACATTTTTTGCATTGCTTTTATATTTTGAAGAAGATAACTATCAGAAAACATCATTTTCTCATTGGATGAGAGTCGTGTTCAACATTATTGAAAACCAAACTATTGATAGTATGGATTCATATTTATACGCTTTACGGTTCTTTTCTGAATTGGGAGTTCATAGCCATGACATTTATACATTCCTCGCTGATGATTCAAAGGGAATTAACTCAGGTTTTGCTAAAGAACAAGTCTCAGAAGAACGGTTAAAGGCAAAAAAGATTCTTGAATCAGGAAAATGGGAAAAAGCTATAATTTTAGCAGAACATTATGAAATTTTACTTGGAAAAGTAAATGTTCTCTTTCAAGCGGGCGAAAAAACTTCCCTTGAGGTTTTTAATACTAGATTCAATTTATTAAAAGCAATGTATAAAAACAATGACCCTTATCATATTATTAAAGTGCTTCTTTCGTATTATGATGAAGCAATTCCCAACGGAAAAATTTCATTGAAGCACACAAAAGAAAACATTAAACAGTTAGTAACTAAAACATTTTTCAATGAATTTCAGAAAATTACCTCAGATAAGATAAATACTTCAATCACTCAGAAATGGATAAAAGAATTATCAACAACTACACTTCTTAATATAAGCCGATCGGATGGACAAATTGTAGGTAAGTATGGAAAGAAGGTTGTGCTCTGGGGAACTACAGGATGCGTCTGGAAAGTTTTTGGAAACGATGTTCGGGGAAATATACTTTTAGGAGAAGAGAAAAGAAATCTTCTTTTAAAAAGTCTAAAATTACCTAATGCTTATTTTACAACCGATTATTCTAGCAAAGATTATATCTTTTATTCCGGATGGGAAACATATTTTAAGTATGATAATTGCTTCTTTTCTTGGTGGCCGGATGACGATAAAAAAATCTATGATGTTTATATAATGACGGATGACTGGGGAGATTATAAAAAAAGGAAAAAGGTTTTAATGAATAAAACAAATACGGATGCAGATGAATACTTTGCATTTAATACAACAGACGAAATGATCAAACATCCGGAATTATTTGCCGAAGCCTTAAAAAATCTCATTTCAGAATCTAATAAAGCTTAAAGTTGTTTAAATTCGCTTTATTTCATTTCAACCGAGTTCCCGCAGAACGCTTGTCTTTTGCAGCCCTCGCAGCGGGCGCACGTCCGGACGCTGTCGAATTGTTCGACGGTGTTTTTACAAAGTTACGGTTGCTAGATAAAACACCGGAGTCGAGGTTGCCGGTATTTACGGCTTTCATGCCGAGTCCGATAAGATTGGAAGAACCTAAGTAGGTGGTTTTCAGATCAAAGACGATGATTTTGAAGTGGACTCTTTGACGAAGAATGTGTTGAAAAATGCTGAACATACTTTCACTGTGTTTTATTACTCTTACTCATAATTGACAGTACTTTTTTGATTCAAAGCTACTGCTTGACATAACATACGAACAGCTGTAGATTGTATGCTAGAGGTAACTATATGCCGTTATTACAAGTAAGAGAATGTCCTGAAGATATTTATAAAAAATTTCATATACTGCCAAAGCTGAAAATCGAACGATAGCATTTGTGAAAAATTATCCATAGAAGTTTGTAACTAGAAACCATACTCAGGAACCCCTCAAGACTATCGGAGAGTAATAGTGTGATCAATTTTAAAAACGTCTCTTTTTCCTACAGCGGGGAACACGGTACCGGAGACGGCGTATCCGAAATAGACCTTACCATAAAAGACGGCGAATTTGTCGTATTATGCGGCGAGTCGGGCTGCGGCAAGACCACCGTTACACGGCTGATAAACGGGCTTGCTCCTCATTTTTATGAAGGTGAAATGAGCGGTTCCGTGATGATCGGCGATGTGTGCGTAAACACGGAAAACTTATCCGATATTGCAGCGCTCACCGGAAGCGTTTTTCAAAATCCAAAGAGCCAATTCTTTAACCTTGACACCACCGGCGAGCTTGTATTCGGCTGCGAAAATCTCGGCATCCCAAGGGAGCAGATTCAACAGCGCCTCGAAAAAACAAAACGCGACTTGCAGCTCGATAATTTGATGGACAGGGATATTTTTGAACTGTCGGGAGGAGAAAAGCAGCAAATTGCCTGCGCCTCCTGCTATACCGCAGACCCTCAAGTCTTTGTGCTGGATGAGCCGTCCTCTAATTTGGATAAACGGGCAATTCAGCGGCTGCACCGGATGCTGGTAAAAATCAAAGCAGCGGGAAAGACCGTTGTTATTGCAGAGCATCGGCTCTATTACCTGATGGATGTAGCAGACCGCTTTATCTATATGCGCAGCGGAAAGATCGAGCGTATTTTTACACGGGACGAAATGAAAGCGCTCAGCGAATCCGATTTAACCGCGCTGGGCTTGCGCCTCACGAATATGCAGTCCCTCGCCGTGCTTGCACGGAAAGAGGATGCGGCGCGAGAAACGCCGGTCAAAGGCAGTACACCGCCCGAAACCCAACCCGTGTCAAAGCCCGCGCTTGAAGCGCTCGATGTAACTTGCGGCTACGGCTCTACCCGTGTGCTCGATATAGAGCGGCTCGCGCTGCCCGAACATTCGATTGTGGCGCTCATCGGTGATAACGGATCGGGCAAAAGCACTTTTGCGCAAGCGTTCGCGGGGTTGATTCCTTCAAACGGGAGCATCGCAGTCGGCGGCGCGTATTTGACGGCGGAGGAGCGTAGCAAACACAGTTTTATGGTGATGCAGGACGTCAACCGGCAGCTCTTTGCCGACAGCGTGTTGGAAGAAGTGATGATGAACACCGGCGCTTCCGCAGCTGATGCCGAAGAGGTATTGGCGCGGCTCGGTATCCTCGAACTGAAAGACCGGCACCCGGCCTCGTTATCGGGTGGTCAAAAACAGCGGACGGCAATTGCTTCCGCACTCTGTGCAAAAAAAGGTGTGCTGATTTTTGATGAGCCGACCAGCGGACTTGACCGCCGCGGTATGGAACGCTTCGGCTTTCTGTTACGCGATCTGCAGACAAGCGCCGCCATTTCGCTCGTTATTACGCACGACCCCGAATTGATTATGAGCTGCTGCACGCACATTCTCCATATCGAAAACGGCAGGGTCTTAGCTTTCTATCCTTTGAATAAAGCAGGCATCGAACGGGTTTCTTCCTATTTCTTGCAGGAAAGCGATGAAAACACGAGCCGGAAACGGGACAAGCAAAGCTCTATCTCCAAGATTTTGCAGTACGCAGGGGCGCACCGCCGCACGATATATCAAGCGGCGCTCTGTATGACACTCGGAGCAGCGGCGAGTATTATCCCGTATCTTTTGGTATACACCATCCTTGAGCAGGTCTTAAACGGTTCGGTTCCGACCTTAGCCGGAAGCGGGAAAATGCTTGCGGGTATCCTGCTTACGGAAATCGTATACGCGGTTTTTTATATGTACGGCTTTCAGCTTTCGCACCGTGCGGCCTACAACACGCTGGAAAACATACGCCGTTTTTTGCAGGAAAACTTGGAGCGCAAGCCGCTCGGAAAAGTGAGGGAGATGGGCAGCGGAGCTATCAAAAAGCTGTTTACCGATGACATTGAATCGATAGAACTCCTTTTGGCGCACATGATCCCCGAAGGGATTGCCAATCTCACCGTTGCCGTGTTTGCGCTTGTAACCATCCTCGTTATAGACTGGCAGCTTGCACTGCTTACCTGTGTTGTCATTGCGCTGGGCATCAGTGTTTCGGGACAGATGTACCGTGTCGGTGTCGAGCAGATGGGCAGTTACTTTGCCGCAGCAAAGCGGCTGAACAATACCATTATCGAATATGTAAACGGTATGGAGGTTGTTCGCGTGTTTAACCGGCAGGATGAATTCGGCGAACGATTTGCTTCTTCCGTTACTGCGTACCGCGACTTTGCGCTGTCATGGTACAAGGTTTCATTCCCGTGGATGGCTCTATACGGCAGTTTATTTTCAAACATTTTACTATACAGCCTGCCTTTCGGCACACTGCTTATCTTGCTCGGTCAACTGACCCTTGCCCGCTACATTTTGACAATTTGTCTTTCTTTCGGTATCGCACCGCTCCTGCTCCGCTGCATGAGTTTTATCGGCGCCGTACCGCAAGCAAGTTATAAAATTCAGGCGTTGGAAAAGGCATTTGATTACCCGGAACTTAAAGCAGGAACGGCGCCGTTTTCCGGCATGGGGCACGACATCGAGTTCCGCAATGTTCGGTTTGCATACAAGGATTTGGAAGTTCTGAAAGATGTTTCCTTTACGGCGCAAGAGCGGCAGATGACTGCTTTAGTCGGAGCAAGCGGCAGCGGAAAAAGCACGGCGGCAAAGCTCTTAGTGCATTATTACGATGTTTCGGGCGGCGGGGTGTTAATCGGCGGACAGAATATCCGTGACATGAGCTTAGAAGCGCTCAACGAACAGATTGCCTACGTTTCTCAGGATGTATTCCTTTTTAACAAGAGCATTGCCGACAATATCCGAATCGGGAAAAAAGGCGCAACCGATGAGGAGATTATTGCCGCAGCAAAAAAAGCGCAGGCGGATGAGTTTATCCGCGAACTGCCGGACGGGTACGCAACGCTTGCAGGAGAAGCAGGCAGTAAACTTTCAGGCGGGCAGCGGCAGCGGATTGCCTTTGCACGGGCAATACTTAAAGATGCTCCGATTGTTATTTTGGATGAGGCAACCGCCTTTATCGATCCTGAAAACGAGCAAAAGATGAATCAGGCAATATCCGAAATCGTGCGGGATAAAACCGTTATCGTCATCGCTCATAAAATGAAGTCCATTATGAGCGCCAACCGCATTATCGTGCTCAAAGATGGACGTATCGCTGCTTCCGGCTGTCATGCGGAACTTATTAAAACCAGCCCGGAATACCAAAACCTCTGGCGTATCTCGGAAGAAACCGCAGACTGGACGGTACGGGGGAAGTAAGAGGGGAGTAACCCTAGGGGCTGTCCAAAAACTAACCAACTTTTGAGACATCCCCTGGCTACCGTGAAAACGGTGTAAGAACGGATTGATATGTACCATTTTTTTAATATTTGGTACATATCTTGATTACATGTCCCAAAAAAGACTATAATTGGGACATGTCGGAATTGCCAAAATTGCCGGTTGATCCTAAAAAGACCGAAACAATTACTATCCTCAAAGCAGAAAGCAAAGCATCTAAAGCGCTTGCCGAGCTTAAAGGTATTGCACAGGTGATTCCGAATCAGTTTATTCTTATTAATGCCGTTGTGCTTCAAGAGTCTCAAGACAGTTCAGAGATTGAAAATATCATTACCACGAAAGATGAGCTCTATAAAGCTCTTTCCGAAACGGTAAAAAAAGTTGATTCTGCTACAAAAGAGGTTATGTTCTACAGAGAAGCCTTATACGCAGGTTTTGCAGAACTAAAAAAACATCATTTTATTTCTATAAATGATATCATAAATATTCAAGAACAGCTTGTTCAAAATGATGCGGGAATCAGAACTGTACCCGGCACAAAGCTGATGAATGACCGTAGGAATGAAGTTGTCTATATTCCGCCGCAGACAAAAGAAGAAATTGACGGACTCTTAAAAAACTTTACTGAGTATTTAAACAACGATGATGATTCTCTGACAAAACTTGCAATACTTCACCATCAATTTGAAAGCATCCATCCTTTTTATGATGGAAATGGACGAACCGGAAGAATTGTAAATATCCTTTATTTGATTTTAAAGCATCATCTTGATTTTCCAATTCTCTATTTAAGTTCATATATCATCAAAAATAAAGAACAATACTACGAACTTTTGCAAAAAGTCCGTACGGAAGAAGCGTGGGAAAAATGGATTGTTTTTATCCTTAAAGGAATAGAAGAGACAGCCGCAGAAACAATTCAAAAGGTAAAAGCGATAAAGGAACTGTTAGATAGCACAATCGAAAAAGTAAAATCGGAAGCTCCGAAAATTTATTCCAAAGAACTGGTAGAAACCCTTTTTGAAAATCCCTATTGCAAAACTGAGTTCATTGTAAAAACGCTAGGGGTAGAACGGAAAGCTGCCTCCCGTTACCTGCATCAACTAGAAGCTATCGGTGTTCTTACCTGTATAAAGGTTGGAAAAGACAATCTGTTTATAAATACCGGCTTGATGGATATACTGAAAGAATAGTAATTGTCTGAGCTTTGTGTTATAAAATTATAAAATGTTGGGGCGCCGATGCGGAGCCGAAGAAGGAAGCTCTCTATGATTGCGATGGTTCATCAGTTACTCGTATTTACCGGCACGTACGCTCGGAAAATCCGATTGGCATATCTGTTTACTTTTTTAAAAGCGGTTGCAGCAAATGCGCCGCTGATGGTTGCCGTAAAACTTATCGACATGCTTATCAAAGGTGAAGCCGACATTAAAACGGCAATCTATGCGGCAGCGGTCATGCTGCTTTTGCTGGCTATTCAGGCAATCTGTCAAAATATCGCAGACCGGCTGCAAGCGGGAGCGGGATATAAGGTCTTTGCAGAAAAGCGGCTTGAGCTTGGGCGGCATCTGCGCCGGCTGCCGATGGGATACTTTACTGCGGGGAATATCGGAAAAATCAGTTCGGTGCTGTCTGCCGATATGGTCTTTATCGAGGAGCAGGCGATGGCGGCTGTTTCGGAGGTTACAAGCAGCATCGCGGCGCAGATCATTTTGACAGGGTTCCTGTTTGCGCTGCATCCGCTGTTCGGAGCTGTTGCCATTGCGACGGAGCTTACGGCAATTCTTTTCGCGCAGCCGATGATCCGGCTTTCCGCCCGTAATTCAAAGCTGCGCCAAAAAAGCATCGAAGCATTGACCGGCGCCGTGTTGGAATATACGGAAGGGCTCGGCGTAATTAAAAGCTATAACCTCACCGGAGCGGGTGCGGAAGATATCAGAGCCAGCTTTGCGCGCATGAAAGAAGCGAGCTTGTCTTTTGAAGAAGAATATTCCCCCAAGGAGCGGACTCTGCTGATCATTTACAGTCTTGGTATGACCGCAATACTTGCTTTAAACATTTGGTTGTTTCAACACGGAGCTCTGTCAAGCACCGTATTTGTCGGCTGTATGCTGTTTGCCTTCAATCTTTTTACGCCGCTCAAACAGCTCTATCAAAAAACCGGCATTCTGGCGATCATGCAAGCTGCGCTGAATCGTGTGAACGAAGTATTTAACGAACGGGAGCTTGAGGATACGGGAACCGAGTCTTTGCCGCAAACAGCCGATACGGAAATAACATTCAAAAATGTGTCGTTTGACTACGGAGATAAAGAAGTGCTGCATAACCTGTCGTTCAGCATCGACCAAGGGCAGATGGCGGCCTTTGTCGGGCAGTCCGGCGGCGGGAAAAGCACGATTATGAATATACTGGCACGGTTCTGGGATATATCGAAGGGCGAAATCCTCTTACGGGGAAAAAACATCAAAGAGCTTCCGCTGACGGTATTAATGGATCATATCAGTATGGTGTTTCAGCGGGTCTATCTGTTTGAGGACACGATTGCAAATAACATCGCGATGGGGCGTCCTCATGCGGATAGAGAAGCGGTGATCGAAGCGGCGAAAAAAGCGCAGTGTTATGATTTTATCATGCGACTTCCGTACGGATTCGATACCGTTATCGGTGAAGGTGGTGCCTCTCTTTCGGGCGGAGAAGCCCAGCGTATTTCGATTGCACGGAGTATTCTCAAAGACGCGCCGCTCATCATCTTGGATGAAGCCACCGCGAGTATCGATGCCGATAACGAGCAGGCAATACAGAAAGCTTTGAGTGAATTATGCCGCGGAAAAACCACACTGGTTATTGCCCATCGGCTGGAAACCGTCCGCGAAGCAGACCGTATTTTTGTCATTGATGGCGGAGAACTCAAAGAGCAAGGTACCCATGATGAACTGATCAAAGAGCATGGGCTCTATTACCGCATGACGCAAGCCCATAATGACGCTACATCGTGGCAAGAAGGAGCGTAAGAATGAGCGGAACCGGATCAAAAATATGCGGACTCATCCTGATTATCATCAGCATTTTTTTGCTGCTTGGAGGGTTGTATCTTCCGGCAGCCGTTATTCCCGTTTGGATACTGCGAGGATTAGATATCGCCGGTCTGATCTTACTTGCCGTCGGTATCGTTATGTATAAGGTGCTTAAAAGGTAAAGAACCGGCGCTTTCACAGTTTATGCCGGAGTGTTCGCAGATGAAGTGAACCGACAATCGCACCTATTGACAATTCTTATGGAAATTTTATACTAAAACAGTAAACAATGTTTACTGTTTTTTTCATCATGGTATCTGCAAAACAACGGAACTAGTGTTGCAGGTCATTTATAAGAGGTTCATACTATGAAACTTGAAGGGATGCATCTATTCTTTAAGAAGATCGCAGAGTTTCAATTAAAATACCGCTGGCTTTGTTTAGCTCTGCTTGCAGCAGTAACGGTTGCGGGGCTTATAGGCGTAAAAAGCTTTAAGGTAGGCTCGGCGGATGAAGACGAGTTTTTAACCGTAAAAGAAAGCACAAAAAAGAATGATGCACGGTTTAAGGAGCTGTTCGGCAGTAACGATTCGATTGTGCTGCTCTTTGAATCAGATGATGTATTTAAGCCGGAGGTGCTCCAAGCGATTAAAGATATCGGCACCGATCTTTTGGAAAAAGTACCGTATGCGGATTCCATTACTTCGATTACCGATACGGATATTACCGTTGGTACGGACGAAGGCATAGAAATTACCAATCCGTTTCGAGACGGTATTCCTTCCGATCCTGCTGATCTACAAAAAGCGAAGGATTTTATTCTTTCACGTAAGTCGATTGTTAATAAGCTCGTAACACAGGATGCGACGGAAACATGGCTGGTACTGTCGCTCAAGGCGACGCCACCTGAAGAGGTGTGGAGTAAAACTTCGACAAAGGCTCCGATGTACGTTATCGGAGAAGCTGCAATCGATATTGTAACCGACCCTAAATATCACAGCGCTGCGTACACAATAAAACCTGCGGGGCTCCCCTATACCGAAACGGAAGAAAAAGTCGTGATGGGACACGAGACCACAAAAAGCGTGGGCTTGAGTTTTCTCTGTATGATTATCTTGCTCATCATATTTACCCGCTCGCTGCGCGGAACGATCGTACCGCTATTCGCAACCTTCTTCGGTATTACTACGGTGCTCGGCTTTATGGGCTTTTTGCATATTTCGGGAAAGTCGGAGATGATGTCGGTGCCGATTGTGCTTGCGATGGCGCTTTCGGTCGGTTACTCGATTCACCTCGTCAATTCATTTAAAACAAGCTTTTATGAACTCGGCAAACGAAAAGAGGCTGTTATCGCTTCGATTGAAAATACCGGTTGGCCGCTCTTTTTTACTGTCGTTACTACCGTTGTTTCGGTGCTGTCGTTTTTAACGACTGACCTTAAGCCGATGCGCTGGATGGGGGCAGCAAGCGCCGCGATGGTATTTGCCGTGTATGTCTATGTCAGCGTTCTCATTCCCATTCTGATGAGCTTCGGAAAAGATATTGAGGCCGGTAAAGATTCGGCAAATACCCACAATGCAAAAGCTGCACGTGCCCAAAAATTGGATGCACGGTTTGAACGCTTCGGGCGTACTGTTATCAAAAGACGCAAAGCAATCATCACTGCATTTACGCTCATCACTGCAGCTTGTATTCCGGCGTTGTTCAAAATCGATGTCAACATGGACAATTTTAAATTTATGGGTTTGCGCATTCCGTATATCAGGCGCATCTATGAAATTACGCAGTCGCAGCTCGGTTCCTATTTTAGTTACAATATTATGCTCACCTTTGATGAAGATGATGCAGTCAAAAATCCCGATGTGCTTAAAAAACTCGATAAACTGAGCACACTCATCGGGACGTTCAGATTAACAAAAATGAATAACGGTGTGCCGAAGATATTCTCGATTTTGGATATTGTCAAAGAGATGAATCAAACGATGCACTCCGACGATCCTGCGTTTTACACAATCCCCGATGACGAAGACTTGCTTGCGCAGCTCTTGTTCTTGTACGAAATTTCAGGCGGGCAAACATCGCGTTGGGTTGACGAAGAGTTCCGTACGCTTCGTATGTCGATTGATGTTGCCTCGTATGATGCGAACGAGCTTGCGGCAAATCTGAAAACTATCGAACAAACATGTGCGGAACTGTTTCCGCAGGCGGACTGTCATCTAATCGGAGCTGCCGTGCAATTTGCGGAATTGAACAACAAAATCGTATTCGGCGAATTGTATTCTTTTTTTACTTCGCTTGTTGCGATTGCAATTTTGATGATGCTCGTATTCGGCAGTGTGAAAATGGGACTCATCGGGCTTATCCCAAATATCTTTCCCGTTCTTGTCATCGGTGCGATTATGGGCTATCTCGGTATTTCGCTCGACCTTATGACGATGGCGATTATGCCGATGATCCTCGGGATTGCCGTTGATGACACTATTCACTTCACCAACCACGCAAAGTATCTTTTTGGAAAAGAAAAATCGTATGACCGCGCTATTTTCGGGACGTTCTATTCCATCGGAAAAACGCTTGCAATGACCACGATCATTTTGTCTGCCACATTTTTAGTATATCTTACGTGTAATATTGCAGCAATTTTACGTCTCGGTGTATTGGCCGCTGTCGGTCTCATGTCCGCTCTCGCCGCCGACTATTTGATGACACCGGTACTGATTTACATAAGCAAACCGTTTGGGAAAGAGGAAAAATAATGGGTAATGCGATAATTGGTAATTGGTAATTAAAGCGATTTACGTGCAGCAGTAATTACCAATTACGCATTACAAATTACCAATTAAAAGAGGAGGATGTATGAAAATTATAAAACACGTAATTGCGCTGATTGTGTTTGCAGCGATGGCCGTAAGCCTTGTCTTTGCACAAGAGCTGACGGGGAAAGAGATTATGCAAAAGGTTGATAAGCGCGAAAAAGCTGCAACCGATTCATTTACGATGCGGATGACGCTGATCAATTCCGGCGGTAAAAAGCGGGTGCGCCAAGTTACGGCATATTCGAAGGATTACGGCAGCGAGAAAAAAACGGTGATGATGTTTACGCTGCCCGCTGATGTAAAGGGCGTCGGCTATCTTTCTTTCTCGTATGATGATGCGGCAAAAAGCGATGACCGCTGGCTCTATATGCCTGCGCTTAAAAAGGCGAAGCGTATTTCCGGTTCTTCAAGTCAGGACTATTTTATGGGTACCGATTTTACCTACGATGATATAAGCGGGCACAAGATCGATGACTACACGTACACACTGCTTGCGGAAGAAACGGTGGACGGGAAAAACTGCTGGAAGATTGAATCGGTTCCGGTAAAAAAATCGATGTATTCAAAATATATTTCGTGGATTGATAAGGAATCGCTGGTGCAGGTAAAGGCGGAATTTTACGATGAGCAAGGTTCGCTGTTGAAAGTGCTTACGGTAAGCGGCATCGGGAAAAAAGACGGCTTTTGGACTGCGGGCAAAATGGAGATGAACAACCTGCAAAAAAAACACACAACCGTTATCGAAACGCTCAAGCACGAGTTCAATAAAAACATTTCGGACTCGTATTTTAGGGTGAATTCTCTGGAGGAAGGGAAGATTAAGTAAAGGAGTAACTACAATATGAAAACGATACGGACATACACATCGGTCGTCGCGTTTTGTTTACTGTTTTTTGTATTGACGCTTCCCTGTAGTGCGCAGGAGGCAGCAGGCGTAGACGAAAAGGCAGGAACAGCTCACGCAGCGGATTCATCCTCCGGTGGTCAAGCCGAATATCAAACAACTGATAATTCAACAGATGATGAATTTTCCGATGATGCGGAAGATAGCAGCACAAAACCGGTATTCACGGTAAGCGGTAAAATTGGGACGCTGCACGGAGTGCGCTGGAATGATGCTAAAAAAAATCTCGAATACGGGGCATCCCGTTCGATTGCCCGGATAAACGGTGAGGTCTCTGCCGGTTCTTCTTACGCAGTTATTTCCGCCGCAGCCGAGTACAATTACCGGAACCCTGCGCGCACGGGCTTCCGCCTGAACGAAGCGTATTACCGCTATTCGGGTGAGATATGGGATATCAGTGTCGGGCGGCAGGTTATTGTGTGGGGGCAGGCTGACGGGTTTAAGCTTACGGATGTGTTAAGTGCGCGGGACAGCTCGGAGTTTATCGCCTTTAGCGGCGATGATGCGCGGCTTCCGTCGGACAGTATCCGTCTGCGTTTTTTTCACGATCTGTTTACGTTTGAAGCGATTGCCGTACCGTTTTTTACCCCGAATAAGCTGCCGCGCTTCGGCTTTGAAGACGGTGCAAAGAACGGTCTCTACTATATCGACACGCCGGATACCTATAAGACGGCGATTGGTTCTATTCCTGTTAAGTACACAAAGACGGAAAGCACAAAACCAAAGATGTTTACCGACACGGAAGCGGCCGCCCGTTTTTCGTTCTTTTTACCCGGCATCGATTTTTCCGTTTCCGGCTTCTACGGCTGGGATAAAAATCCACGCTTTGTAAAAAGCGGGTATGCAAAAAAGGGTTTGTTTAATCCAGCCGGTACACATCATCCACTTTTAAATCCATACGTACCGAAAGAACTGCACACCAATTTAAATGAAGAGTATTATCGTATCGGAATGGCGGGTATTGATGCGGCGATTCCTGCAGGCGATGTAACAATCCGGTTGGAAACGGCGTGGGTAGGCGGACGATATTTTGAACCGAAAGGGATGCTGTCATCTTTGCCGATTGCACAACTTATGGACAAAACTTCCGGTGCTGATGTTCCGATACCCTTTAATGCTCCGGTTAAAAAACACCAGCTGCTGATGCTTGCCGGTATTGACTGGATTAAAAGCTCGTGGACGCTGAGCGCTCAGTATTTTGAAGACCTTATTCTCAATCATAAAGACGATATAGAGCGTCCGATGCACAAGGGCTTTGTCAGCCTCAATGTAAGTAAAACATTTTTACGCGATACGCTGAAACTTTCGGCAAGCGGCGTTGTCGATATAAACTACGGCAGCACATCCAGCACCTATTCGGTTAGCTATGCCCTCACCGATAATATCAATTTTGCACTCGGCGGGGATGTGTACACCAAAGGCTATGACGGTAAGGGCGATTTTGCAGCCTTACACAAGATAAGCGCTATATGGGTAAAAGGGACGTTTACGTGGTAGAACATTCATGGATAATGTATTAAAAATAGCTGCTGTTTCTTGATCGTAAGCATCTTATTGGAGCAGTAGGCAATCACCTTCCGATTCAGTAAGTAGGGGGCTATGGCTGTAATTCTTCATATAAAGGGAAGGTCATATAATGAATGTTCGCTTTTTCCAGTAGAATACATATACAGTCCCGTAACTTACTATATGTATTATCTGGAATGTCCATATATGTTCAGTATATACAGAGTATCTTTTTTCGCCAAATATTTTTATATCTTACAATCAAGTCGCTATACATTTGAGCGCTCAGTATTTCGAAGACCTCATCCTCAATCATAAAGACGAATAGAGCGGTTTTACGCACTATCACTCCCCGATAAGCTCATGTCCGGAGACATTCTTTCCTGTTCTTATATCTGCGATTCTCTTATCAAGTACTGCGCTGTTTTCAGGAGAATAGAATGGATCTTGCCTCGCTTTCCAGTAACTCATTCTAAGCAGCCCGCACTGCTCAAAGCCGAGTTTTTTGTATACGCGGAGGGCGGCTGTGTTGGCGGTTTTTACGAAGAGTGCGAAGCCGTGCGCTTCTGCGCTGTGGGTATTGATGAGATGCGCAACGGCGGCTGCAGCTAATCCTTTGTTCCGGTATGCGGGCAGGGTGTAGACGCCGCCGATTTGGAACCAGTGAAAGCCCTGCGCATTGGTTCCGGCCTTTGCGACGATGTGTCCGTCTGCCGAGACCTTGTAGATGTATTCGGTTGTAAGGCGGGCACACAGCGACAGTTTGCAGACGGCAGGGTTTATCGGGCGGCCTTCGTAGGCAACCTCGGTATTTTCATAATCAAGCTGGAGCGGGAAGAGCTCTATAAGATCATTCTCCGTTGCGCGTTCAATGGACAGCGCGGCATTCAGCGTGGTATTCAGTTTTGACTCCGCTGTTTGAAAGAATGTATCCGTACAAGGTTTGGCGCACCGCATCAGGTAGTAATCTACGGCGGCGTCGAGCCGGATATGTGCCGCTTCGGACATAACCCGCTCAAAGAGAAGCGTGTGTTCGCGGATGCCCGCAACGGCGTGGAGTTCCTTGTAAGGAAAGTCCTCACTTAAAAAAAATCTGCCGAAATCTAAGACCGTTTCTTCTGGAATGTCAGTGTCGATACAGTGGAATAAAAGCCCATACGTGCTGAACAGTAAGACCCCGCAGCAGATTTTTTGCGGTTGCGGACAAGTTTGCCGTTGCGGGCAGGCATAGACAGCCGCTGCCTTTTTATACCGCGGAGCATAGTCGGGGTACAAGCAAAGCCGCAGCTGCTCTGCAAGATCGATGCAACGGTATTCGTGCTGTCGCACGAATGCAGCCGCGTCATAGATAGTCTCCGGGGTCAGCAGTTCAAAACAGTAGTGCATACCGGTTAAATGCCGCGGCTGCTGCGGCTTTGTCCTGTCTGCCGATGCTGCGGCCGCTGCCTAAGAGTTCCGCTGCGAGGGCATCCTCTGCGCGCAGTTGTCCGAAGCCTGCGAGTTCGGAGTAGGGGCGGATGTAACAACAGAACGGCAGCGGCCGCTCCGGCTGTGTGGGGGCAGTTGCCGGAGCTGCGGAAACTGCGGGAGCTGTCTCAGCCGAACCGTTCCCGCCGGCACCTGCTGCTTGCTCTGATGCTGCATCAGATACGGCGGTAGTATCCGCTGCTGAATTGTCCTCAGACGGAAGTTCCGGATTGTGTTCCCGCATGGTTTGTATCCATCCGTCGGGGGCGGACGGCAGCGGCTCTTCTTCGGAAAGGCTGAAAAACACACCCGTAAATACACCCGGATTTTCCGTACAAAAGTGCGCGGCTAAATCGGTATAGATTCCTTCCGCATATAAAAATATCCGTTTATTGCGTCCGTAACGTGCAACCGTTTGTTCAAGAAAGTCGGCAAAGAACGCAGCCGTCTGCGGGTCATCTTCTTTTATTAAATACCGTTGCTCTTTTTTCCCGACGAGGTGCAGCAGCTTGCGGTACAGTTCGATACGCGGAATAAGGCCGCGCGGTTTGAGCCTCGTGATTTCCGCAACGGTATAGCCTTGATCCGCCAGAAGAGAGGCGAGCGTTTCCGGCCGTTCGGTGTATGGAAAGGCGTCGGCAATAATCACCAGCGCTCTTTTATCGGCGCCGCCCTGCCGCTCAATCAACAATCCTTCGATAGGATTCCGCGAAGTGGAAGAATCAGGTGAAGTGGAATCGGCGGTCTGCTCGGCAGTATCTTTATTGGAACCGGCGCTTGTTTTGTCGGTTAATTCGATCGAACGGACGGTCAGTGGATATTCGGTTCTGATACTTGCTTCCGGCGCAAATCTGAATGCGCAATACGCGACTCCGCAAAAAAGGCACAATAACACAATGCGCAGCATCATCGATGCGATACCGTAAAAATCGTTCAGCATCCCTTGGAAAAACGCAATCAGCCGTATTATTTCCGAAAGGCAGACAATCAGAACAAAGAGAACGAGAATAAAAAGATAGAGAACGATTCCCTGTCCGATGATAATGCAGATACAGACAAAGAGGCTCAGAAAAGGTAGAATAGGAATTGCACGGCCTTTTTTTAAGCTTTTTGAAAACGGGCGCAGTAATACCGGCAGTAAGAGGAGCAGAACGACAAGCTCGCTTAGTAACAGATCGGTCATATTTTTTCCTTTTGTATCTCATAATCATTGAGGAGAGTGAAGCTATTGAATACATCATCAACGTCAAACATCCCGCAGCAGGCTTCGGCACAGGAGCTTCCGCTTTCAGAAATTCAATTCAATATACCGGAATCGAAAATCGCCGCATTAAAAACACAGGCGCCGCATAAGCCGATTGTCGGGCAGCTCCGCGCGGTGTCCGCATTGGAACTCGGCTTAAGTATTCGGGACGACGGCTACAACATTTTTATTATGGGAGCGCCGGGAACAGGCCGCCGGACGGTTCTCTCTTCGCTGCTCAAGGACTATAAACCAAATACCGCCGCCTTGCAAGATATTGCGTATGCGCATAACTACCGGCATCCGGCGGAACCGATCGCGCTATTTTTTCCGGCGGGGGAGGGCAAGAAGTTTCAGCACAGTCTCAAGAATGCGGTTGAAGCTCTCTATAAACAGGCGCTGCAGATTGAAAAGTCGGAGAATTTTTTGTCTGCTCAAAAGAAGATTATGTCGGCGGTCGACAGCGACGAAAATTCCCTGCTTGCAAATTTTGAAGTAACGATGCTATCACGGGGATTTAAGCTCTTGCAGCTGAAAGACGATTCCAATCAATCCGTCGATTTGATTCCGCTCATTAAAGGAAAAGAGGTTCCGTTCGGGGAGCTGCAGCTGCTGGTTGCGCGGAAGAAGTTTTCCGAACAAGCGCTCAACGATTTGCGTGAAACATATTACCGCTCGCTCGATGAGCTGGCCGATCTTTTTGCCCTGCTGCGGAAAAACCGAACGGAGGCTGAAGAAAAGCTCAAGCAGCTGTACATCGATTTACTCAAACCGATTGTCGCGGCGGAGCTTGAGCAGCCTTGTGCGCTGTTGAACGGCTATCCTGCAGAAACCGATATACAGAAAAAACACAACGAGAAGATTGCGTCTTTTTTAAAAAAGACCGAGACGGATTTGATTGCCCGTGCCGTGATGTATGCAGCGCCGTTTAAGTCTCCGCGACACAAGAAGGCTTTTTTCGGGCGGTATGCAATCAATCTGATTTGCGAAAATACGGATGATAAATCCTACGTTATCGATGAAAATCAGCCGAATTTTTCCAATCTCTTCGGGACAATCGAGGGGCACGGTGATGAAGAAGACGGACTGCTGAACGGCCATTTACGGCTGCGCGGCGGAGCGGTACACCGTGCCTTAGGCGGCTTTTTGGTGCTGCGGCTGAAAGACCTTTTGGAAGAAGAAGATTCGTGGGTGTATTTAAAGCGGGTGCTGCAGTCGGGACGTATCGCCGTGCAAGCGCCGCCTGCCGGTACGCATACGCCTTCTCTTTTAAAGCCCGAACCGATTCCTGCACAACTGAAGGTTATCATCATCGGCGGCGAATATTCCTATGAGATTCTCTATCAGGAGGATCCCGACTTTTATAAACTGTTCAAGGTGTGCGCAGAATTTGATTCGGTGATGCCGCTGACTGATGAAAACTTGGCCGCCGTTTTGGCGCTCATCGAAACCTTTGTAAAAGACCGGCATTCGCTGCCGTTCAGCGATTCGGGGTATGCGAAGTTGCTTGCCTATGCGGTTGAACTTTCGGAGAGCCGGCATTTGATTTCCGCTCAGTTTACGAAGATTGCGGATTTTGTTGCGGAGGCGAATTATACGGCGAAGCAACAATCGTGCGAGCTTATCACCGATGAGATCATTACCAAAACAATCGAGCGGCGGCATTACCTTGCGGCCTTACCCGAAGAAAAATTCGCCGAGATGGTGCAGCTCAAAGAAATTTTAATCGACACCTCCGGTACCGCAGTGGGAAAAATCAACGGGCTTGCCGTAGAGGAGCGCGGCTTCCATACCTTCGGCATACCGGTGAGCGTTACCGCACAAGCCTCTCCGGGTACTGCCGGTATTATCAACATCGAGCGGGAGGCGGGGCTTTCCGGTGAAATTTACGATAAGGCGCACCTCATCATCAGCTCGATTCTCCGGCAAAAATACGCGCCTGATTTTCCGCTGTCGATTTCCGCTGCAATCTGCTTTGAACAATCGTACGGTATGATCGACGGAGACTCCGCTTCCTGCGCCGAGCTTTTCACGCTGCTTTCCGCAATCGGGGGCATCCCGCTTAGGCAGGACATTGCGGTAACCGGTAGTTTGAATCAGCTTGGTATGGTGCAGCCGGTGGGCGGTATTTCGGAAAAGATAACCGGCTTTTTCGATACCTGCGCGATTCTCGGGCTTACCGGCACGCAAGGGGTGATGATTCCTCAGGGCAATAAAAATAATCTCTTTTTGCCGGAGCGCGTCATCAATGCAATTGCCGAAAAGCGGTTTAAGATATGGGCGGTCAGCAATATCGATGAAGGTATCGAGCTCTTGAGCGGTATGAATACGGCGGATGTTACCGTACGCGTTTCTGCCGCACTTCGAGACTTTGCGGAAAAAGTGAAAGCATTTAGGAAGTAGGAAAAAGGATTGGACTGATATGAATACCATAGTAATCAAACTCCGTACAAATCTTTCGGGCGTTGCCTTTATACTCAGTTTGGCAGTGCTGTTTTTGCAGCAGTTTTATGCTTCTCTTGCCGCTACTATTGTTATTCATGCGATAGATGCAATCATTTTGCTTCTTATTATTGCGGAAACGTTTTTACCGATGCGGCATGAAAAGTATTTTCAGCAGTATGTTCAAAAACATGTTGCGCTGTGTTTAAGTACGCTTCTCTTTTGTGCAGTTTTTATCTTTTTTAAAATAAAAATCGGTTTTATTCCTACGTCGCCGGAATTGATTCTTATGTTTGCGCTGATCAAGAACATTTTTCTATTTGGGAAAATCATCAAGAATACGGCGGACAGTGCGGGCGGCACGGAGCGGATAATGTTGAACCCTGCAGGAACTTTGCTTATTTCATTCTTCATGGTGATTATTACCGGTGCCTTTTTGTTGATGCTTCCGGCAGCTACTCCCGACGCAGGTCATCTTGACTTTTTGACTGCACTATTTACTGCAACTTCTGCAGTCTGTGTTACCGGCTTGAGTATTATCGATGTCGCGACAGAATTGACAACAGTCGGAAAAGTAATCCTCGTTTTGCTTATTCAGATCGGCGGACTTGGTATTATGGTGTTCTCGTTTTTCGGTATGCTCGCGTTTCGGCGCAAGCTGTCTATTGCGGAAAAGCTGACCGTTTCGTATATGGTGAGCGAAGATGATATGTCGGGATTGTTTAAAGCGCTCCGCGTCATTGTTGGGTCTACCTTTTTAGTTGAAGCTGTCAGTGCCGGTTTTTTATTTCTCGGGTTTTCACGCACCATGGGAGCATCCGCCAAGACACTTGGTTTTGCGGCTTTTCATGCGGTCTCCGCTTTTTGTAACGCAGGTTTTGCGCTCTTTTCCAATAATCTCGAATCCTTTATCGGCGATCCTATTATCAGTTTAACGATTAGCTTTACGATTATCCTTGGAGGTATCGGTTTTGCGGTTATGTACGATACGGCGCGTAAAATAAAAACCGAAACGTGTAATGCGTTCAAAAAGAAAAAGACAACGTTTTTCCTTCCGTTGAATACGCAGATCGTGCTTATAATGACTGCGGGCATTCTTTTTATCTCGTTTGCGGCGTTTTATCTGCTGGAGCATACTCATGCGATGAAGGATTTTTCACTTCGAGAACAATACCTCGGCGCTTTCTTTCAGGCGGTTACCCTGCGGACGGCGGGTTTCTCAACGGTGTCCTTTGCTTCCCTGACGAATGCGACGCTGCTTATGATGATTTTTGTAATGTTCGCAGGCGGCGCATCGGGCAGTACGGCCGGCGGTATTAAGCTGAACACTGTTGCGGTGGTCTTCGCGTTTTTCCGTTCGTTTCTAAAAAACGACCGGACGGTCGTTATCAAAAAAATGTCGATACCCGATGAGCAGGTAAAAAAAGCTTTTCTTATTCTCGGTTTCGGTTTGACGATTGTGTCCGCTGCCATATTTGTATTGACGGTAACCGAATCGCTGCCGTTTTTTACCCATGGCGTTTGAAACGGTTTCCGCCTTTGCAACGGTTGGGCTCTCTACCGGCATAACGGCGCAGTTCAGTGTTGCCGGTAAACTGATATTGGTCTTCCTCATGTTTATCGGCAGGGTAGGGCCGCTTACCATTCTCACTGCTGCCGGAAAAAAAAGGAAGGCAGCGATACCGTCGAATATCCGTACGGCGCTATTTCGATCGGGTAACACTTGAACCTGATACGGCCTTTTGCTTCAGCCTAAGAGAAGTGAAGTGGTAGCGTTTGTCAATGACCGTTGGGAACATCCAGCGTAATGCCTTCGATAAGCTGCGTGAATACCGGGTCGTGCGTTACACATAGGACTGTCCGCCGCTGCTGCCGGACAATACGGGAAAACACTCTCGCCGCCGCTTTTTTTGTTTCGGGATCGAGGGAGTCAAAGGCCTCGTCGAGGAGCAAAATTTCCGAAGGGTAGGCGAGTGCACGGGCTAAACTGACTCGCCGCTGCATACCGCCGGAAAGTTCCGCCGGTAGAAAATGCTCAAACCCTTGTAAGCCGAACATCTGTAAATATTGCCGTGCAATACGCTTTGCCTTTTCCGTTCCGTAATCCGGCGGCAGTATATAGCGGATATTCTGTTCTGCGGTGAGGTGTGGGATAAGCCGCAGGTCTTGATAGGCAAAACCGATTTTCGCATTGGGCGGCAATATGCGTATCGTTCCGTGTTGAGGGTGCAGAAAACCTGCAATTAAAAAAAGCAGCGTTGTTTTGCCTCTACCGGAGCGGCCGAGGATATAATTTATCCGCGCAGGTTTAACCTCAAGTGAAAAAGATTGAAACACCGGTACCGATTCAAAATTAAAAGAGATACGGTCAATATGTATTTCGGCAGCTTGTTTGCCGATATCTGCATATACGTCAGTATCGAAGTTTTCTCCGGTGTTGACAGGTGTGTCGGGTAGAGCGGTATCAGCATCCGCTGTCTGCATCGCTTTGCGGGCTTTATTATATGAAAGAATACGTTTTGCTGCCTGCTCCATAAGAGCGGCAAAGACGATCACAATGATTCCCCAGCCGAAAATCGTTGCGGTATCCAACTGAGCACGTGCAATCTGGAACTCCGTACCGATGCCTCTCCGTGGCTGGCTGAGTACTTCGGCGGTAACCATAACCTTTACCAACAACCCAAGCGTTGCGGAATATGCGGTGAGTGTAAACGGCCTAATGGAAGGAATGTACAGCTGTTTAAGTTTGCGCACGAAGGAGACTTGGAAACCGGTAGACATTTGGATAAGACGAATGTCGATGTTTTTAACGCCGTTTACCACGCCGCGGTACAGCAGCGGAAGCGCGATAAGGCTTGCGACAAAAATAGGGGTGATCTCGGAATTAAACCATATCAGCGAGAGGAGCAGAATACCCATCGTCGGGACAGCACGCATGGCAGTTTCAAAAGGGCTGAGCGCTGCTTCGATTCGCGCGGACACGCCGGCTGCAATTCCCAGTAAAAAAGCAATGACGGTATCTATAGCGATCGTTGCCGCAATGCGTAAAAGCGTTGCAGCAACGGTTAAAAAGAAATCTTCTCCGGTAAGAATATCGACCGTAGCGGCGGCAATAGCTTCAAGTCTCGGCACAATGAGCGGTTGTGCTATCAGCACGGCTGTTAACTGCCATAGTCCCAGCCCCGCGACGAGTCCGCAGAGCCGGTATACTGCTCGAGTTCGGTCCTTACCGTTGCCGCTGCCCGTATCGCTATTTTGCTGTGGTGTAATAGAAATCATCCTGAGGCATGGCCCCGCCGATAAATTTCGGATCAGCCTTATAGAGAATGGAGAAATATCGCTCAAGTGCGGGGCGGGTTTGTTCGGCGTTCACAAACTGCATATTCATTCGGCTTATTCCTTTTGCAATAAGCGGTGCTTGAATACCTTTTTGCAGCTTTGCGGTGGCTTCTCCCGCTTGCTTGGGGTTTTCTTTTGCCCAGTTTATTGATTGTTCCAGTTGAGCTAAGAAGCGAGCAACGTAATCGGGATGATTTTCGATGAGTTTTTTTTGTACGACCACGACTGCCTGTGGGTAGGAGCTGTCTCCACCGAGTTTTTCTTTCCATGCGTTCTGTACGTCGAGGAACACCTTTGATCCGGGTTTTTTGGTTAATACCATGCTAACCATCGGCTCAGGTAAAATAACAAAAGAGCCTTTTCCGCTGATAAAAGCAGCTGCCGCTTCTTGTCCCGACTGTACATAGTTAAAGATTACGTCCTTATCGGGAGTAAGTCCGTAGGCGTTTAAAAGCTCCCGTACCGTGACATCCGGGGTAAGACCTCTTCCGAAAGTGATAATTGTTTTTCCTCTTAAATCTTCGATAGAATTGACTGATTCTGAGGTAAGTCCATAGAGAATTCCCCAAACGACGGCGCCTGCAAGTCGGACACCGGTACCTTTTGCGTATAAAATAGCGGAGAGGTTTGAAGGGACGATAGCGATATCCGCTTCTCCGGAAAGCAGCCGTGCTTGCAGCATATCGGGTGCTTGCAACACTTCATATTCCGTAACCGCACCGTCGGCAACAGCGGCGGCGTCGGATGCCATTTTTGCGATACAAATTGCCGGAGCATTAGCGGGCACAACCACCTTTACGGTATAAGCTGCTTGAGCGGATGAATTGCCGGCTGATTTTGCCTGAGCCGCCGTGGCCGGCTCCTTTTTACCGCCTGCACAGAGCATCGCGGTGATACAACAAAATAAAAACGCTATAACATAGTGTTTTTTCATAAAATACTCCTTAGATTTAATTTGTAAGCCTGTTATAACATATTTGCTCAAGCATGTATAGGTATCTCTAAAAACTCGGTTAGCTTTTTAGAGATGCTCGCGGGGAGTTTAATATGCAAGTGCTCTGCAGCGGGGCATGTTGATTATCCTCACGTTTACATTTTGTGCTTAATCGGATACAGTTCCCATAAGCGAGGATAATACGAAAGAAAAAAAACGGAGAAAACGCAAAGGTTTATATTTACTCAAAAAAGGCCGGAAGGGACTTGTACGTGCACTGTTTAGCCGTTTAGGGGTATTCCTCGTTTTATTAGGCTTGCAGGCATTTATTTTATTCAGTATTCCGTATCGGTTTAAAGAAATATTCCCTTATTATTCTATTGTCCAGTCTTTATTCATCGTTGCGATGGTGCTGTATTTACTGAATTCCGATATTGATCCTACTGCAAAAATTACGTGGCTTGTTATCATCATGATGCTCCCTGCATTCGGCGCTTTGTTGTTTTGGTATACCCAAAGTGATCCGGGAAACCGCTTGGCGCGGAAACATCTGAATAATCTTTTTACGCTGACGCAAGATACTATTCCGCAAGATCCGCAGGTTGCCGCTTCTCTTGCAGTACAAGATAAGGGTGCTGCATCGCTTGCTCAGTATCTCCGATATACCGGATGTCATCCGGTTTTTAATCAAACTGAAGTAACATATTTCCCTTCCGGAAAAGCGAAGTGGAAAGAAATGCTTATTCAACTGAAACAGGCAAAGCATTTTATCTTTTTGGAGTATTTTATTATAGAAGAAGGTCTGATGTGGGGAAGCGTATTGGAAATATTGGCGCAAAAAGCGAAAGAGGGCGTCGATGTCCGAATTATGTATGATGGTACTTGCGAGTTTTCTACATTGCCGCATGACTATCCTGAGCGTTTGGAAAAATTAGGAATTAAATGTAAGATATTCGGGCGGCTTACACCGTTTCTCTCAACACGCTATAATTACCGAGACCATCGCAAAATCCTGGTGATTGACGGTAAAGTTGCGTTTAACGGCGGCGTTAATTTAGCGGATGAATATATCAATGTTATTCATAAATACGGATACTGGAAAGATGCCGCCGTCATGCTGCACGGCGCCGCGGTTAAAAGTTTTACGCTGATGTTTTTGCAGTTGTGGAGCATACACGAAAAAGAATGGGATTTTAATGAGTATGTGAATGTTCCCGCCAATATCTTGCCGGTTTCTGCAGCGGGGTTTGTTATTCCTTTCGGAGACAGTCCCGTCGATCAAAATAAAGTCGGCGAGTGTGTGTATATGGATATCCTCAACAGAGCGCAGCGGTATGTGCATATCATGTCCCCCTACCTTATTCTCGACGGGGAAATGGAAACGATGTTGAAGTTTGCGGCAGAGCGCGGCGTGGATATTACATTGATCTTGCCGGGTATTCCCGATAAAAAAGCTCCGTACGCATTGGCAAAAACCCATTACGCTCCTTTGCTCGCGTCGGGAGTACGAATTTATGAATATACGCCGGGCTTTGTGCATGCAAAAGTTTTTGTGTGTGATGATCGGGAAGCTGTTGTCGGCACCATCAATTTGGATTATCGCAGCCTCTATCATCATTTTGAATGCGCTACTTATTTATATGGTGCCGACTGTATCAATGATATTGAAGCGGATTATCAATCCGTATTAAAACAGTGCAGGGCGGTAACGACTGAAACGATCCGACAGGAGAAATGGACGGTTAAAGCTTCCGGCATTGTGTTAAAAGCTATCGCACCGTTGATGTAGAGGGCATCTCTAAAAGGAGAACGACTATGGATGTACAACAAAATTTTGCGGTTATCGGATTAGGAGAATTCGGCATTCGGGTTTGCGAAATGCTGGCGGAAGGCGGCGGCTCGGTTGTTGCGTTTGACCACGATGCGCAAGCTGTCGATCGGGTAAAAAAATTTGTCCCGGCGGCTATGGTGATCGATACTACCGATGAAAATGCGTTTAAGAAAGCTCCGCTCGACGATATTGATGTTGCTATCGTTACGATCGGCGACAATAAAGAAGCGAGTATCTTGACGACGACGCTGCTGAAGGAACGGGAAATTCCCTATATTGTAGCGCGGGCGGTTTCTCCGCTCCATGCGATAGTATTAAAGCGGGTAGGGGCAAATCGAGTGTTAAAGATTGAAGAAGAGTCGGCTACCCGTATTGCACATGAATTGATTAATCCCGATGCACTCAATTCGCTTTCCGTTATCGAGGGATATGGAATCTGCGAAGTAAAAGTGCCGAAGTTTTTTATCGGTAAAACACTCTCGCAAGTTGCGCTCAAAGAAAAATTCAATATAACGCTCATTACGGTTGTCCGGCTTGAGCTTGATATCGATACGGTCGGCAATCCTTTGAACCGCGAAGTGATGTATGAACCGGATGATAATCTTGTATTGCAGGCAGGCGATAAACTCTTTGTGCTTGGCAGCGTCGAAAAAATTGCGGAATTTAGAAACATCTAAAGAGCAGCTTTTAGAAACTTGGACAGCTTTTTAGCGATGTTTCGGAATGTCTAACGAATAGGAATGTATGTATGATTATTATCGGAAAAAAGAAATTGATCGGGGCGGTACTTTTTTCATTTGCACTTATTTTAGCGACTGCAATTTGGGGATATAAAGTCGGAATGCAGAGTTCGCTTAAAAGCGATTCGGAACTGGTGCTGTTTTTCGGATTTATCGGAGCAGGGTTGGAGCTTTGCCTATTGATTGCAATGCTCGTCTATGCAAAAAGAAAAGAAAGTGATTTTTTAATGGTCGCAAAGGCTATTCAGCTGAACGGCGTATTATCGAATTCCCGTGCAAAAAAATTGGGAAATTTAGGTGCCACACTACAGGAAGCGCTCGATGATGCCTATCAAATTACCGCACAAAAGAGCTTAAAGATTGCAGGATTAAACGGTCTGGTTGATGAACTCTTATTGATTATCGATCGCCCTCTTCTGGTTGTGAGTCTTACCGGAACCATTCTGAATTTCTCCGCTAAAGCACAGGAGAAAACGGGTTGTAAACAAGGGGATGCGCTTTCCGAAATAGCTCCCGGTATCAGCCTTAAAGAAGCGATTCAAAATGCAGCGCTCACTCGTACAGCTATGCAGCAAGATACACATATCGTGTGTATGCCGGTGTTCTCGGCTACCGGTACGCTGTCATTCTTTTTGATTGATCTCTCCGATCAGCCGATTGTGAGCAAGGTCATGGAAAATGTCAAACATTTAATACAAAAAACGGATACCGAAAAAAAACAGAAAAAGCCGTTTTTAAAATTCTTCCAAAAAGACCGCGACTAACTGAGGGTAAACGCATCAGACATTTTGTTGATAGCCCCGCAGAATAAGTGAGGTTGTTCAACCAGAACTGCCAAGGATGGCAGTGGTTCCATACAGTAGCGATGTTTTGTCTATAGGCAAAACTCGCCTTCAACTGATGTACACGGATGTACAACAGTTGAAGATGGTTCAAATGGTCTCGCAACCTCACTTATTCTGCGATTTTTATATGCTGGTCTGATGCGTTTCCCCCTTCTTCTTAGATAAAGTGTGCAAAATTTTGGATAAAATTTTGCACAAAAGGAATACAACCGCTTAGAATATTTAAACGCGGTTGTCCTCGGGAACAATATATGAAGTATTTGGATTTTATAAACGGAAAAAAAGGAAAAACGGCGATTGGGCTTATGAGTGGAACGTCTGTTGACGGTATTGATGTGGTGCTGCTGACTATTACCGGCAGCGGGCTCGATACGCATATTACGGAGTGGGCATTTCTGACCGTGCCTTATTTGCAAGAAGTACGACAGCGGCTGTTGGCACTTGCTTCCGGTTCTTTCGGCGGCAGCGAAGAGTTAAGCGCGATGAATGTTTATCTTGGGGAACTATTTGCGGACGCCTGCTTTGCCGTATGCAAAAAGGCGAAGGTCGATATTAGTACGGTTGACTTTATCGGTTCGCATGGGCATACGGTTTTTCATGCACCGAATGAACGGTGCTACTTCGGCAAGAATATTAAAAGTACGCTGCAAATCGGTGAAGCCGCTGTTATTGCAGAGAGAACCGGATGCGTTACCGTTGCCGATTTCCGCGTTCGGGATGTCGCTGCGGGCGGGGCAGGGGCGCCGCTTGTTCCGTTTACCGAGTATCTGCTATACCGGGAACCAGGTACGGTAATCGGCTTGCAGAATATCGGCGGTATCGGCAATATCACGCTTTTGCCTGCCGATGCCGATATGGGCGGCATTATCGCTTTTGATACCGGCCCGGGCAATATGCTGATAGACGGCTTAATGTGGCTTATCACCGGCGGTACGCAAAATTATGACGAAGACGGCAAATGTGCCGCTGCCGGTGCGGTCGATTCGACCTTACTGGAATTTTTAAAAGCCGATCCTTATTTGCAATTAAAACCGCCTAAGACCACCGGCAGAGAACATTATTCCAAAGCGTTTATACAAGCGCTCTACGATAAAGGTAAGGCGCTGCAGTTGCCGCCGGAAACAATTGTGAGAACGGCAACCTATTACACTGCGTATTCAATCGCGTATTCGCTTAATACATTCGGATTGCCGATGCCGCAAAAGCTGATAGTCGGCGGAGGCGGCTGCAGAAATCCCGTCATCTTAGATCATCTGCGGCAGCTATTGCCTGAATGTTCCGTGCTAACCAATGAGGATATCGGTAAAAACAGCGATTCAAAAGAAGCGTGTGCCTTCGCCGTACTTGCAAACGAAGCGCTCTGCGGCAATCCGAATAACGTCCCGTCTGCAACGGGGGCCAAGAAGTTTGTCGTGATGGGAAAGATCAGTATATAAAAAGGACGGTAAAGCTTTAAAAGATGAAAACAATTAAGGTAAAAAGCTGTGAGAGGAGATACCTATGTGGGGTATGCTATTTTTTTTATTGCTCATGTATATTTATATTCCGTTTTTAGTTTTAAAAAATGAAAAGAGTACGTTATATTTTAGAATAATTGTGATCGTATCAAATATAAGCCTAATCTTTTTATCATTATCCTCTTTTTATCTCGTGAGGCGTTTTAGTTTTCTCGGGGTTCTTATACTTTTAGGTCTATGTATATTAAGTATCATTTTAAATATTTTATTTGTGATCACAAAAACGATAAAAGCAAAAGCAATAAAACAATTAGTTTTTTTAATACCGATTATGTGTTCTCTTTTATTCAGTTTTTTGATTGAGAAAAACCAGCTATCTGAAAAAATTGCCTTAAAAATAGAATTCAAAAGATACAAAAATGAACTTGATAGTTATATCACAAACAATGTAGAAAATAAAAATATCCGGGTATTTAATAATTATGTCGGAATTATATGGGATCCGGGATTTTTAGATACATACAGCGTTATCATTTATGATAAGCATAATAATTTAGATATGTTGTATCATTCATCTGCAGATACATATATGGATAAAGAGATGTACAGTGAATTTCAAGAAGCATTCAGATATCCAAGAATTGTCAATGTGATAAAGATTGAAGATCATTACTTTAGATGTAATATGCATGAATAACAGTTATGCGATTCTATATTTTCAAAAGCTGATAAATCGCTTGCACTTTTTTTGCGAATATACTAGGATACGCGAACTTGGGGTGCCGGAACAGTGGATAGGAATCTTTAAGAACCTCATCGGCTTTTTAGAGATGATCACCGCTATTCGTTCCGTGCTGAGAGCATACCCGAAAAAGGCGTCCGTACGGAGGCCTTACACCTGATCCGGATAATGCCGGCGGAGGGAATAATGAAGTTACGTCTTTATTTCTTTTTTGTTTATCGTATGTTCAATCATACTGCCTTCAACCGCTTTTGCAGGCGGAAAACAAGATACTGCGGAAAAAATCGTTGTTGTCTATACCTATGACTCCTTTGCTTCTGAATGGGGACCGGGCGCCGAAATAGCCAAACGCTTCAAAGAGCAAACGGGCTACACCGTAAATTATGTGATCTGCGAGGATTCCGGTTCCGTCCTATCGAAAGCGATGGCTGAAAAAAAAAGAATCCGCGTGCCGATGTGCTGCTCGGTATCAATGCGTTTCTTGTCGATAAGACGCGCAGTGCAGGCGTTCTGGAACCGTATACCTCTCCGAATTTGGATAAAGTTGTTCCGAAACACGTTATAATGACTGATGATCAACTACTCACCCCGTATGATTGGGGCTATTTTGCGATTATGTATGACACTCAATCAAAGGTGCCTGCTCCTCAGTCGCTGGAAGATTTAACAAAACCCGAATATGCAAAATCCTTGGTTATCATGGATCCCCGCACAAGCGCTCCCGGCTTAGGTTTTGCCGCATGGACAAAGGCTGTTTACGGGAACGATTATCTTTCGTACTGGAAAAGACTGATGCCTTCCATCCTGACGATGAGCCATTCGTGGAGTGCCGGATACGGGCTGTTTACGGCGGGGGAGGCTCCGCTTGCCGTCAGCTATACCACCAGTATGGCCTATCACATCCGATATGATAAAACAGATCGGTATCAGGCATTGACATTTGCCGAAGGGAATATGATTGCGCTTGAGGGAATGGGCGTCGTTAAGAATGCGCCGCATAGAGCAGCGGCTCACGCTTTTATCGATTTTATGCTGACCGAAAAAGCGCAGGAAGTGTTGCCCGAAACGCAGTGGATGTATCCGGCAAATACCGCGGTGCAGCTTCCCGAATCATTTAAAACAATCCCGATGCCGAAAAAATCGCTGACGATTTCCGGGACCGAGGCGGAAACGGCGGTAGACGCTATTATTTCAGTATTGGAAAAATAACCAACCGTATTTTCGCATTTTTATCGCAGAATTGTATGGTTTCAATTAATCGATACGCTGCGAAGCGGACACTACTGCAAAACACGTTTGTAGTAGGCGGCGGGTTGTTATTCTGTGCGGTGCTGATTGCTTTTTTCGTACCGCTCGGAGCTGCCGTTTTTCCGGCTTTCGGCGGGGGCGCTTCTGCAGCGGCCTTTCGGCCTTTATGGAAGGCTGCCCGCTTTACCGTGATGCAAGCGTTTCTCTCTGCGGCAGGGGCAAGCGGTATCGGCCTCTGTGCGGCGTTTTTTTGCGCCCGCCGGAGGTTCTTCGGACGAAAGTTGTTGCTCTCTCTTTCGGCGATACCCTTGAGTGTGCCGCCGGTGGTTATCGCGCTCGCGTTTATCCTGTTCTTTGGAAAAAACGGTTTACTGAACAAACTGCTTGCGGCGGTTTCGGCAGGGGAGCTTTCAATCGGCACCTTCCTTTATTCTACCGGCGGCATTCTGCTTGTACACACCTTTTATAATTTTCCCATCACGATGCGTACCGTATCCGCCGCATGGGAACAACTCCCTGAGGAAACCGAACAGGCTGCTCTTTTGCTCGGAGCCTCACCGCTGCGTATTTTTAGAACGGTTATCTTTCCGGCATTAAAGGCGCCGCTATGCGCTTCGTTCGTCATTATCTTTTTATATTGTTTTTTCAGCTTTGTGATTATTCTGTTGCTGGGCGGTCTCGGCGTAACAACGCTGGAGGTTGAGCTGTATCAAACCATCCGCAGAGATATACACGCGAGTACCGCGGCGCATATTGCGCTGACGGAAACCGGTATCGCAGCGGCTGCGGTAGGGCTGTACGCTTATTTAAGGAGCAGAACACCCGATCATACTGAAAACACCCAATACGCCCGCAGCCGGTTGCGCATCAGCGGCGCAGCGGAACATATCTTTTTTGCCGTGCTTATCTGTGTTATCTGTTTTTGTTTACTGTTTCCGCTCGGTTCTCTGGTGTGGTATTCCTTTTCGAGTCCTAAGGCGCCGCTCACGATAACCGTTGATGCGTGGCGGCAGCTTTTGCAGCGGCCTCACTTTTGGGGCGCGGTGCAGCACACTGTGCAGACAGGGATCGGAACCGCTGTGCTTTCCGTAACGGCTGCGCTTTTTTTTGCGTATGCAGCGTTTCAAGCGAATGGGAAGTGGTATAAAAGCCTGCCGCTTATTCCTTTTGCAGTTTCTTCTATTGTATTGGGATCGGGGTGGTTGAAGCTTGATACCATGCCGTCGCTGTTGTTGCTGGTTGTTGTGCAAAGTTCGCTTGCGTGGCCCTTTGCGTGGATGCAAATAGAGACCGGCCTCGCAAAAATTCCCCGTTCGGTACTCGACGCCGCCCGGCTTTTGTCTTCTTCCCGCACGGATGCATTTTTTCGGGTATTTCTACCGTTATGCAAAACCGGTATTATATCTGCACTGTGCTGCGTGTTTGCAATCAGTGCGGGGGACGCATCGCTGCCACTTCTGCTTCACATTCCGAACTTTGAAAACCTCGCGCTGATGCTGTTCCGCTTTGCCGGTTCGTATCGGTTCACTGAAAGCGCCGGTATTGCGGTGATTCTTGCCGTGCTGACGGGCTCGCTCTTTTATATTCAGGACACGGTGAGGGAGCGCGGACAAACGCATCAGACGTTTTGTCATGTCCGCCACTGATGGCGGTGATATATAAAGAAGCATTACAAATAGTTAGAAATGCTATTATTTTAAAATTACCCTGCTTTAACCTTGAAAAACTACTTATTTAAATATACAATATTAATACGAGTGTATGAATACCGAATACTAAAAAGGAGTCAATAATGACAAATACAACACTTGTTCAAGTTAGAGTTGATGAAGCGCTAAAAGATAAAGTTACCCATATCTATGATTATTACGGACTGGATTTACCGACAGCCATCAGGATTTTTATGAAAAAAACGGTTGCTGTTAATGGGCTCCCTTTCGACCTTAGAGATGAATCAAATAAAAAAAATATCTGGCACTATTTTGGCAGCGGCAAAGATATCGAAATGAATATATCTGCCGAACCGGATTTTTCTGCTGATACAAAACTGGAGACCCTGTGAAGTATTTTTTAGATTCAAATATTATAATCTATTTCATAAAGGGAAAATTTCGTACCATTGGAGAAATGCTGGAGGCACATGACAGAGATATAGTAATTCCCTCTGTTGTTCTTGCCGAGCTTGAATATGGGGCAAGGAATTCCAACGATTATGAAAAGACAATTTCAGTTTATAAACCGTTTTTGGATTTATATCCGACAGCTGTTTTTGATAAAAAATCGTCAGTGGAATACGGAAAATTAAGAAAAATTTTATCGTCAAATGGTGTCATAATCGGTCCGAATGATATGATGATTGCAGCAACAGTGCTAGCAAACGGTGGAACATTGATAACACATAATGTCGGAGAGTTTTCAAGAGTAGAAGGCTTATTAATTGAGGATTGGACGATAGAATATTCGGTATAACACTCACTTTAACGCTGACATTTGTTTTGTCACGAAAGTTGTTTGATGTGTCTTTACTGCTGCTATGCGCATCGGCAAAGATACAAATGCGGGGTAAGCGAGGTATGGTAGGGAACGTATATGAAAGGTGATTCGATGGGTTTTCCGATAAATAGAGAGAATGATGAAAGTGAGGCGTTTCTCCGGCTTGTCTGTTTGACGAAGCGGTTGCCGTCAAAGACTATCAGTCTTTCCTGTTCGGTAGAAAAGGCGGGGACGCTTGCGCTGCTCGGTTCGTCGGGATGCGGTAAGTCAACCGTGCTTAAAATGATCGCAGGTTTATTGCCCGCCGATTCGGGAAACGTCTTTTTAAACGGACACGATATTACCGATGAACCCATCAAAAAACGCAACATCGGTATGGTCTTTCAGGACTATGCACTGTTTCCTCATTTAAGTGTCGAAGACAATATCGGGTACGGCCTCGTTTCGCAAGGGATATCCAAAAGGGAAAGCAGGCGGGCTGCTGCGGAATGGCTCGAACGTTTCGGTTTGACCGGTATGGAAAAAAGACGGATTGAAGGACTCTCCGGCGGGGAGCGGCAGCGCGTTGCCCTTGCACGGACGCTTGCAGTAAACCCGCTCGTGGTCTTGTTCGACGAGCCGCTTTCCGCCCTCGACGCTCCGCTGCGGCTTAAACTCCGCGAAGAGCTCAAAAAACATCAAGCCGAAATGCAGTACACGGCAATCTACGTTACCCATGACCGCGACGAAGCCGAGTATCTCGCCGACAACATCATCGAAATGCCTTCCTCCTGATCGAAATTTTAGGTATCATTTCTTTAAGCTCAGGGCAAACGCATCAGACCGATAGATGCCATTTCACAAGATAACGGATACTACTGCCTAGAACCAGTGCTTTTGAAAATAGATGGTGTAGCTACAAGGAGTTAGCTGAAAATAAAGCGCAGGCGTATCTATGATACGTTGAGCATTTATTTTCAGCGTGCGACGCAGTAGATGCGCCGTATATTTTCAAAAGTATCTGATGCGTTTGCCCTGTGACTGGAGGTGGAGATGTCGCTTAATTGCGCTGAAATTGATAAGATTCTGGAAGAGCTCGATTTGGAAGGCTCATACATACAAAAGGTGGTGCAGTCATCCTATTCAGTGATGGTGCTGCACCTCTATAAGACCCGGCCGATGAGTTTGGTCATCTGTCTTGAACCGGGGGCGTGCCGCTTGCATGAAACTACGCGGAAAATCCCCAAGTTCGACAAGCCGCTCCGTTTTATGGAGCTGCTCCGTTCCCGGCTCCGCGGCGCCAAGATTACCGAAGCTGTTCAGCTGAACAATGACCGCATTGTCAGGCTTTCGTTGGAGACCTCTTCAGGTATGCTCTACCTCTATATCCGGCTGTGGAGCGGGGCAGCGAATATGCTGCTTGTCGATAACGGCATTATCGTCGATGCCTTTTACCGCCGCCCATCCCGCCATGAAGTGAGCGGAGAGCCGTGGCAGCGCCTGCCGGGAGAAACCGAAGCTGCTGTGACGGACGTTGAAGCAAAGACCACAGAAAGTACATCTATCACCGTGTCGCCTATAGCCGCTGACAAACCGATAAAAACCTACACCGTCCGCAGCTATGATACATCCAAGACCTTTAATGAAGCGATTGACGAATGGTACGCGCGGCAGGCGCCCGTACTTTCGCTCGAAGCGCTACGTGCGGAAGCGGAGCGCTTTTACGGTCTTAAAATAGAAAAGATTTCCCGCGCGCTTGAAAAACTCGAAGCGAAAAAGCATTCGTTCTTGCAGGCTGATACGCTGAAACATCAAGGCGATTTACTCTTGGCAAATCTCTATCGGATTCCGCAGGGTGCCTCTTCCGTCGAACTGGAAGATTATGCGGCGGACAACCGGATTATCCGCATCGCCCTCGACCCGAGAAAAACCGCGCAGGAAAATGCCGCCGGATACTATGAGCGGTATAAGAAAGCTGTTTCGGGGCTTGAGGCGCTCACCGATGACATCGAAGCTTCCAAGCAGACGCTCGCCGCGCTTAACGAAGAACTTGCAAAGCTGCGGGTTGAAGAAAATCCTTACCTTATCGAAAAGGTGCTGCACAAGCGGAAGATACCCGTGCAGCGGAAACAGGCGGCTCAAGAAAAAGAGCGGCCGGGACTTACGTTTTACCATGACGGGTGGATTCTGTATGTCGGCAGGACAGCCGCCGAAAACGATGAGCTGTTGAGGCACCACGTGCGGGGCAAGGATATGTGGCTCCATGTGCGGGACTATTCCGGCGGCTATGTCTTTATCAAAAACCAAAACGGAAAGACCGTTCCGCTGCCTGTGCTGATTGCCGCGGGGAACCTCGCCGTGTTTTATTCAAAGGCGCGCCGGAACGGACAAGCCGATCTCTACTACACTGCAGTGAAGGATTTGCGGAGGGCGAAGAACGCACCGAAAGGAACCGTGCTCCCGTCAAACGAAAAAAATCTTTCCATTAAACTTGATCCGGTAGTTTTGAAACAGCTTGAACAATCGCGGGGTGAAGCGCTGAACTAATGTGTACGTTGTAATATTTAATGGGTAACTATATTTTGGGCGTTCCGGTCGGTCAAACATCGACACGGATGTCAATGGTTGACCGACCGTCGGGCTTTGCGGGGTTTCGCTGGCGCTTCATTCCTTTCGGAACAGCTGCGCTGCCCTTCCAATCCCTAACGCTTATTATCGATGCCCATTACCAATTAATTTGTTTGCAGGAATGCCGTATGTGCCCCGTAATTCCAGCACTTTTGAAAATAGTGATACCGGGGATACAAGGCGCGTGTAAAAAACAACCGGAGACGTGCCTTTTGCACGTTGAGGATTTTCAGTAGCGGCAGGGATGCCGCTGGTTATATCAGAAGCGATGTTTCAGCATCGCTGAAACTCGCTGCCAAAAGTGTACAAGGATGTACACTTTTGGCAATGCAACGCCGTAGACGGTATGCATATTTTCAAAAGGCCCGTATTTACTCACGTAAAAATCTAACCGAAAGGATTGCGGTTACTCATGTAAAAATCTAACCGTAGCTATCTATGACCAAGACTGAGCCATAGAGATAAGTTTACTCTGCAAGCATTGCGTTGTTTCAAGCAGTTGTTGTAAATCCAAGTTGTTCTTCCTGCGGCACAGCTCAGCTTTTACCGCCTCGCTTACATCAGAGCTTTCCATCAGCCTGCAATACGGAGTCTTTGCCGTATCATATTTCTTTGTGACCTTTGCGTCTATCCGTTTTTTTGAAATAATTTTCATCGAAGGAAAAAAGAAATTGACCAGTGTATTATACTGCTGATAAAGGTCAGCCATAACCGCTCGCGCAGCTTCTCCCTCAAAGCGATAGTAACCGACAATGTGCCTTACGACACTATCATTTTTCTGTTCAACAAAACAATTATCATTCTTTTTATACGATCGGCTCCGAGTGAAGATAATCTCATTACTTTTACACCATTGCAACAGCTGTGTATTTTTGAACTCACTTCCGTTGTCGCTATCAATACCTTTCATCTGAAACGGGCTTTTCTTTCACATCTTCTATTGCTTCTTTTACCCAACGATGAGCTTTGTTTAAAGGGCTCGGTTTTCCGTCCAGCCTGAATGGACATCGGTAAGGGTAAGCGTGCAAATATACTGTCCTTGGGTACTTATGCCGCAGTTGGCAACGGTGTCAACCTCAAAAAAACCCGGCTTACGTTCATCCCAATCGAAAAAGGTACGGATGGGGATGAGCTTGTTAAGATTCTTTGCAGGTCGTGTTGTTGAAATACCGCGGATGGAATGTTTTGGAATTTCCGGTTTGAGAATCCTGCCGACTGTCGCGCTTGATATGCGGGTGAGTTTTGTTTTCAGTTTTCATCATAGCTGAACTTTTGAGCAAAGTAATCGATATTATCCCGAATGAACGGCACAAGACGTTTTGCACACAGATACATCGAAAAAATCCACAGCCGGATGACTTCTTGTTGTACGTCTTGCCCGTAGTATTTTCATACTTCCGCTTTTTACCTGTCTTTGTAATGACCTGTACGCTCTGTCTTGCGACATTGTTAAAGTGCGTGACTTTTACGTAGGCACTGTTTTTCAGAACGTGAATGGCATACTTTCGATTGTAACCGGTTGTTGCGATGAACTCATCGATTATTTTCGTCTTGTTCTTTTTGCTTGCCGTACAGTAACGCTTCGCCGTCTCTTCGGTTAATTTCTTTTTCGTTTTCATGTCTAACCCCATTGCGCCCTTCCTTTGGGCTTCTATTTTGGGTTAGATTTTTACGTGATGCACCGCTTCTTTTTCGGTTAGATTTAACGTGAGGCAATGCGAGCCCTTGCATTTCTCAATATTTACTTCTATACTATTTCTATGCTGAGTTTCAGAACTGGATCACTACAGTATCAATTATCTTCTCACAACGCGCAAAAAAAGATGCAAAAGATACTTGACACGCATAAAATAAGCGGCAACACTTACTCAGCAACTCAGCAACTCAGCAACTCAGCAACTCAGCAACTCAGCAACTCAGCAACTCAGCAACTCAGCAACTCAGCAACTCAGCAACTCAGCAACTCAGCAACTAGACTGTGCCCTGATAAACGGGCGTTTTTTTCATTCAGACAACGACATCATTATATTTTCTCATCAATTTTTGCAGACGACAACCGTGCTGTTAATCTTTTCCATATTAAACCGCAAAGAGTACCACGTATGCGGAGAGTACTGTTGAGCAGTATACAGCCGTGTATCCTGCTCAACGCGAGTTTTTTGCAGAGCAAAAAACATCGCTACTGCGTGGAACCACCGCCGTCTGTGGCGGTATTGAGAGCGATGTACCGTATAAGGCATTTAAAATCTTACCATTTTCTGTACGCTTTGCGGTTGCATTAAGAACTAAACCGTTTAGCGGTTGAAAATATATAAGTGCTAGGAGGAACAATTATGGATAAAAAAGGAAGAACGAATCGGCTGTTGAGCCGGTTGGCAGTAGGATTGATGCTTGCTGCAATGGCCTTGTTTACCGGATGTCCGAATAAGATAACGGTTAAACCGGTAACATTTGAAGTAACGTTTAGCGCCGGGGAACACGGTACGCTCAAAGCGAAAGCGGACGGCATAGCGGAAACGGAGACGAGCCCTATAACCATTGAACAGGGTAAAACAGTAACCTTTAGGGCGACGCCTGATTCAGGCTACAGGGTAAAGGGCTGGACGTGTGATGGAGAAGCCGTAAACGGCACGAACGCTTTCTATTCGTTTACCGTTACAAAAGGCGTTGAGGTTAAGGTGAGCTTTGAAAGCAACAGCGTCCCGCCTACACCGCCTTCCGGCGATGTCGGTAGTTTTGAAGATACAGGCGACAATTTTATAAAAATAAGTCCGCCTGCAGCGGGGATTACCGGTAAAGATCCGACATATACATTGCCGGGAACGGGAGATGATTGGAAAGGGGTATTCCGCGCAGGGCGTAAGGTAACATTGAGCCCTTATAAGCTTGGCAAAACGGAAGTGCCGTATAAACTGTGGAAAGAGGTATACGATTGGGCGACACAGCCTGCGAATGGATACAAGTTTGCCAATGCAGGAGTAAAAGGTAAAGATGGAAGCGGGAGCGAAGAAGAGCCGGTAACGAGTGTAAGCTGGCGGGACTGCATAGTGTGGTGTAATGCGTATACCCAGAAAATCAAAGGGGAGGGGGAATGCGTCTACCGCAAAAAGGACGATCATACCGTCGTATTAAAAGACGCAACGGACGGAGATGCCTGCGATAATGCATCTGCCGATATGAGGAAGAAAGGGTATCGCCTTCCGACGGAAGCGGAATGGGAATATGCAGCTCGGTGGCAGGGAAGCGACAACACAAATGCTGAACAATACGGAGAAGTATGGCTTACCAAACTGAACAGCGCGAGCGGAGCGAAAGCTGACTGGAATAATGCGGATGCGACAAAAGCGGTTGCATGGTATGGTGATAATTCAAACAGTAAGACCCATCCTGTAGGAGAAAAACGGTCAAATGCACTAGGCTTACACGATATGAGCGGGAATGTATGGGAATGGTGTTTTGACTGGTATGGCAATATCGAAGCTGGAGATGGTACTGACCCGCAGGGTGGCGCGTCTGGCGTGCGCCGCGTCATACGCGGCGGTAGCTGGAACAGTATCGCGGGGGGCTGCGTCGTCGGTTATCGGAACCTCGGCATCCCCGACTTCTACTACGTCTATCTTGGCTTTCGGGTGGCTATGTCCAAGAATTGACGTCCTTGTCAATTCTTGGACGCGAGTTTTGGTAGGCTCCGCCTGCCAAAACGTCGCTATTGCGTGGAACCACCGCCCTCCGTGGCGGTACTGAGAGCTCACACAAACGGTGTGAACCGTCCCTGATGAAAAATGTACATCCTTGTACATTTTTCATCGACGAGTTTGAGGCATTTCCGGCATGGAAGCCGGTCGTGTTAGTCAGAAACGACGTTTTCCAAAAGCGATGCTTTTGGAAAACTCGCAAGTCAATTTACAACACGGACGTTGTAAATTGACGAAACGTCGCTGCTGCGTGGAACCACCGCCATCCGTGGCGGTATGCGGCGAAACCGAACAGGCAAAATGGGTAGGTGTGATAAAATAAGCATTTAATACAAACTTGTGATTTTTTCTTCATTTCTTTAGCCATTTTTGCATCTGTGCTTTATATATCCTGTAGGAACTACCGCCGTCGGTGGCGGTGCACGGAGGTGAATTACTATGAGAAAACACAATCGCCGTTATAAGGACTCGGTCTTTGTCGATCTTTTCAGTAATGATAGAACTGCAAAAGATAATTTTTTAGCGCTGTATAATGCCCTGTATAATACGAATTATCAGTCTACAGATATATTGAAAAACATGCGGCTGAAACAAACAATGTATATGTCATTCGCTAATGACGTATCGTATCTCGTTGATAATAAAATTATTGTCCTTGCGGAACATCAGTCTACCGTAAATCCGAATATGCCATTAAGATGTCTTGAATATGTTACGCGGTTGTATGAGCATATTCAAAATCCCCGCGATCGCTATTCACGGACTCTTAAAAAAATCCCGGTTCCGGCATTTTACGTCTTTTACAATGGAAGAGAAACCATTCCTGCACAAAAAATACTAAGGCTTTCGGATTCCTTTATTAGGCAACCTGAAACGCCAACTCTTGAGCTTGTTGTAAAACTGATAAATATCAATTATGATAAAGATAGTCGAATAGTAAAGCGTTGCGAACCGTTGGGACAATACAGCCTGTTTGTGGATGCAGTACGTCGGCATATTGCAGTTGATAAAGAGCATGGGTTTGAAAATGCGATTAAAGAATGCATCAAAAATGATATACTGAAGGAATACCTACAAAGAAAATCACGGGAGGTCATAAACATGTTAATAGCCGAATATGATTACGATACCGATATTGCAGTACAAAGAGAAGAAAGTTTAATGCTTGGGATACAACAAGGAGAAGCTCGCGGTTCCCGCCAAAAAGCGCTTGAAACCGCAAAGACAATGCTAACTATGGGGTATCCACTCAATGATATTTGTAAAATTTCGGGACTCTCTCAAGCAGAAGTAGAAGCTCTATAAGAATCAAGCTCTGGAACCAAGGCGGGTTCTTAGGGCAGAACCCTGACACCTTAATGGAAATCTCCCCAGCAGCTGCCTGCTTCGATGCTGACACGGAGCGGGACGGCGAGTTCGACGACGTGTTCCATCTCTTGTTTTAACAGTGCTTTGACGGTATCGACTTCCGCATCGGGCGCTTCGAGGATTAGCTCATCGTGTACCTGTAACAGGAGGCGTGCCTTTAACTGCTGCTGCTTCAATGCGCGGTCTACACGCAGCATTGCCGTTTTGACGATATCGGCGGCGGAGCCTTGAATGGGCGTGTTGACGGCGATCCGTTCCGCTGCGGCGCGCTGCGTTTGGTTCTTGCTGTTGATGGCTCGGATATACCGCCGTCTGCCCATCAGTGTTTCCACAAAGCCTTTTTCCGCCGCCGACTCTTTGAGCGTTTCCATAAAGGCGGATACTCCCGAATAGGTAGTAAAGTAGCGGGTAATAAACTCGGCCGCCTCGGTGCGGGATATGCGCAGTTGGTTGGCGAGCCTAAATGCGCTCATACCGTACATCACCCCGAAGTTGATCACCTTTGCAATGCGGCGCATATCGGGGACAACGTTCTCGACCGGTACATTAAAGATGAGCGCAGCCGTCGCCGCGTGGACATCGGTTCCGTGCCGGAATGCCTTTACTAAATTTTCATCTTGCGAAAAATGAGCGAGGATAACCAGCTCGATTTGTGCATAGTCGGCGGAAATCAGTTTACAGCCGTCTGCTGCGTAGAACGCCTTGCGGATTTTGCGGCCTTCTTCTCCTCTGATCGGAATATTCTGCAAGTTCGGATCGCGGCTCGAAAGTCTTCCTGTCGCAGTCCCGGTTTGAATAAAACTGGTGTGTATCCGCCCGTGTGTATCGGCAAGTAGGGGCAGTGCATCGGCGTAACCCGATTTCAGTTTTGCGGAGGCGCGGTAATCGAGAATTTTTGCGGGAAGTTCATCGATGGCGGCAAGCTCCTCAAGCACGGAAATATCCGTAGAGTAGCCGGTCTTTGTTTTTTTACCGGTCGGCAGTTTCCGTTCGGTGAACAGCACTTCCTGCAGCTGCTTAGGGGAGGCGATGTTAAAGGGATGGCCGACCAGCTTGTAAATTTCCGCTTCGTCCCGTGCAAGCGTATCCGCCAATTCTTCAGAAAACGCGGCTAGCTCTTCTTTTTTAAGGAAGATACCCTGTGCTTCCATATCTGCAAGGAGCGGCATCAGCGGCATTTCAAGCGTTTCAAAAAGCGCGGTGAGGTTTGCCTGTTCCAAGGCGGGCTTATATATGTGGTATAATTGCAGGGTGAGGTCTGCATCCTCCGCCGCATACGCAGTCGCTTGCGGAAGGGGCACCGCCGCAAAGGTATGACCCTTGGGTACGACGTCTTTATAGTTAATGCCCTGCAAGCCGAGCTGCGATTCGGCAAGGTTCTCCAGTCCGAAACTGAGGTTATCAGGTTCGAGCAGCCATGCCGCTATCATCGTATCGAAGAGGCGGCAGCCGGCGCGGGTAAAAATCTTTGCCGTCCGCAGCACCTGATAGTCAAATTTGCCGTTGTGCAGTATCAGAGTAAGCGCTTCATTGCTCCAGAGCCGCGCGAGTAGTTCCTTTGCGGCGGCAAGGGGCATCACGGTGAAGGGCTGTTCCCCCAGTTCGGGCGCCGGTGCTTTGAGCGGTACGTAGATACCGGTTCCGGCTTTTAAGCTGAGCGAAAACCCGACAAGAGCGTCGTACAGCGGGTTGAGGCCGGTGGTTTCACAGTCAAAGGCGGCAAAGCCCTGCGCTTCGGCTGCTGCGATAACGGCTTCGAGTTCTTCCGCGTCCGTTACGGTGCGGTACTCGCCGGTATTTTTACGGAGCTCCGCTGGTACTGTACCGTTACCGGCTTCCGGTGCGCCGTCAGCGCCGCCTATCGATTTTGTACCGGTCGCCAGTTTTGTACCTGCGCCTGCCGCTTTCATGCCGGTTCCGGCAGACGAGGCTGCTTTGCCGCGGGAAATCGCATTGCCTGTACCGGAACCGATCTCTGCCGAACCGTTATCCGCTGACCCGCCGGTTGCTGCGGTATTCGGCGCGGCCATTGCACCGGCCATGCCTGCTTCTTCGGCAGCCTTTGTATACAGTTCGCCGAGGCGCGGCAGCTCATATTCTTTTAGCAGCGCAGCCGCCTCTGTGTAGTGCAGCGCATCGCAGCGGTAATCTTCGATCGAGCCTTCGATGGGAATATCGGCGGCAAGCGTTATCAGTTTTTTTGAAAAATACGCGCTCTCCTTTCCGGCAGCCAATTTCTTTTGTACGGCTCCCGCAATGGAATCGATATGTTCATACACAGCGTCGAGCGTACCGTAATCCTGCAAAAGCTTTACAGCCGTTTTGGGGGCCGATGCCCTTTACGCCGGGGATATTGTCCGAAGCATCGCCGATGAGCGAAAGGTAATCGAGCATCTGTGCAGGTGCAACCCCCCAATGCTCCTTAACCTCTTCGATGCCGCAGTGCGCCAAGGCTTCACTCTTATCGGGTTTAAGCACCGAAACAAAATCTCCTACCAGCTGCGCCAAATCTTTATCTCCGGAGATGATAACACAGCGGAGGCCTTCTTGTGCAGCGCGGCAGGCAAGGGTTGCAATAATATCATCAGCCTCAAAACCGTCTTTGCGGAGGCAGGTGATACCGAGCGTTGTCAGTATTTTTTCGATATGCGGAATCTGAGCGTGCAAATCTTCCGGTGTCTTGTCGCGGGTTGCTTTGTATTCGGGGTACCATTCGTGCCGAAACGTCGGCGTGCGGGAATCGAAGGCTGCAAGAAAATACTGCGGCCGGTATGTTTTTAAAATCATCGCAAGACTTCTAAAAAAGCCGTAAAGCGCGGAAACATTTTCGCCCGCCTTATTGGTCAACGGATGGCTGACAAAAGCGAAGTAAGAGCGGTAAATTAAGCCGTAGGAATCAAGTAGGTAGAGCGTGTCTTGTGTATGCTGTGTCATGGGGATGAGTGTATCATAAAACGCCCCGCAGTCATAGCGGAGTGGTGGGATTTCACGATACTGTGTTCGGCATGGGCATATTGATTGCGGAAGCCCTCATAATATGCTATAGTAGCGTACATGATGAAAGCTCGTTTTATTTTTATTACCGGCGGGGTTGTTTCTTCCCTTGGGAAAGGCATTACCGCTGCATCTATCGGACTTTTGCTGAAAAGCAGAGGTTTTTCGGTTATCAATCAAAAGTTTGATCCTTATTTGAATATCGATCCGGGAACGATGAATCCCTATCAGCATGGAGAAGTTTTTGTAACGGAGGACGGCGGCGAAACCGATCTCGACCTCGGTCATTACGAACGGTTCACTGATGTTGCTTTGCATAAATTTAACAGCCACACGGCCGGAAAAGTGTATCTTTCCATATTAGATCATGAGCGGGCTGGGGACTATTGCGGAGCGACCGTACAGGTTATCCCGCATGTTACCGACGAAATTAAACACCGCATTATGCAAACGGCGGAGCAAACCGGCAGCGATATCGTTATTACGGAAATAGGCGGTACGGTCGGCGACATCGAATCGCTCCCTTTTATAGAAGCGATTCGGCAAATTCGGAACACAGTCGGCAGAGAACATTGCCTTTTTATCCACCTCGGTCTTTTACCGTACCTAAAAGAATGCGGCGAGCTTAAAACCAAACCCATGCAGCATAGCGTTAAAGAGCTGCTCGGCTTCGGAATTCAGCCCGATATCATTATGTGCCGCAGCGAAAAAAAGCTCAGTAAATCCATCCGCGAAAAGCTCAGTCTTTTTTGCAATGTCAGCCAAGATGCCATTATCGAAAATCTTACCGCAAAGTCTATCTACGAAGTTCCGCTGATGCTGGAAGAAGGGAACCTCGGTAAAAAAATCTGCGAGCTTTTCAATATTCCCAATTCCGAACCCGATTTACAGTCGTGGAAGGAAATGGTTGAGTCTTATTATCATCCCGAAAAAGAAGTAACGGTTGCCCTCGTCGGCAAATACACCGAGCTGCCCGATGCGTATTTAAGCGTAAGCGAAGCGTTGACCGCTGCAGGGGTCTATCACCGCGCACGTGTAAAGCAGCTGTGGATTGACGCAGCGAAGATTACGGATGCGGCAAAGGCTGAAGAATTGTTAAAAGATGCACAGGCGATTATCGTTCCGGGCGGTTTCGGTGAGCGTGGCATTGAGGGGATGGTGCTTACTGCGGAATATGCGCGCACCAAGGGCGTTCCCTATTTCGGTATTTGCCTTGGAATGCAGATTGCCGTTATCGAATTTGCCCGCCATGTACTTGGGTTGGAACGCGCGCATTCCTCCGAGTTTATCAAGAATTGTGAACCCGTTATCGACTTGATGCCCGATCAAAAAGATGTGCAGCTCGGCGGTACGCTCAGGCTCGGTTCTTTCCGCTGTATGGTTGCGGAGAACAGCAAGGCGGAGCAGGCTTATAAAATGCACGAAATTCGCGAGCGCCACCGGCACCGCTATGAATTTAACAATTTGTACCGCAGCCGGTTTGAAAATACCGACATGCTGCTTTCGGGAATCAATCCTGAGCGCAATTTAGTGGAAATCGTCGAGCTGAAAAATCATCCGTGGTTTTTAGCGGTACAGTTTCATCCCGAGTTTGCCTCCCGTCCGAATAAGCCGCATCCGCTATTCCGTGACTTTATCGGAGCGGCGCTGGCACGAACCTAAGGAGATGGCCGTATGCTCTTCCAACTATCGATGTTTTTAGCGTTTTATACGCCGTGGTTTTGGTTCGGTATTGCCGTTATTTGTGCAATTATCGAGGGGATGACGCTTGGTTTAACGACCGTGTGGTTCGCGCTCAGCGCCGTGCTGATGATTTTCATTTCCATGTTGCAGCCGCCGTTTTATGTGCAGTGCGTTCTGTTTGCGCTTGTTGCATTGCTGCTGCTCTTTTTTACCCGCCCCATTGCGCTGAAATTTTTGCATACCAAACGGGAAAAAACCAATGCGGACAGCCTTATCGGTAAAAAAGCCGTCGTGCTACAAACCATTACCGAATGGGAAAAAGGGCAAGTTAAAATCAACGGCGTTGTGTGGACGGCTTCTTCGGTTGACGGCGCGGTTATACCTGCCGGAGATGAATGTATCATCGAAAAGATAGAGGGTGTTACCCTGATCGTAAAAGAAATGGATGCCTCTGAAAACTGAAACGTTTAGAGACGCCTAACAAGAACCTAAATATAATAGAGAGGTTTTACTATGTGGATTGCTTTTGCATTAATCGTATTCGTACTCATTCTGCTTATTTTGAATATCAGAATTGTACCGCAGTCTCAGTCGTTCATTATCGAACGGCTTGGCGGCTATTTCCAGTCATGGGAGGTCGGTCTGCACGTTAAGATGCCGTTTGTCGATCGAATCGCCAATAAGGTGTCGCTCAAGGAGCGGGTGCTCGATTTTAAACCGCAGCCGGTTATTACGAAAGACAACGTTACCATGATGATTGACACGGTTATCTATTTTCAGATTACCGACCCGAAGCTCTATACCTACGGCGTTGAAAACCCGATGAATGCGATTGAAAATCTGTCAGCGACCACGCTGCGGAATATTATCGGTGAATTGGAACTTGACGGTACGCTGACAAGCCGCGATGTTATCAATACTCGTATGCGCAGCATTCTGGATGAAGCGACCGATCCCTGGGGTATTAAGGTAAACCGCGTAGAAGTAAAGAATATCATTCCCCCTGAATCCATTCAGGAAGCGATGGAAAAACAGATGCGTGCAGAACGTGAACGGCGTGAGGCCATTCTCATTGCGGAGGGACAAAAGCAGTCCTCCATTCTGGTGGCAGAAGGAAAAAAGGCGTCGATGATTTTACAGGCCGAAGCGGAAAAAGAATCCGCTATCTGCAGGGCGCAGGGTGAGGCTGAGGCAATTTTGGCTATCCAGAAAGCAACTGCCGAAGGTTTGAATCTTATTAAGAATGTCGGTGCCGACCCTGCACTGATTAAACTGCGCAGCTTGGAAGCCTTTGAAAAAGTAGCCGACGGAAAATCGACGAAAATTATTATTCCTGCTGATATTCAGAATATGGCAGGGCTTGTGTCAAGTATTGCGGAAGTTATCAAATAAGCAGTTTTGCTGATGCGGTATCTTCTATTCCTAAGGGTGCAAAACAAATCTCTCATGAGTTTTTAGAAGATACCGTAAGGAACCGGATTATTGTAATGTGTTACCGCAGTCATTTTGTTAAAGGGCTCTGTATTTTCTTGTGTGCCGTTGTTTCTCTTTGTGCCGTTTCGTGCGGGAAAGAAAAAACGGGGAACTTGGAGCGCAAACAACTTTTTTCAATTAAATACGGAAATTTTGAAGATCAGCTCGATTTATTTCAGCTGGCAAGTCCGTATGTCCGTCCCGACAGTCAGTTAGTCATGGATGACGGTATTTTTTACTTAAGCAATTCAGGCGCGGGAAAAATTATGAAATTGACGTCTTTCGGTGATTTGCTTGCGCTGTATTATAATCCCGAAAAGAATCCCCGCCCGACATTTATCGACGCCGATCAAGCGGATAAAATTATGACCCGCCGCGCCGTGCCGTATCCGCTTAATCATCCGACCTATCTTGCCGTAACGCCGAACAAGCACTTGTTTGCCGTCGATACGGTCAACGAAGAACGTATTGAATACGATCAAACGGAGAATCTTGCGTTACGCGATACGGTCATTCATTTTAATGAGACCGGTGAATTTGTTGATACCGTCGGACAAGAAGGAGTCGGCGGTACGCCGTTTCCACCTATCGAAGGACTGTATGCGGATTCAAACAATGGTCTTATTGTAGTATGTCGAACGGAAACCGGTATCAGGGTGTACTGGTATGACAATACGGGCGGTTTGCTGTACAAAATTCCTATTGCATTTAGCGGGTTGCCGTCGCCTTACACCAACGATGTAAAAGTATTTTCGAGCCTTGATAAGGCTGTTCCCGATTTTACGGCAAAGAAGCTGCATATTAAAGTCGATTATTACCGTGAAGATATTGATACGGATATCAATGTGAGCGCCGGAATCAGTTATGATAAAAGCTGCCTCTATACGTTCAATATTGAAGAGAGGCAGTACGAGCGGACGGTGGATATTGCGCCGTATGAGGATACGGAAGACACGAATACCGGTATCCGGCACATTAAAAAAGTGTATGGGTTGCTCGGTGTAACCGCAAATAATTGGTGCTTGTTGACGACACCGCGTTCCGACGGATATATCCTCGAACTAATCAATTTACATTCAAATAAAATACATACGCGAACATTGACCGTCTCCCCGGATGAATTAGTGTATAACGCTTTCCATCTTTCTTCCGATGGTATCTTATCGGCGCTCCTTGCAGGGGACAAGCAGGCGGACATCGTTTGGTGGAAGACAACCGAAATTACCGGAGCGTCAAAAAATGAATAACCAACCGGATTCATGGGATGAGGGAAGTTCGTATCTCCGCTATGACCGAAGTGAGCGTTTAAAGCGTGCGCCGGAAGCGGTGCAGCAAATGTACGAGCCCGACTACATCAAAAAAATGAGTCTTCTTAAAAGCCTTACCGCAACTCGTTCAACCCGATCTATGCTGTTTGCTATTGTTGCCGTTTTTGCCCTCACCTTTGCATCATTTTTATTTAAAACCGATCGGCAGTCAGGAAAAATTGAGGGAGTTCCGGTTAAATTGGAATATTTAACGCAGCAGGAACATCTCTATGTGAATGTTTCGTTCGCAGCCACGGAACAAAGCGATGACTATGCGCTGCCGCTTACCGTCCGTATCACTGCGGCGAACCGCGATACGGAACAGAAGGAAACAAAAGCCGTCGAAGTGATTTACATCGGCAGTACTTTAAGCGTACCGATTCAGTTTCCTGCCCATACGTATAAACAATTGGAAGCGGTTGTGCTCGCAGACGGTAAAGCGCTGTCATTGCGGAGTGCAATAAAAAAATGAAGATTGCAGTAGGTTTAAGCGGAGGGGTAGATTCTAGCGTTGCGGCAAAGCTTCTGATAGAAGAGGGGCATGACGTGTGTGGTGTTACGCTCCGCTTGCTGGATGAACAGACTTCCATCGCGAAGGAACAATCCGAGCGGATTATCGAAGAAGCGGCGCAGGCAGCGCGGCTTCTCGGTATTCCGCACCGTGTCTACGACTTCCGTACCGAATTTCAAAAGCAGATTATCGATTATTTTATAAAAAGCTACCGCAGCGGAGAAACGCCGAATCCGTGTTATATTTGCAATAGACAGATTAAATTCGGCCTACTTTTGGAACAGGCGTTACGGGAAGGTTGTGATGCGGTTGCAACCGGTCATTATGCCAAAGTATTTCAGGAGCCGTCCGGACGGTATGTGCTGGAGCGGGGGGCTGATGTGCAGAAAGATCAAAGCTATTTTTTGGCCTTGTTGAGCCAAGGGCAGCTCAGCAGGACGTTTTTCCCGCTTGCGGAACTGACGAAGCCGGCGGTTCGCCTCATTGCGGAAAAAACCGGGTTGGTCAATGCACATAAGAGCGACAGCCAAGATATTTGCTTTGTACCGGACGGCGACTACACGGCAGTAATCGAAGCATTGGCGCCCAATGCGTTTCCCGAAGGAGATTTTATCGACATCAATGGCGCCAAGGTCGGTACGCACCGCGGCTTGCACCGTTATACCATCGGGCAGCGGCGGGGACTTGCTCTGCCGTTCGGCTATCCGATTTACGTGGTTGAAAAATCGGCAGAGCATAATACCGTTACCGTCGGTGCGGGTGATTCCCTTCTCGCCGCCGCCTGTTCGGTGCGGGAGGTAAACTGGATTGCCGAAATGCCGCAGGAGCCTTTTTACGCGGAGGTTAAAACACGGTACCGGCAGCAGCTGAAAAAAGTCTGCATTGAACCGAGCGGTATTGACCGAGTCCGTATTGTTTTTACCGAACCCGAACGAGCGGTTGCGCGCGGGCAAGCCGCTGTATTTTATTGCGGGAGTAGGGTACTTGGCGGCGGTGTTATTGATAATGTTGAAGCAACCGGTGTAGTGTAATCATAAAGAGATAAAGAGTTTATAAAAAATACATAACGGTACTAAGCGGTTTTGATTTACACAGCAAGTTTTAATTCTGTAATAATTCGAGCCATATTTACAAAATCGGCATCATCGTGTAGAAGTGGAATATTATTTTCAATTGCCGTTTCTGCAATCAGTAAATCGACCGTACTACGAATTGTAACCCCTCCTCTACGACAACGAAAATTCAGCAGAGCTGCATTTTCAAAGGAGCAAATACCGAGTCTTAGAGAATACAACGGTACGTCACGTAAATAAGATTTCAAAACGGAAAATTCTTTTTCGTCTTTTGAACCTTGCAAAATTTCTTGATAAATAAATTCATTGATACAAAAATGTTTTTGTTCTTCAAGTAATTTTTCAAAATATACAGTACCGACTGTTTCCCTGCCACGAAAAAAATTGATCAGCACAGAAGTATCTACTAGAATCATTAAGAACTCCGCATTGCTTTATAATCATATCCATCAGCAAATTGAATTTTACCCTTTAGGTCGGCGAGACTGCGTTGTTGTTTTTCAGTGGAAAAATCAATTGCTTCCATGTATGAAATAACCATTTGAGCCTGCTCATTATCAAGCATTGCAAAATAATCCATCGCTTTTTGTTTAAGAGTTGTTTCTATCACCACAAAAACTCCTTATGACCTACAGTGCCTTCTTAGAGTATACTATATTCCAGTAATTTTTCTACTATTTTATTCCGTAGGCGTCGGTGATGGGCAGCACAAATAAGATTCCGTGGCCGTCCTTTTCGATATCACTGTGGCTGCGGATGGCGGCAACGACGGGTTCAACCTGTTCGGGGTCTACAATTGTTAAGACAATTTCTTTTTCGGGTTCTATTTCAATATCAAAAATCAGCTTTGTTTGATTCGCCCCCGAACCGCGGGCGTGAAGGATGGTGCCTCCGCGTGCTCCCGCTTCTATGGTAGCGTCCACAACATCATTAGCTCGTCCTCTATCTACAATTGTAAAAATCGCCGACTTCATAGCTTGTATCTCCTTTTGCGTTTCCGGCGGCATTGCTCCGCTGAAATGTTTATTTGAATAGGTAATCGGAATGATGAACGCAATGCCGAAATTTTTTCTGGTTACTTTATGCCGCCGGTTCAGTTCTTCCATAATCGAGGTGAGTTTATCATGTTCTCCCATTGTCAAAATCAATTCCTTTTGGATTTGATTGATGCCGAGAAAATCGAGCAGCTTACTTTTTACCGTACCTTGAGCAAGCAGCGTCGTCGCTCCGATAAGGCCGAGTTCCCTACCTTCGTGAATAATTTTCCGCGCTTGTCCATGTGGCACTAAAATGATCAATAATGAAAAAGCGGTCATGTCCCCTTCCTTTGTTTTAAATAAAAAAGTAATCCCAGCACTTGCAGCGAGATAACCGGCGCCAAAGCGACTGCTGCGATAATACCGAACCCGTCGATAAGTACGTTTGCACCCGGCGTTGCTGCCGCCAGCCCTTGCGCAAAGGAGAGCACGAATGTTGCTGTCATCGGCCCCGACGCGACCCCTCCTGCGTCAAAAGCCATACCGACAAACAGCTCCGGCACAATCCATGAAAGCGCAAGCGCGACCATATATCCCGGCAATAGAATATGCCAGAGTTGAAATGCGGGAATAAGAATCCTCAGCATCGAAAGAAATGTCGCAATACTCACGCCGAGCGCAAGGAAGATGAGTACCAGCTTTCTCGGAATATAGCCGGCGCTGACGGTTTCAATTTGCTTGGTCAATACATAAACGGCCGGCTCCGCAAGGATGACTACGCAGCCGATAAAAGCCCCGATGATTAAAATGAGCGGTAGATTTGCAATCTCTCCGATTTTATGCCCAATCAGGAAGCCGAGATCCAAAAAACCCGTTTTTACTCCCGCTAAAAATAACATTAAGCCGACAAAGGTGATAATCATCCCTTTAATAATTCCGCTCAAGGTGTTTTTTTTCAACCGTAACGAACATACATCGGTGAGTAAAAAGATAATCGCAATCGGTAACAGCGACAGCATCGATTCAGAGGCAGCATGCTTAAACGCTTCGGAGATGGCGGTAAGAATTGATGCTCCGGCAGCAGGCTCCGAAATACTGAAATCATTATCAAAGGCTGGTAACTGCCGTATCAAAGTTATTGCAAGCACGCTCAAGATTGCTCCTGCCGAAACCATCCCGACAAGCCCGAAAGAATCCGTTTCCGATGCAATGGAGTTTTTCTTCATGCGGGAAACACCTGCTGCTATTGCCAGAACAAACGGCACCGTAATTGCACCGGTTGTTGCACCCGAAGAATCAAAGGCAATCGAGATGCCCTCCCGTACCGAAAAAATCGAACAGAGTAATATCAATCCATACGAGAAAGTAAAAGCTTTATGCTGCGGGATGTGATAGACAATGGTTAATAATCCGACGGCAAGAAATACCGCGACACCGATTGAAACGATAACAATCAGCGTGGTTTGCGGGATTGCACCCTTGGTGACTTGCATCACTTGATCGCCGAGGATTTGCAAATCGGGTTCGGCAATCGAAATAAAAAAGCCGAGTATGAGCGCTCCGATAATAACCACTGAGATTTTATTTTTCGCAGTGATAAACTGCCCCATCACGTCGCCGATGGGCGTAATACCGATGTCTATTCCGAATAGGAATATCGTAAGCCCGATGCAGATAAAAACAACGCCGATTAAGAACTGAATAAAAAAAGTATAATCAACTCGCACAAAAAGGAAGTTCAAAATACAAATTAACACGGCAATGGGTAAAACTGAAAAAATAACTTCTTTACATTTTTCAGCTAAAACATTCATAAGTACTCAAGTGCCTCCTCTTTGCGAGGGATAAAGATAAACTAATTGGTAAATGTAACCGCAAAGGCCGCCAAGATCGCAAAGAAAAGGAATTCGATAAGAGTGTTCTTTTTAGAATCCTTTGCGGTCTCTGCGTGCTTGGTGGTTTAATTAATGCGCGACTAAATCCGCGTATTCCGAATGTTTATTGAACCAATCAGCTGCATACGAGCATTGAGGCCGTATCTTTTTTCCGTTTTTTTGGGCATAGTCTACGACTTCTTTAACGAGCTTACCGGCAACGCCCTGTCCTCTCAGCGAATCATCAACAAAGGTATGGTCGAGGCAAACCGTCGAATCATTCTCCTGCGGAAAGGTAACCTCGGCAATAACTTTTCCGGTATCGTTTTCCGCATAAATTCTATTTTCTTGATGTATGAGTTCCATCGTATTCTCCTTGCAGAAAGCAGTATGCCATAAAGTAGAAAGAAATTTCAATATGTGGTGTAATAGGGCGTCTCAGTAATCTATTTGTGCGATCTTGTAAATTCGCATCCTCTAAATTTAGATTGGGTTGACAAACTATCTTGCTCAATTATAATAATGCTTTCGATTCCGAAGTTTATTAGGAGGAAAAAATGAGCAATGTCTATAAGACACGTCCGCACAGAGTTCTCGTGAATCTCATTTTTGGTGCGGGAGCCGCTCTCTTTGTGACTTTTATTGCATCAATTTGGCTTAAAAGTTCCGTATTATTGCTATTGATAGCTTTAGCAGTTTTCGCCGGCTATATTTGGCTTGTCATTATCGGCAACATGATTGTTATAGAAACCGACGGCAATACATTGACGATAAAAAAAGGGAAAAAAATCGATACCTATTCGATTTCCGCTACAGCTATACGGGCAAAAACCGTTAGTTCCGGCGGGGATACGGAATGCTCGCTCTATCTTACCCGGCAGGGAGAAAATGAAGAACTGATTGACTGCGAATTAATCGGTATTACGCAGTTTATAAAGTTATTGGATGATTTGGGAATCAATAGAGATTCCGTAACCAAACTCAGCACGGACAATACTGATGAACCGGCTAAATTGACAACCGTAAAGGAGAAAACCCATGGACACCATCATGAGTAATACAAGTTTTTCACATATCTATTATTTTATCCTTATTCCGATAGGGCTGCTTGCTTATTTTGCATTTGCAATCTTTAAAACGAAGAAGGATAAACAGCGCGTTACAAATTGGCTGAATGAACATCCCGATGCGGTAAAAGTATATATCGGTAAAACGAGTTCGGTAACCGGTTATCTGGCGAGTGCCGCTCAACAGATAACCATCCGCAGCGTCGACGGGGAGCGCCCGTTCTACTTTAGAGAAAAGCTTTCAACCGGATTCTATGTTACTCCCGGAACCCATGTCGTCGAATCGTCTTTTTCAAAAACTCGTCCCGGTTTCTTTTACCGCTCCGTTACAACAACCTACGGTGCAAGCAAACAGGAAATTACAGTAGAGGCTTCCAAATCCTATAACTATTTCTTTAATACAAAAGAAGAAACCTACGGGTTTGAAGAATTGCATTAAAAACGAAAACCGGGGATGTCTCAAAAGTTGGTTACTTTTTGGACATCGTCATCAGCATAGCTGATAGCGAGTTTAAAATTAAGTCTTTATACAGTAATAACTTAATTTTAAACATCGCATCTAAATCTAAGGAAACTGTCCAAAACTGAAGTTTTTGGACAGCCCCGGCTCTTTTTAGCGGCTCCGTTATTTTGAGCGATACCTCTTAATATGCAGGATTATCCCATGTTCTGCTGCAGAACTTCGGTTTACGCTTTTGCTCATCGGTCATGTCGATGCCGAGGGTGCCGCCCGGGTTCATAATATTGTCGGGGTCAAAATGCTTTTTTAACGCGCGGAAAATATTCAGCCTATCCGTGCCGATCGATTGTTCCACCCATGCGGCCGTCATCTTGCCGACACCGTGGTGGTGGCTCATCGCAGCGCCCTGTTCCATGATATTATCAAAGATACCGAACTGATATTCTGCATATTCTTCTTTATCACGGAATTTTCCGATAAAGATAAAATAGAGATTGGCTCCCTGCTCATACGCATGGGAAAGGTGCGTCATACAGACCGTGTTCGGGCGGGATTTTGCAAAGGCGCGAACCTTTTCATGCACACGCCCCATCATCTCCCATGTAACGGAGCATTCCATCGTGTCGATGATGATACCGTAGTCCTGCAGCGATTCCCGTAAATAGGGGTCGGTAAAGCGGCCTTCTTCCCATTTGTGCGCGGGATAGCCGGTGAGGTACAGTCCGCCGTGGGCTTTGCTGATTTTTTTTACGACGCGGAAGAGATTTGAAGAAAAGCCTCGCTCCCCTTCCGTCCAGCCTAAGAACATACAGCGGTCATGCGCTTTGTATCCGCGGAGGTTCATCAAGCTTTCGAGCGGCGTGCCTTCCACGCCGTAGAGCTTCATCATTGCATCGGTTTCTTCGGGGTCGGATAGGCGGAACACGGAAGGATAGCCTGCTTCGGCCTGCATAATTTCCCGCGCGGCGTCGCGTCCGCTCTGCCAGTCCTTAAACATAAAACTGAAATACCGGCGGTTCTCCGCAGTCAGGCGGGAAATTTTCAGCGTTACATGCGTCAGTACGCCGAACGCTCCTTCCGACCCCATCATCAACTCATCGATATCAGGGGCCGACTGCGTGGGCGGGAAGTCCGTAGCTTTTAATGACACCGGTGGGGGTAACATAAGTCTGCCCCATCACGATATTGTGAATATTGCCGTAATAGGTTGAGTTTTGACCGGCGCCCCCGCGTTACCGTCCAGCCGCCGACGGAGGAGTATTCAAACGACTGCGGAAAGTGTCCGCAGGTGTATGCGTGCCGTGCGCCGAACCGTGTTTTCGCTTCGCTTAAGATTTTTTCGAGCTGGGGGCCGGACATCCCCGCTTCAACCGTGATGGTTTGATCGGTTTCGTTAAAGTTAATCACCTTGTTAAAGTTCCGCCGCATATCAAGGCTGATGCCGCCCTTAAACGCTTCTACGCCGCGGGTAACGGAAGAGCCGCCGCCGTATACATAGAGGGGAATGTGCTGCTTTTGGCAGTATTCGACAATCTGCACGATTTCTTCATGACTTGAAGGATAGAGCACTGCCCGCGGGGCATTTTCGGTGATGTTCTCCCGCAGCCGGTAGAGGTCGTACATGGTTTTGCCGTAAGCTACGGAAAGCCGGTTGTATCCCTTGGTACTGACATTCTCTTTACCGCACACGGATTCAAAGAACGCGACATGCTCCGGTTCGAGCGGCGGCGTCGCTAATGTTTCGGGTACCGCTTCATGTCCGTCGGCGCCCTTCCGCTGAAAATCCGCATCGGTTAAGCCGAGCTCACCTTTCATAAAGGTAAAAAGCCTTTCATTCGGTTCCTTAAATTCGTTGGGGTCTCCCCATTTTAAAATCGAACGGAATGAAGCCGGCGGCGGGGGAACTTGCTCCCATTCCGGTTTAAAATTCTTGTATACCTTACGTTCTGCCATAGTCATCTCCTATTTGAATTTATGATAGAACACCTCTTAAAACTCGATGAGATTTTTAGATGCTCTCGATGCTACTTTTTATGACGGATAACCGGTTACTTCCCGTATCCGTTTATACACGTGCTTTAAGATAGGATATATCTGTGTGTATATTTGATAGAGTTCATCATATAATTCGCGGTTATCCGGTGAGGGGGTAAATTCCTGCGCGATATGAACCATGTTTTTGGTGCTTTCTTCGATACTTGAATAACACCCCGTCCCGTACGCCGTTAAGATCGCGGCTCCCAGTGCAGAAGTTTCCGTTGTCGCACCGCGGACGAGCGGCTTGTTTAAGATATCCGCCGTGATAGTGCAGATACGGTCGCTCTGCGAGGCTCCGCCCGAAACGGCAACCTTTTGTACGGGAACACCGCTTTGCCGTTGCAGTTGTTCCAGTCCTTCCCGCAGCGAGTAGGCGAGCCCTTCGACGATTGCGCGGTATATTGCGTGCCGTCCGTGTACGTCGCCGAACCCGATCATCGAGCCTTTCGCATAGTGATCTTTAAGGCTGGCGCCCCAATACGGTTGCAGCATCAGGCCGTAGCAGCCGGGCGGGGAGGAGTCGAGGAGACGATCCATAATTTGCTCCGGAATAATACCGGTTGCCGTCGCCTTTGCCCGTTCTTCATAGCCGAGCTCGTCCTTAAACCAGCTGATCATCCAGTAGCCGCGGAATATTTCGATTTCCGGTACCCAACGCCCGGGATAGGCGGCGCTGTATGCGGGCAGGAAGCGGATCGGTTCCGTGTAGCGGTCGGTGCATATTTCCACCGTTGCCGTTGTTCCGAAGCTGAGGGACGCGGTTTTCGCATCGAGACATCCCATACCGAGCGTTTCGCATGCCTTATCACTGCCGCAGGCGATGACCGGTATACCGACAGGAAGCCCCGTTTCCAGAGCGCCTTGAGCGGAAACCCGTCCGATCTCTTTCCCGCTTTGGACAACACTGCATTTTTTATTATCATCTATCGGAAATATCTTTGCCGTGATGTGTCCGGGCGATGCCCACTTTTGCTTTTTATGATCAAAGGGAATGTGTCCGACCAGCGATGAAGGGGAATCGGCAGCAATTCCCGTAAGCCGGTATTGCAGATAGCCCGATACCATCAGTACCCGCCAAGTTTTTTTCCAAATTTCCGGCTCGTTTTCCTGTATCCAGTTGCACTGACCGTCGCTTTGGGAATGCATGATTTTTTCGTAGTAATCAACGGCTTTCAGCGCAGCCTTCATAATGAAATTCGGATGATACCGGCCGCGTGCCTTTCGGGTATCGAGCCACGTAATCGCAGGGCGCAGCACGTTTCCGTCTTTACCGATGAGGATGACGGTGTCCCGCTGAGCTGTTACGCCGATTCCCTTTGCGCGAGCCATTAAATCGGGATGACTGTTTTTGAGTGCCGCTACACCTGTGCACAGCGCACCCCACCACACTGCGGGATCTTGTTCCGCCCATCCCGGCCGCGGACTGACGCACGGTTTATACATAATCTGCTTCTTTGCAAGTACCGAACCGTCTTCCGCAAAGATGATAACACGCAGGCTCTGGGTACCGCAGTCAATTGAGATAATCGTCGATTGATCGGTCATAATCATTCAGCCTCCGTACTTGCACAGGCGAGAATCGGTATTTTAGTTCCGTTTTCAGTGGTAAGCTGGGCAAGACAGTCTCCGTATCGCACCGGCGCGGAGGCGATAATAGTGCGTATTTTTTCTATCATAGATGTCATCTCCTCAAGCGGAATTTCACATCCGGTTTTTACCGGCAGGCGAATAAACTCAGGCTCACCGAATCCTGTCGTTTCTCCATTATGCCGAGTCGGCTTGCAGGCAACGGTGGTGGTGAGCGTTCTCATAGGGCACAGCACTTCCTGTTTGCCGTAGCTGATTCCTTTAGGACAGCTGTTTCCGCTTACTACTATTATATTCGTTGCATCGTCGATTGTCACGGTTAATGCACAGCCGCGCGGGCATGCAATACAAGTCAGCTCTTTGATCATTCAGCCTCCTTTGCCTGATGCGCCGGTTCTGCGTCTGTCAACGAAACAGACAGTTGCTGCGTGTAGGCCGGTATCGATGCGGTATCCACGATAATCCGTTCCATCTCCGGCGGTTTTAACAACCGGAATGTTTTTTTGAAAAGAGTCTTTGAGCCTGTTTTTGTTTCCGCTCTAATTGTCAATACCGCTTGCTCCCGCTGTGCCGCAGACCGGAAGTACAGAACCGCCTGCTTCCCGTCCGGTGCGATGCGGGCGGGTGTTTGGTATAGCAGCGTTTTATCGGCATAGATGGGAATTTCAGCAGGATTTTTACATAGCTCAGCCTGCGCCGCCGGCTGTATTTCCGTTGCCGCAGCTCTTTCTGAGGCGGTATTGCCTTCAAACGCTGTTCCGCTGCAGAGTAAGGCAGCCTGTTCCCCGGCAATACTGCCCGATTCGGAAACATAGTCTACGAGGTCATTGACGTGCAGGGCATTCCCACAGGAGAAAAGTCCCGGTACGGTTGTTTCCATATATTGATTAACCTGCGGTCCCTTTGTCCGCGTATCCATTTTCGGCGCGAGACTGTCGAGGATGTCGTTTTCGGGGATAAGCCCGACGCTCAAAATGAGGGTGTCGCAGGGGATATACCGCTCCGTATCGGCGACCGGCTGCATCCGTCCGTCAACCTGCGTAACGGTTACGCCCTCCAAGCGTCCTGCCCCGTGCAAGGCGCTCACCGTCGTAGAAAGGTGGAGCGGAATACCGTAGTCTTCAAGGCATTGCACAATATTGCGGGTAAGTCCCGACGGTTCGCTTTTTACCTCGTAGACACCTTCCACACTGCCGCCGACACTTGCGGTTTCGAGGGTGAGCCGCCGCGCCATAATAAGCCCGATGTCTCCGCTGCCCAAAATGACAAACCGCTTGCCGGGCAGATACCCTTTTAAATTGATAAAGGCTTGCGCCTGCCCTGCGGTGAATACGCCCGAAGGCCGGTCGCCATGGATAAACACCTGCCGGTCGGTACGTTCTCTGCAACCCGTTGCGGAAATGAGCGCCGTGCAGGAAAGGGTAAAAATGCCGTTTTTCGGATTGGTAAAGGTCAGTTCAAAGCCGCCGCCGTTCTGCTGCACGATACGGATAACAAAGGTGGATACGAATATGTCGATGTTGGAATGCTGAGCGAGCATATCGCGGTACCGCCATGCATATTCGGGACCGGTCAGCCGCTCTTTAAACCGAATAAGTCCGAAGCCGTCGTGAATGCACTGCTTTAAAATACCGCCGATATGCTCTTCCCGCTCTATCAGTGCGATGCTGCACTGCGGAGCTTTTTCGGCGGCGGCAAGAGCGGCAGCCATACCGGCGGGTCCCGCTCCAATCACAATGATATCATAAAAGCGTTTCATAATGCCGCCTTCCCCTCATCTGCCGACAGTGGGTTGTTCAGTATGTACGAGGAGCCGCCTTTTTTAGTAATGCGTTCAAGCGGAATGCCGGCTTCCCTGCTGATGATTTCCATTACCCGCGGCGTACAAAAACCGCCGTGGCACCGCCCCATTCCTGCGCGGCACCTCCGTTTTACCGCATCAAGGCTGATATGCTGCATACCGAGTGCACGGCAGCTGCGTACCGCATCCCGTATTTCTCCCTCGGAGATTTGCTCGCAGCGGCAGACGATTTTACCATAGAGCGGATCTCGTTTGATAAGCGTATGCCGCTCGGCATCGTGCATCGAAGCTGTTTCGCGGGGTGCGGCGCGGCGAGATATAAAGTTCGGTTTTTTTTTGAGGCCGGCGGGAAAGCGCCGGAGTGCAAGCGCTGTAATATCTTCCGCGATTGCCGGAGCCGAAGCAAAACCCGGCGATTGAATGCCCGCTGCATGAATCAAGTTGGGTACCTTTTCGGACATTTCAACGATAAAGTCTTCCTCCCACGTCGCTGCTCGGATACCGCTATAATACGCGATGATGTCGCCCCGCGAAAGCGTTTTATTCATAGACATTTGCTCAAGCAAGGCTCGTTCATCTTCGGAGTCGGTACCGTAGTCTTCACGGTCATATACCTCATGCGCAGTCGTCCCGACAAGGATATTCCCTTCTATACAGGGGATAATGCCGCCGCCTTTTGAGTGCTGTTTTGAAGAGTTTAGAAGATTAGGTTTTCCGATAATGGTATGCTGCGCTCCCTTTTTCCTTTTATCGAGGATGATATCCATGCCCTTTCGAGGATGAATGGAAAAAAAACGGTCTCCGGCAAATTCCGCAATTTTATCAGACCATACGCCCGCTGCGTTGATAATCAGGCGGGCGTTCAGCGTACCGCGGTTTGTGTACACTGCCGAAATCAAGTCGTTCGTTTTGTCAAAACCGGTTACAGCGGTTTCAAAGAAAAAAGATACGCCGTTTGCCGCAGCGTTTTCCGCAAAGGCAATCGTTACCTTAAAAGGAGAGGCAATGCCGGAGTAGGGCATCCAAAAACCGCCGTAGTATTCCGTACTCAGGTTCGGTTCCATGTTTTGTATCGTTTTTTTATTCATATAACCGACGCGACCTTCAACGCCGTTTTTTGCCGCCCGTCGGTGCATAAAGGGCACAAGCGGTTTTAGGAGCGGGGAATCAAATAGCATAAAGCTGCCCGGCCATTCGGTTTGAAAGCCGAGTTCTTTGTCGAGCTTGCGGTACAGGCGGTTACCGCGAGTGTTCAGTCTGCCTTTTATCTTTGAAGGACTATCTGCAAAGCCGGGATGAATCATGCCGTCGTTGCGGGAGGACGCCTGCATGGCGCAATCGCACTCTTTTTCGAGCACGGCGATTGTTAAATCATAGCGGGATAGTTCCCGTGCGATTGCACATCCGACAACACCCGCGCCGATAATCACGATATCGAATGTTTTACCTGCTAAAAGATTATCCCGCACTTCCGGCATCCGCATCGGCGGCTCACCCTTTCCAGCAACGGTTATATCATTAACCAAACCCTTATATCCCGGGAGCTTTTTACATTTTCTTGCAAAAAAGGCGCCGACGGTGTACCGTTCTTCAACGGTAGGAGCATCTCCGGTCAATATTACCGACCGACCGTCCCATTCTGCCGAAAGTTTCAGCTGCGGGTACCGTTCCTTTATCTTCCGCTCAAGCTTTTGAAGATAGTTCTTCATAATGCTGTTCCCTCATAATCGGCGGACTTTCCCGTCCGACTGCTTCCGTATGAATGTATGCATTCGTTGAGATCATTTTTTCCAGTAAGGCGAACGCTTCATTCCGTTTATTCTCCGTGATATAGGCAATCAACCGTGATTTTAAGGCGGCTGCTGTCCGAATGCTCTCGGTATTTTCCGTAAAAAACTGCTCCAGTTTTTGATGGTACAATTCTCGTGCCGAGTTAAAGAGAAGGAGAAATATCGTATTGCCACCCGCCTCGATAATTGCACGGTAAAAGAGAAAATCCAATTCGGTCAGCCGCCGTATTTCAGCAGGTCGTAAATGGGCCTCGATATTTTTATGTTCTTCTCTGTGTATCTTATGTAATTTCTCAATGAGCGGCGAATTTGTTTGTTTCTGCACCGTATCGGTAGCAAAATACTGCATCAATGATTTTGTCAAAATCATCCGGCGGACTTCTTCCAAATCGGCATCGATACGGGCGGCAGACTGAGGTGCCGAAAAACGATAAAGGCTTGAAAGCAGGGGCAGCGCACCTTCTTCTGTGAAGTTATTGACAATCCAGCCATGCCGCGGCCGAATGGAAATAAGCCCTCTCGCGCCAAGTTCCAAAAGCCCCTCGTGGATGACCGGCCGAGAGACACCCATCTGCTGTGCCAATTCCCGTTCGGGCGGTAACAGCTCTCCCGGCAGGATAAGGTGCATCAACAGCAGTGTCTCCATCTGCTCGATAAAACGTTCTTTATTGCTTTTAGCCGTTGTTCGTTTTTTCCTTTTCATATAATCTCATATTTAGAATAGCGGTATGTGGTAATACCACCGATCTTTATTTACTATAACATGAAAAAAAATGGTTTGTCAAATATTCATCAAAATATTCATCAAAATTTTTATAACCATTTTAAAAGCCGACTGTTTAGCATAGTGCGTTAAAAAATATTTTGTACCACCTGCCATGATTCTTGTACTCTCCTTGCTTTTCTTTCATCATGAAGGTTTTTATTCGTGCGGTTTAATACCCGCCGTTCTCGGCAACGCTCTACGTCGTAACAAAGGGTATTAAAGCTGACTGCAACCATCTCGTCAAAAATGTACATCGTTGTACATTTTTGACTGCGAGTTTTTTGCCTTGCAAAAAACTCGTTCCTGTTTGGAATCACCTGCATCCGTGCCGGATATCCTATACTGTGCGAAACGTTGGGCACTGTACCCCGATGCTCTGCGTCGGAGTTGTTGATTATAGAAGGAGAGAGTTATGAGTGTGAAATTACGCTCTAAAGTAAATCAGAAAGAGGCTGATAAAATTGCAGCCTTTTTAACAAATGTGTCGGATCGGTTACTTTTTCATATTCCTCTCTATGAAATCGGTAAAGCTTTCGGTATATCGCGTGAAAAAATATTGGATATTTTTATTCAAGGAGTTTATGACGGAGTATTTATATTAGAATGGATTTATCATTGCCCTACTTGCGGACATATTGCCTATGAAGCTCCGTCTCTTCATCAAGCTTCGTCACAAAATTTTTGTACGGTTTGTAATAAGGTCTTTAATAATACGCTTGACACCAATATTGAGGTTTGCTTTTCGATTCACCCGCGGCTCAAGATGCTCGATCCTACGTTTAAAATGAATTATATTGCTGATATAGGCAAAAATATTCGGAGCGGAAAGTATCGGACGTGGGACACACCTGATGCAGTACGAGGTGTGGAGATTATTCAAAATAATTTGTACCGCGAATTGATGAGTTCTGAAATTCTGATTGGTGACCAATCACTTCCACTGACAAATATGACAATTCTCTTTGCAGATATTACAAATTCGACAAGGCTTTACGCATCATTAGGTAATAAAAAAGCATTTTTATTGATAAAAGGATATGTAAAGCTTCTTTTGAGTACGATTGAAAAGTACAGCGGCGTACCGATTATGAAAAACGGCAATGTTGTTATGGGGGCTTTTATCGATCCTTGTAAGGCCTTTAATGCTGCTGTGAAAGCACTGCGACAATTGACAAAGTATAGTCAAAATAAGCCGATAAGCGAACGGTTGGAAATTAAAATGGGTTTGCATAGCGGTTCGGTATTGGTGGTAACCTTGAATAACCGGCTTAATTATGTTGGACTGACTGTTAATACTGCCGCCGATATAAAAAACACTGCGCTTTCGAATGAGATCGTTATCTCTCAGATTCTTTTTAATAACCGTTCCATTAAACGTACCATCCTTTCTGTTACCGATACCGTACAGAAACAGCAAATACGATTTAAGGGAAATCCTGAAAATCATACGCTTTATCATATAAAAATACCAAATTAAAGGAATCCTTGAAAACGTAACTTTTGGGCAGTTATGTTTTTCTCAGATTTCCTTTGCCGCTGCCGCTGATTTGTAGCCATTTTGCGCCTTGTGTCGTATAAGAAATCGTAAGAGGTAAGTATGGATAGACATGTTGTTCCGCCTGTTACGATCATAGCCGTTGCGGTGGCGGCGTTTTTTTACGGGTTGTATGTATTTGCTCAAACTGACAGTAAAATTATATCTTTTGTTTTTATAACGGCATTTTTACTACTGTGTGCTTTCTTGCTGTTCTTAGCGGCAGTACCGATAGCCGCTCAGTTGACGCACCGAAAATTCCAACCGCAGCACTGTCGTCAGAAACGAGTGCGAGCCATGGTACGGTTTGCGCTTTGTGTGATTGCGGGAGCTGCGATCGGCTCGTATGCTGCGCGTACTCTGCAAAGAGAGCAGCGCCCTCCTCAAACGCTTGCTTCGCCGTCTACGGTACGGACGCTTATTGCAGAGTTAACCGGTGAGGCTGTTCCGACAGGTACTGATTATTACCGCATACCGGTCAAATTGATTGCGTGCGGCGCCGGCCGCAATGAGCAGTTTTCCGCATCGGGTTCCGTGCAGCTTTTTGTTCCGGCAGCGCTTGTCCGCGGAACATATTCAGGAGGTATTACCCGCATCGGCGAAGCGGAACAATCCAAAGCGGCAGCGCCGCTACTGTCCAGTACGGCTGTATTTGCAGAGGCTTTGCAAAATCAGCAAGAATGTCGGTTTTATGTCTGTGGAATGAAGCTTGCAGTTCAAGGAAAGTTCGGTAAGACGGGAACGGTGTTTTATGCGCGGCAGGTGCAGCCGGTATTTCTCGGCTGGAATTCTCCGCTCAACCGCCTTCGTGCGTTTTTCCGCTTTGCCTTTATGCGGATGCTATACGGTTGGGGAGAGGCGGGCGGACTTTTGCTTGCGCTGCTTGCTGCAGATAAGGCGTTCTTACCGGCAGGATGCATTGCAGCGTTCCGCAACGCCGGACTTGCTCATATCCTTGCCTTGTCGGGGATGCACCTTTCGCTAATCGGGACAGCGGCGCTGCAGGGCGGCAGGATGTTTGGGCATAAGAGCAGGGCAGTATGGTTTTCGCTTGCGGCGGTTTTCCTGTTTGTCTGGTTTGCGGGCGCTGCTCCTTCGTTAAACCGCGCATTGGGAATGGTATGTATCACCGCCGCAGGGAGAGCACTCGGTTTAAAACCGCCGCCCTTGTCCGTGCTGTGCGCCATGCTAACCGTACATATCGCAATCGCCGGCGCTGAAGCAATAACGCTCGGGTTTATGCTTTCGTATGGAGCCTGTGCAGGGATTATCATCTTTGGCGATGCGTGCGCTCGTCTCATGGCTGGAAAAATACCGTCGTCTTTTGCAGGCAGTATTTCCGCATCCGTCGGCGCACAGCTTTTCACCGCCCCGATTGTTATCTCTGCAATCGGGAATATCGCAGCGGCGGGGGTAATTGCTTCATGTGTGGTTAACCCGCTTGTTTCGGTTTTCCTCATTGCGGGGCTTATCTGCATTCCGCTTGCGCTTATTTTCCCTTTCACGAGCCCGCTGCTTGGATACGGATTGAACGCCGCATATCGAATAATTTTTGTAGCAGCGGATTTTTTTGCACGGCTTCCGGTTATTGCACCGGAAAGCGGAATGCAGCGTGTGCTATTTTCGGCAGCGGCGTTTGCGGTTGGGGTATGCTGTGTGGTTCTGGCGTATGTTCAGCGTAAGCGGACAGCAGCCGCTTTCCCTCGATTGACATGAGCACGGGAACAGAGCTTAAACTAAGCCCTGCTGCTGAATGGGGCTCGCAAAAAAGTAACCAACTTTTGAGACATCCCCGTATGTTAAAGCCGAATACCGGGCATCTCTAAAAACTCGGTTAGCTTTTAGAGATGCTCTACTATATTTCCGCAAATCCTATGCCGTCAAAGCTTGCGCCGGAGGAAAAAAGAACTCCTGCGCAGCCATCGACTCGCTTTGTCCGCCCTGCATAAAACCTATCCTGTTTTTTCATCACGCAATTTACCATTGTACTCATTGCCTGATGTACGGGAACCTGATGTATGGTATGCAGTGCTACTTGAAGCTGAGCAACAGTATCGGGTGAAATACCGAATTCGGTTTCTATGCCTTGTTGTTTACTGAGACAGTTGATATACGGCATATCTACCAGCTGCTCAGGTTCCATATCAAAATCGATTGCATTTACTATCCCTTGCAGCACGCCGGTAATAATTCTCGGACGGACCTCCGGCAGAACCGATGGCCATAAACGGTACTCCTTCTTTAAAAACAATAGTCGGCGACATACTGGAAATCGGTGTTTTTCCGCCGGCTATCGCATTAGAGCTGCCGTACGATAATCCTTGACTGGTAAGTGCCCCCTTCCGTTGCGGAAAAATCCGACATTGCATTATTCAGTACAAAACCGTAGGCATCTACAACAATACCGCTTCCGAACCAGTCTCTGATGGTCTGCGTTTGCGATACCGTATTCCCATATCGATCCATAATGGAAAAATGAGAGGTGTTTCCTTTATGCTCATCGAATGCAGTGTCGATGCCCGGTTTATACTCTTGTGCCGTTTTATTGATATGCTGATATTGTAATTTTGCATAATCTTTGCTGAGAATTTTATGCGTGTCGATTTTGATAAAATCGGGATCACCTAATCCGATACTTCTGTCTGCAAAAGCAATCTTCATTGCTTCCGCCAATAGATGTATGTACTGTGCCGAATTATGTCCAGCTTTTTTTATATCCGCATTTTCAAGGATATTCAGCATTTCGAGTACGGTACAGCCTCCTCCGGGGGGAGGAAAGGAATATACGGCGGCATTTCGATAATTGATACTTACGGGTTCACGGAATTTAGGTTGATACTCGGACATATCTTCATAGGAAAAACAACCGTCATGTTCATTTATTGTGTTGATGATTGTCTTTGCTGCTTCTCCGCTATAAAAATAATCAACTCCGACTGTTGCGATTTTTTCTAAAAGCCGTCCCAGTTTTTCATTTTTTTGCATAGCGCCGAATTCATATCCCTTATCTCCGTTCATAAAATTCTTTTTAAAGGCGGGATAGGTATTCCGTTTTCTGATAACCGAGTCATCCGTACCGGTGATCGAGCCGGTAAAGCTTGTCCTAAAACCGTTGAACGACAACTTGATTGCATCTTGTGCAACCGCTTGCATTGTCATTGTACCGAATTTTTTTAGCAAGACATCTAAGCTTTTCAATAATCCCGGAACGGCAACCGATCTTCCGCCTATATCCTTCCATTCGTCGCACACCTTTCCGTCTTTTAAAAATAAATCTTTTGTCGCATTCCGCGGGGCTATTCCTCTCCCGTCCAATGCATAGACTGCATTTTCCTGCTTTGAGTACGCCAGTGTAAAGCAGCCCCCGCCGATTCCCGAATGATGCGGTTCGACAACGGATAATACCAACGAAACCGCAACGGCAGCGTCAAAAGCATTTCCGCCGTTTCTCAAAACATTCAGTCCTGCTTGAGTGGCATACGCATTATTACTGCTGATTGCCCCGTATGTTCCGTTGATAGACGGCCGATTCCATGCAGACGGCCACATATACATTTTCTTTTCCTGCATACGATTATTTACCGCCTTCTTTATATGTCAGTAACGAAACGATTATTCCAACGCCGTATGTAACGATGACAACCGGATAAATTGCTTCAAGTTTATCGCTCAAGCGTAGTAACATCCAAGCTATCCCAACCAGCATACCGCAGAGGATACTCCAGAAAGCACCTTGCTTGGTAACCTTTTTCCATGTTAAACCGACTAAGATGGAAAAACTGATAGGAGCAGCGGCAACATGCTGGAGCGTTAAAAAGAGATTCGTAAGCGAACGGCTTGGGATAAAAAGTGCAGGTATCAGCGTAAGATATGCAAAAATAAATGTAATCTTTTTGGAAATGCTGAGAACCTTTTTATCATCGGCATTTGGATTGATATCCGTTTTATATACGTTGGTGATAATCGTACCGGTGGCCAGCATCATTGTTGCCATCGTTGCAGCGATAATCATTGTAACGAATGCAAAGATAATACCGCCGAAGAACGGTGAGGTAAAGGTTTTAATAGCATAGGCAAATGCGCTTGTTCCATCACCTAAATCAGCTCCCGAAGCTTTTGCAAGCATTCCGCAGGTTGCCGTAAAGAAACAAATCGGTGCTGCAATAAGATATCCGAGGATGGAACCGGTGCGGGCAGCTTGCGGGGTTTTTGCCGCCAATAACGGCTGAAGTACCGATTGCATAACAGCCGTACTGATACACCCTCCGAATATCCACGCGATGATTCTGTGCAGCGGCATATTTTTCATACTGTCATATCCTTGCGGTAATTTTGCCAGCAATCCGCTAAAGCCTTCAAATTTAGGCAGTGTCGTTACAACAAAAATAATGAGTAAGATATAAATACCGATACAGACGATTCTTCCTACCGCTGATGCTCCTTTCATACCCGAAAAACCGGTGTAAACGACGGCAACCGTTACACCGATTATCATTGCCGCCATGAAGTTTATATTGGGTAATACAATTTGAATGATGGACGAAACCGTTTTTAACTGAATGGGAATATAGAGAAAACCGTAGACAATCCATGCGTATGAGTACAGTTTTGCCGTTTTAGTGTCGAATCTGGATTGTAAGTATACAGGAACCGATTCACCGGGCATATTATTTCGGATTATTTTTGCAAAAACAGCTAATGCAATAAAGTAAAACGATCCGGCTATTGAATACCACGACCCGGCGATGCCGAGGTTATATCCGTTTTGAGCTGCCCCGACAATTGCCATGCCGCCGATTTGCCATGCGGCAAAAATAGCACCGAGTGAAACGGCGCTCAGGGACTTATCACCTCCCGACCACTGTGCGGACGACTTAATGGTTGTTCCGGCATAAATGCCGATACCGACAACAATTAAAAATGTAATGATCCATGTTGCAATTAACATACTGATTTCTCCTCTACTTAGCTTATATTATGATATGTAATATATTACATATCATAATATAAGCTTACACCACCTTTCAAGGAAATGCAACAAAAAATTCTACAAATTTCTCAATAAGAGCTTGATAGCCAAACTTCCCCGGCTTACGTGAGCATATCGGCAACTCAGCTGCGCCGACTATTTGCAAAAGCAAACTTGCTTTTTACTCCTTCTTACCATATAATAGCCTATATGCTGAATCGATTTACCGTATTACCGCAGCACCAACCGCCTCTTTCCAAAGTGCAGTTGCTATTTTCAGTAGCGGAATATTTTCAAAAGATAGTTGACATACATAGCTTTGTCGGCATAATCACTCAGCAACTCAGCAACTCAGCAACTCAGCAACTCAGCAACTCAGCAACTCAGCAACTCAGCAAGTAGACTGTGCCCTGAAAAACGGGCGATTTTTTCATTTAAGCAACGACATCATTATTTTTTCTCATCAACTTTTGCAGACGGCAACCGTGCTGTTAGGCTTTTTTATTTTAAACCGCAAAGGGCGCTAAGTATGCGGAGAAAGATAGAGAGGAGAGTTGATAAGGATATTCCTTCTAAAACCTTACCATTTTCTGCGAGCTTCGCGGGCGCATTAAGAAAAAGAACTGCAAAGCACATTCCCTATTCCCAAGATTCAAGTATAAATTTTGTACCACATAATTACACATTATGCATTATAAATTATCCATTATTTTCAGCATTTTATCGTCGAAGCCGTCCGGCCGTGTGGTTTGATTCAGGGTAAACGGAGCCGTAATTGGTAATTTGTAATAGGTAATGGATGCAAGGCATAAGCGAAGCCTTTGGCGCTTTGAGGCAAAATAATATATAGAGGAGAAATTTTATGGAAGGAAAGAACAAAAAGACAAAAGTCTTTAAATGGGCAGCAGTGTTGATGCTTGCTGCAATGGCCTTGTTTACCGGATGTCCGAATAAGATAACGGTTAAACCGGAAACGTTTGCAGTAACGTTTAGCGCCGGGGAACACGGTACGCTTAAAGCAAAGGCGGAAGGCATAGCGGAAACGGAGACGAGCCCTATAACCATTGAACAGGGTAAAACAGTAACCTTTAGGGCGACGCCTGATTCAGGCTACAGGGTAAAGGGCTGGATGCGTGATGGAGAAGCCGTAAACGGCACGAACGCTTTCTATTCGTTTACCGTTATAAAAGGCGTCGAGGTTAAGGTGAGCTTTGAAAGCAACAGCGTCCCGCCTACACCGCCTTCCGGCAATTTTGTAACGATAAGTCCGCCTGCAGCGGGGATTACCGGTAAAGATCCGACATATACATTGCCGGGAACGCAAGATCATTGGAAAGGCGTATTCCGCGAAGGGCGGAAGGTAAAATTGAGCCCTTATAAGCTTGGCAAAACGGAAGTGCCGTATGAGGTATGGTATGAGGTGAGGACATGGGCAGAAACTAAAGGCTACACCTTTGCAAACAAGGGTCTCGAAGGTTGGGACGGCTCAGGCGGCGGCGGAGGTAGTTATCCTAATTATACAAATATCGGCAAGTCTCCTACAGCGAATAAAAATCATCCTGTAACAATGATAAGCTGGCGAGACTGTATTGTATGGTGCAATGCGTATACCCAGAAAATCAAAGGGGAAGGGGAATGCGTCTACCGCAAAAAGGACGATCATACCGTCGTATTAAAAGACGCAATGAAGGGTAGTGAGTGTGATGATGCGTATGCCGATATGAGTAAAAAAGGCTTTAGACTGCCGACGGAAGCGGAATGGGAGTATGCAGCTCGGTGGCAGGGAAGCGACAACACCAATGCTGAGAAATACGGAGAAGTATGGCTTACCAAACTGAACAGCGCGAGCGGAGCGAAAGCTAACTGGAATAATGCGGCTGAGACAAAAGCGGTTGCGTGGTATCGTGATAATACTATAGACTATAAGACCCATCCTGTAGGGGAAAAACGGAAGAATGCACTAGGCTTACACGATATGAGCGGGAATGTATGGGAATGGTGTTTTGATGGGTATGATGCTAATCCTAGAGCAAATGATGCTGCTTATACATCCGGCGGATTTGTAGTTGACCCGCAGGGTGCTGGTTCCGGTTCTATCCGCATCGAACGCGGTGGCGGCGTGCACGACTACGCGGAGAGCTGCGTCGTCGGTTGGCGGGGCAACAGCAGCCCTGGCTACGTCAGCGTCGATCTTGGCTTTCGTGTGGCTTGTCGCCCCTGATGAAAAATGTACATCCGTGTACATTTTTCATCGACGAGTTTGAGGCGAAGCCTCAAACGTCGCTGTTGCGTGGAACCAGCGGCATCCATGCCGCTTTTGCCTGTGAGGTTGAGCAGCTACGGGCTGTTGAGCAGTGTACGTCCGTGTACACTGCTCAACGATAAGTTTTTCTAGCGAAAAACTTACTACTGTTTGGAACCACCACCATCCGTGGCGGTATGCGGCGAAACCGAACCGGCAAAATGTGTTGTGAGGTGCAGTATAGGTTTGAAAGTAAGTTAAAGCGGCACCGAGTAGCCGCTTTAGCGGCTCGAAAATTTTTTGACTAAAAAACGGTAGGGACATTAATAAGGTGCTGCTTCCGGTGATGACCGCGTCATACGCGGCGGCAGCTGGTACAATCTCGCGGGGGACTGCGTCGTCGGTAGACGGCTCGACGGCCCCGACATCAGCCTCGACTTTCTTGGGTTTCGTGTGGCTATGTCCAAGAATTGACGTCCTTGTCAATTCTTGGACGCGAGTTTTTGCTTACGCAAAAACGTCGCTGCTGCGTAGAACCTCCGCCATCCATTGCGGTACTGAAATGACTTTTGAAAATAGATGGTGCAGATACAAGAAGTTAGGCAAAAAAGTACCGCAGGCGTATTTTAATACGTTGAGGACACTTTTTTGCCGTACGACGCAGTAGATGCGCCGTATATTTTCAAAAAAGGAGGTAATCAATATCTTAGTAGCTGAATATGACTATGATACTGACATTGCCGTACAGCGAGCAGAAGCAGGCAGAATAGCTTTTGCGGAGGGCAGAGAGCAAGGAATATCGCAAGGTTCCCACCAGGCAAAGCTCGAAACTGCAAAATTATTAAAACAGCTTGGCGATTCTGTACAAAAGATCATGCAGGTTACCGGATTAAGCAAAGCGGATGTAGAAGGAGCCTGAAAGCGAAGCTTTCCATATTTTATAGAACGCCATATTACACTTGAGAATTATCGTTTTTTAAGACACCGAATGGGACGAAGCAGAGTATACTCTGCATATTACCCGTGTGTTGGTGTACGTCGCAATCAGCCGGTGCAGAACGTATTGTAATAGGATTTTGTAATTAAAAACGACCCTGTCATAAATTCTGTGTAAATGACAGCTTAGCTTGCTTCGTTTCTTTAGCCATTTTTGCATCCATCCTTTGTTAGCCGAGAATCTTCAGCAGATACCGCAGCTCGATACCTGCCCGCTTTAGAAAACCGAGGTCAAGCGAATAGCCCCGTGCTGCATCGGGGAAGTGGCTGTACAGATAGTCGCGCACTGAAAAGAGTTGTTCCATCATGTGTTCCGATATCGAGCGCTTGCCCTGTAAATGGTCATTCAGCATAGTCAACGCTTCGGCTTCACGGGCAAGATAGCCGGAGAGCGCTTCATATCGTTCGTTTGCAGTGTCTGATTCACAAACGGAATCAAAAAAAGTATCGGCTGCATTTGTCTGTGAGCAACCGGTTCCGATAGCTGTACTGTCCGCATCCGAGGCACAGGCATCGGTAAGTATCCGCTCCGCTTCAGTTATATCAGCCTGCCGGCCGTTCAAAAAGCAGCCTTCCGTTCCAATGTCGATAACCCGCTCATTTCCGGAGAAGGCATGGCGGTACAGTTCCGCATAGCCGGATAGTACCGGAGTTGTCCAATAGGAAACCCCTTTCTTTCCGACAATACGCTGCATACCGGTAGAGAGACTGAGCTTATACGGCGATTCGGTACGGTTTATTTCCGCAAAGAGTTTTTTTATAGGGCTGCTTCCGGCGGCATGGGTAAGACCGTTTTGCCATGCAAAATCCAAGCCGGTATGCAGTACGGGCAGGTGAGGGGCGCCCAGCGCTAAAGCAAGCTGTAGTGCTGTCAATCCTACCGATCCCATCGGCGGAAGAATAAGCGGCTGCAGCGTTTGATAGAGATGTTCCAAATACTTCAGCCGTGCGTACTCGGTGCAAAAAAAGTGTACACTTCCGCCGCATGCTTGCAGCGCACGGGGGGAAGCCGTCAGATCGGCAAAGACCGGTATGCCGTATTTGCGCAAGCCGATGAACGCCGAATCAATCCAGTACTGCGATTCCACCAATACGATTGCGTCAGGTCGAATATCGGGTAACAGTGCTGCGGCTGCGGCATCCACCGTAAGCAAAAAAAAAGAATTTCTATTCTTGATGATAAAATCTCGTGCAGTATCCAGCGAAGGACCGGCACCTACAACCAAAAGAGGCTTGCGGATACGCTCATCGCCGGTGAGCAACTGGAAATTCCTCTTACTCGATGGCGCCTCCCACGCAGATGATTCCGCTGGGGAACTCTCCGGCGATCTTACGAGTGATCTCGTCAGCGATCCCGTCATTTGTCTCGCCGGTGATTTTGCAAGCGATCTCGCAAGCGAGAGGAGGTTGCGGAACGTATTATGTGCGTAATTCCTGCCGAGATGCATCAGCGTTATCCGGTTTTTCCAAAACCGTGAAATAACCTCATCGGCATACAAACGCACTTCATCATAAAAGACTTGATTGAGCTGTACCCCGCCTGAACAGGAAAGCACAAGACACTTTTTAAAGGGAAACAACGGCAAGGATTCTATCTTTTTCAGCACCTCTGCAACCGAATCCGTCCGGATATAAGAAAATCGCTGCTGTGCAAACGGAGAGAAATCACAATGATCGAGCGAGAACCGCATCAGCATTTGATCGCATTCCAGCGCGAGAATATAGGAAGAAGCCGGTAGCTTTTCCGTCAATTCTTTAAGTCCGTAGCCCAGTACCGGCGAAAGGCAGAGTATTAATGTAGAATTGGGTATCTGCAACGATGCAATCTGCGCTATAATGGCTGCTTGAGGATTGTATTTTGAATAGAGATATTTATTTCGATATAAAACGGAAAAGCCCCTGCTTGTTTGTATTAGCAGAGGCTTTTCATCTTTGTTGTCGCTAATCAATCTTTTTGGTTGAATACCGCATTAAAATTGTCGGTAAAGTTTTTGCTGTTTAAGACAAAATCAATAAAAGTCTGCTGTCCCCATGAAAGTTGTTGATAGGCAAGCATGGCGAGTGGGTATTCGTAATACCAAACCGATGCGAACTGTCGATATGAGTTCGCAATATTATTTTGTGTCTCTTCCGAGCTGTTTTTTTCTTCATCGAGCTGCAAAACCAGTACGTTTGCCCCCAGCAAAATCGGATCCGAAATTTCCCCCTGCTTAAGTGCAAAGGCTTTTTTAAAGAAGGTTTCATTCCGTACACCGGCCGTAAAGAAACTATCCGACTGATAAGAAATTTGCGGTAAGATAGCGGCATTACCGTAGTTCAGTGTTATCGGGTTGCTTGTCTGTACAACCAAGTCGTTTATGGAAGCTTCATGCGCAAATCCGCCGATTTTTGCTGCTTCGATAAAGGTTTTTGCCTTTTGCTCAAGGTAATCTTCGATAATACCTCGTTCATTCGATTTCATATAGGAAAGTACACGATCTTGCGTTTCAGGTAGCGTAAAATCGGCAGCTTTAGCCGGAGCGGTGCATTTTACGATCGCATATCCTGATGAAGTTTTAACGACAGGACTCATTTCATCGACTCCGAGTTTAAGTACGGTATCAAGATCCTTTGATTCGGGGAATGTCCGGTTTACCGTTGTTCGGTATGGAGATAACAGTTTTCCGTTAGCATCGGTACCCATTTTGGTAGAATTTGTTACCACCGCATCTTCAAACGTGATCTCTCCTTTTTGGAGTGCTTGAGCGGTTTTATTTGCATCCTCTTGAGAGGCAAAGGTCAACATTAGTAAGTTATGCTCTGCAAACATCTCCGCGTGTTCTTCGCCATACGCACGAATTTTATCTTGAGGAAATTGACTTTCTTCAAATACGACATATTTAAAAATGCGCTCTTTTTCTGCCATCTTCTGCACAAAAGCTGTTTCCGCAGAGCTCGTTTTTAGCCCGAATATATTATCATAGGTGCCGAAGTTATCTTCGATATATCGTTGTGCGGTAAGATAATCGATTACTTGCCGCCTATTGGCAAGACGCTGCTGTTCCGATGTCCGATTGTATAATTTTTCAGAATAAGCGCCTGTTGAGTCAGTATAAAAGGAAATAAGCGCTTTATTGATATTTTTATTCGGCAGATAAAAACCTGCATTCAGGGCTTCTTCTCGCGCAGCAAGCTGAATCATGGAAGAATTAAATGCGGTTCGCATAATCTGCCGTTCTATAAATTCCTGCTGAGCTTTGTTATTATTGTCATTTCTTAGATATCCGCGTAGTTCGGCAGATCGATGAAGCTGTTGGTATTCCCTGAAAAAAAGTCCGTCAGCCGTATAGTCAAGCTGTTTATTTTTCCATTTACCGATCATTGTTTTTGAACCGTCGTTCGATTGCCCACCTGCGGCCGGAACAAAAACAAACGCGATTACTGAAAATACCAGAATAATAATACTTCCGATTGCTAAAGTATTTTTTTTGAAGCCTGCCATAGTTTTGTTTCCTTAATTATAGATTTTCTCTATTTAATTTTTAATATTCTTACTTTTTAGATTTATAGTAGATAACTGTACCAACTTGACCGCGAAATGTCAATCACCGGGTTACTGTTGGGCATTTAGCAAAATGTGTGGTTCAATTTACCGGCTCAATCTTTGAAATACCTTCTGCTGTCAGCTGAGCCGCCTTGTTGCCGTCAATCCATTCTATTTCGATGCCGTTCCGCTCCATGCGCCGGAACCATGTTTCCTGCCGTTTTGCAAATTGTCCGATTGCCCGATAGAGCTGCTCGATATAGGCTTCTTTACTTTCGATTTTCCCCTGCAGATACTGCGCCGTAAAGCGGTATTCCAAACCGAGGCTTTCGAGCCGCTCCCACGAATAGCCCTGCGCATGGATTTGTTCGGTTTCTTCTATCATACCGGCATCGATGCGGGCAATGAGACGGCGGCGGATACGTTCGCGTAAGGCACTGCGCTCAAACGAAATACCGTAGATTTTCGGCTTGATAGGCGGCACCGCATGCAGATGCGCGGCGGCGGATTCGGGATGCTCCTGCCGGTAACGGGCAATTTCGATAGCGCGGACAAGGCGGTCGGGCTGTTCCAAGTCGGTTTTATTGTGAATATCCGGCTTGAGCGCTATGAGCATAGCTTGCAGCTCCGGCAGTGTTTTTGTAGCCAGCGCTTCACGCAATGCGGGATCTTCGGGCACGGGGATGAGCTCATAGCCGCGAAGGATGGCGTCGAGATACAGCCCCGTCCCCCCTGCGATAATCGGCAAGGTACCTTTTTCAACGAGCTGCGGAAAGATGCGGTACACCTCCTGCTGAAAATGAAAGACCGTAAACTCGCAGCTTAAATCGCAGACATCGATAAGGTGGTAGGGAATGCTGCCGTATTCCTGCAAATCCTTCCCTGTGCCCAAATCGAGCCCGCGGTATACTTGCCGTGAATCTGAGGAGATGATTTCCCCGTGTTTCGCTTGCGCAAGTTTGACGGCAAGCGCCGTTTTTCCCGTTGCCGTAGCGCCTAATACTACGGCGCAATTATAGTGCGGCATTATCGTTACTGCATGGGGCGGAAGAACTTTGCGCTTCCATGCGCTTGGCTTCTTCCCAAAAGCCGTCCATCTGGGTTAAGGTTTCGTGGGAGCACGGGATACCGGATTCTGCCATGCGTTTTTCGACAAAGCGGAAGCGGCGTTCAAACTTTGCATTGGTACGGCCGAGCGCAATTGCGGGGTCGATATGTAAATGCCGCGCGGTGTTCACCAAACTGAACAGTAAGTCTCCGAATTCCGCTTCCGCTTCTTCATGCGTGCCGTGCGCAAGCGCTTCCGTAAATTCCGCAAGTTCTTCTTCCGTTTTTTTCTGCGGTCCGTCCGCCGTATCCCAGTCAAAGCCTTTTTTCGCCGCCCGTTTTTGCAGTTTGTATGCGCGGGTGAGCGGCGGAAAGGTTTTCGGAATAGAATCCAGTGCGGAGACGCTTGCACGGCCTTCTACGGTATCCTTGATAGTATCCCATTGCGCAAGCACTTTTTCCGCCGTAACCGGCTTTTTTGCATCGTCGGGGTCAGGAAAGCCTGCCGTTTGTCCGAATACGTGGGGATGCCGCCTGATCAGTTTTTCGTTGAGCTCGTCGATCATCTTCGCGACGGAAAAAGCTCCCTCCTGCTCAAACATATACGCAATCATTACGATGTTTAAAAGCACATCGCCGAGTTCTTCCGCCGCATGGACGGCTTTCGCGCTGTCCGCGGAGGCTTCTTCCAGCGCCTCAATTGTTTCATACGTTTCTTCAAGGAGCGTTGAACGCAGCGTCATCGGAGTTTGCTCGATGTCCCACGGACAGCCGCCCGGCGCCCGCAGCCGTTTAATCGTGGTAAAGAGTGCAGCGAATGCTTCTGCAGCGGCTGTTGTTTCCGGCTGCGCCGCTATCGCCGCAGTATGGGGATGAACGGCTGAGTCTTGTTCGTTTTTGCCGGTATTGTTGGGTTGTATCATAAGTTCTCCTGTTGTTTTGCCGGAATCATATCCTTCAATAGCTGTTCCAGAGTCGGTTCGATGCAAAAGCTTTCTTTGATGCGGCGGTATTGCCGGAGCGCTGTTTCTTTCAGCCGTTCCGCTTGGCCGGCGCTTTGTGTTTTTTTTACCGCATGGATCAGGATATTTTTAGGGGTATGTTCCGTTTCGATAAATTCCATAATCTGCACGGTATAGCCGCAGGCTTGTAAAAGGAGCGCCCGCACAGTGTCGGTTAAAAGCGATGCAAACCGCTCGGTGATAATGCCGTGCTCCATAAAGGGGAGCATCAAGTGATCTTCCGTGCGGAACGTTTCTTTTCGGGTTTTAAGCTGGGCATACAGTTCATGCTGGCAGCACGGAACTGCAAAGATAATCGGTACCTGCGCGTGGACAGCTTGAGCAAGCGCTAAATCGGTCGCCGTATTGCAGGCATGGAGGCATACCATCATTCCGGTACCGTCCGGCAGCGGATGGTCGCCGATGTTCCCTTCCGCAAAGTCCAAATTCGTGTAGCCGCACCGTTTTGCCAGCGCGGAACAGTGTTCGATAACCTCGGTCTTTAAATCCAACCCGTGAATCCGTACCGGAAGCGCTTGCCGTTCATGCAGATAATAATAAAGCGCAAAACTCAAATAGGCCTTGCCGCAGCCGAAATCGGTAATGGAAAAAGGCTTGCCGGAACGGGCAACCGTATCCCGTATAAAGGGTTCAACCCCGGCGATAAATTCGAGGTATTTATTGATTTGCCTAAACTTATGGTATTTTTGCTTTAAGACGGAGCCTTCCGCATTCATCACTCCCTGTTCGATTAAGAACGCAAGCGGTGTTCCTTCGGGAATAAGATAGTTCTTTATCTTGTTGTGCCCGCCGCAGTTGTTTTCCGTGAGCGGAGCGGAGCAGGATATCCGCTTGGTCAGGGCGATGGTTCCCTTGTTGTTCTGTAAAAAAAAGAGCTGTTCTTTTTGACCGCGGCATTCCGCAGCTTTAAAACGGGTAAAATATTCCGCTATTGTGCCGGATAATGCCTCCGGTTCAATCGTTTTCTGAAATGCTTGCTTGTTTTTGACGGTTTCCAGCTGATACGCGGCCTTCCCTTTTATCGTGATATGCCGAAGCCGTGCCTTTGCCTCGTCGATTCCCTTGCGCGGGCGGGAAAACGAAAGCTGTATAATGGAAGTATTCAGGCATTCTTGCGCCGCCTGATCAGGCGTATAGATGGTACTCATAGATGGTGAGGCATTGTATCAAAAAATATGGAGTAAAACAACAAATCGAGCACAGGGTACATATATTGATGCGTTTACCTTGTGTGCAATGCGCTATCTAGCTATAAAAATGAAAATACGGTACACTTATCAGACATCTAAATTTTCTTTACTATGCTGGAGAGACCCTATGAAAATACGGACATCAGTTAACTTATTTCTGGTAACAACTCTTATTATTGCTGTCTGTGGTGCCTTGGCTTTTAGCGTTATACAAGCGAGGACATATATTGAAAGTAATTTTTATAAGACCGTACCGTTTATGTTGGATGCTTCGTCTTCCGAATTACAGACGAATCTTGCTGTTGGGTTAGCGATTTCACAAGATTTAGCGGAAGAGCCTTATTTGATAGATTGGTTTGAGAATTATGAAAAAGATAATGAAAACCGTGTTAAAGTTACCGAAAAACTTATTAAGCTTAGCGAAGATGAACAATTTTCCACCTGCTTTGCTGCTTCAAAATTAACCGGCAGTTATTATGTTGTCGATAATAATAAACAGATAAAAAAAGATGTACTCACCGAAGCTGTTGATGATTGGTTTTTTTCTATGATGAAAAGGCCACAGACGTTATTTTATAATGTTGATTATAATAGGACACTCCATAAAACCAATTTTTGGTTTAATGTTAAAATTTTTAATACAGCCGGAGAAGCGATCGGTTTTGCCGGCATGGCAGTTAATTTACAACAAGCCGCAGCTAAAATAAATAACTCATTACCTAGTCCGCAATCATGGATTGGTATCATTGACAATACCGATACAATATCGTTATGTTCAAATGCTGATTTCACTAATAAGAAAATCAATACCGTTGTAGGAACACTTTCCGATTTAATAGGATATGACGGGCTTCAATACTATGAAGATGCTTCGCTCGGTAGGGTCGTCGTTGTCAAAAAACAGCTCGCAGATTTACCTTATTCTACTATCATGGCAGTTCCTATAAAAGATTTTATACCGCCTATCCTTCCGATTTTAGGGTATTCTGTTTTATGGACAGCAGTTCTTTTAATACTTATGATCGCGGTTAATCAGTTTATGCTCCGCTACTTATTCGGCCGATTTATTAAACTCCATACTATTTTTAATAAAGTTGCAGAAGGAGATTTTACCGTTCAGGCTGTAGTACATTCCGACGAACTCGGGTCTATTGCACTATCGATGAATAATGCAATAGAAAAAATCCGTACTTCTTTTTTGGTTATCGCGGAAACGGCAAATAGCATGAAAGCTGTCAGCCAGACATTGTCTACACGTATGATAGATTCTACCGAGGCACTTAATCAGATAACAGGAAATATTGAAAGTGTAAAAGATAGAGTAATGGTGCAGCATACGGAAGTTAATGAAACAGCAGCGAAGATAGATGCTATTACTGAAACTATTTCAAGCCTTGATTCTCACATCGGGGCTCAAGCCCAAAGTATTTCCGGTTCATCACTGTCAATTGGAGAAATCGTCAAAAATATCCAGGCTGTACAGGAAAGGGCTGAAAAAAACCTACAATCGATTAAAACCCTTGAAAAAACAACCCATACAGGTAAAGAAACCGTTGCTATGGTTGTTGAGGTAACAAAAGTAGTGACGGAGCAATCTGAAGGCCTTCTTGATGCCATTACAGTTATTCAAAATACGGCAAGTCAAACAAACCTTCTTGCGATGAATGCGGCGATTGAGGCAGCTCATGCGGGAGAAGCGGGGAAGGGCTTTGCGGTCGTCGCCGATGAGATACGGAAGTTGGCAGAGGAATCGGGCGCCCAAGGTACGAGTATTACGAAAGTTTTGGAGGAGCTTAAACATAAAATCGAGAGCCTTAACGGTGCCGGACCTCTGGTAGCAGAGCAGTTCGAAAAAATCAGTGCTATGATGGACTTTATCTATCGACAGGAAGATGGCATGATCCGTACAATGAAGGAACAAATGCATGACGGTGAAGAAGTCTTGAATGTGATGAATGGAATGAATACCATAACCTCAAAGGTAAAAGCAGATTCAGAGGAGATTCTAACCGAAGCCGCCGATATTTCCACCGGTATCCAAAAGCTTGCCAATCTTTCAGAGATTATTACACAAAGTATGGCAGAAATGGCGACGGGGATCGCAGAAGTTAACAACGCCATGAAAGAAGTAAATACTATCGCAATGAATAATCAAAAAAATGTGGCAAGCGTTACCGGAGAAATCGGAAAGTTCAGGGTATAAGGAGGCAGTCCATCAAAGTGCCTAATTTAGGTAAACAGGCACTTTGATAATTCAAAATCGGTATCGTAAGAGGAGCATACATGGGGAGTTTCTTTATAGCATTTAATGCAGTCATACCGGTCGTCCTCTTAGTCGGTTTCGGTTATTTCCTTAAACGACAAGGTTATTTCAGCAAGGCAACGATTACTCCGTTAAATAAGTTATGCTTTGACTTACTCTTACCAATCGTAACATTTAATAATATCAGGAAGATAAATTTAAACGAAGTTTTCGATTTGCGGTTCGTTCTGTATGCCGCAGGAAGTATTTTAGCTGCTATTTTCCTACTCGTTGTTATCGTCCCTCTTTTCGAAAAAGATAAAAAGAAACAAGGCGTTATTATACAGGGAATATTTAGAAGTAATTTTGTGATGCTCGGTATTCCTCTTTCTTCCTATATTGCAGGGGAAAATAGTGCAGCGTTGGCATCGATGCTTGTTATGGTTATTGTTCCCATTTTTAATGCTGCTGCTGTTGTTATATTTTCAATCTATGGTGGATGCACTGTCAATAAAAAGAAATTAGTATCGGATGTATTGAGGAATCACATGGTCATTGCATCTGGTTTAGGGATTATTATGTCTTTGGTGCATCCTCCTATTCCGCATTTTTTAGATAAGTCATTGACGGATATCGGAAAAATGGGAGGTGTATTTCCAATTATTGTACTAGGCGCAATGCTGGACTTTTCAAAAGTTTCAGCAAATTTTAAAAATCTGTCAATCACTGTTGCGGGCAAACTCATCGGTATGCCATTGATCTTTATTACGCTAGCCATTTATCTTGGATTTCGAACCAATGAGATTGTGGCGCTCATTGCTCTTTACGGTTCTCCTACAGCCGTTATTTCAGCAGTTATGGCTGAACAACTCGGCTGTGATCATGAACTTGCCGCTCAAGTCGTTATTTTCTCGACGATAGTGTCGTGTATTACCATTTTCGGGATTGTCTTTGTATTGAGCTTTTTGAAGGTAATATAAGGCCATCCGTATTAACTGCCGCATGATCCACATGAGCCACAAGTACTGCACGGATTGCCGGTAAGTGGTGACCGCGTACCAAATACCTGCCGTTCAAAGGCCTGGCCAGTCGGTGTTATTGCTAAACCTCCTTGGGCAGTTTCACGTAGCGCTGCCGGAAGTCCGTCGCCAACCCGCTTGAGGGACTCGATGGTTTCGTCAACAGGAATTGCGCTTTTAATACCTGCAAGTGCTAGTTCCGCAGCGGTGAAGGCAAGTGTGACGCCGGAGGCATTCCGTTTAATGCAGGGGATTTCTACAAGGCCGGCAACGGGGTCGCACACTAGTCCCAAGATGCACTTGATTGCTATTGCGACAGCATGCGCTGCCATCTCCGGTGTGCCGCCTAAAAGTTCTACAATGCAGGCAGCTGCCATCGCAGAAGCAGTGCCACACTCAGCCTGGCAGCCACCTGACGCACCGGCAATTGATGCTTTGTTTGCTACCACCATACCGATAGCTCCGGCGGTAAATAGGGACAGTACCGCTTCTTCCCGCGGAACGCCGCGCGTTTTTAGCAAAGAACCCAATGCACCGGGGAGGATTCCACAGGAGCCGGCCGTTGGGGTTGCAACAATTTTCCCCATCGCGGCATTTATTTCAGATACTGCCATCGCCATCTGGATGGCGTTTGATATAAGGTCTCCGCAGAGATGTTTGCCTTCTGCAATCGTCTGTTTTAACCGATATGCATCTCCCCCTGTTAATCCACTTGTAGATTTAACTCCCGGTTTACTGCCATTTTCAATTGCCTCTAGCATGACTGTCAAGTTTTCTTCCATCCGCTTGACCAGTGCTTCTTCCGGCAGTTCAAGCTGTGCCGCTTGATCTTCTAATACAATCTCCCTGATACGCTTATGCTGCGCTTCCGCTGTTTTATATAATTCGTTAACTGATTCATAACTAAGCATATAGGACTCCATTTAGAACGGTCTAACAAAAATCACCTTTGTAACACCGGGTATTTTTTCAATAGTCGTTTGCAAGTCTTCTCCAAGGGAGCGTCCATCGATCTGTAATGTCATAATTGCCGTCCCCCCCTTTTTGTCCCGTGCAAGATTGAATTTGTAGACATTAAGTTTATACTGCGCCATCACTGCCGTTACGGCAGCAATCATCCCCGGAATATCATTGTGTACGACAATAATCGTTGGAGATTGGCCGGTAATTTTTACTTCTCTACCGTCTATTTGGGTAATAACAATGTTGCCGCCCCCGATGGACGCTCCTTGAACACACACTGTTTTTCCGTTTGCATCGGTTAGGGTGATTTCTGCTGTATTCGGATGGGCATTGAGGATAACGGTTGGCTCGAAAGTAATGGCAAGCCCCGTTTCTTTGGCAATTTGCAAGCTTTTTCTGATACGCTCATCATCGGTCTGCATTCCCATAATCCCTGCCGCAAGTGCACGATCGGTTCCGTGTCCTTTGTAAGTCTGCGCAAAAGAGCCATGCAGTCTGATATATGCTTTTACTGCAGGGGGCACCCAACAGTAGCCTGCTCATTAAACCAATCCGCACCGCCCCTGCGGTATGGGAGCTGGAGGGTCCGATCATGATAGGACCGATTATATCAAATACATTCATTGTATCATCCTTCTTTTGTTTCTTAAACCTGTTCGACAACGCAGTTATTGGACAGGTCTATTATAACCGAGAATATATAATAAAAAAAAAGATAAGTAATTCATAATTAGAAATCGCAGAAAGAGTTCGATGTGTTTATTCTGTGCTGCAGAACGGTACCCTTTAAAAATCGGTAAAGGTACGGTATAATGAAATATCTGAAAACTTTTATCGCAAGTTTGCAATGCAAACTTGATTAGGAGATGAGATAAAAAGTACCGTCTGAGATGTCGCCGGTACTTTTTATCACAAGTTTGCGGTGCAAACTTGATTATTTACATGTGCGCGCAATGCGCGCACGGCTAAAAACCTTTTCGGATGTTGATTCGCTGTCCGCTTAAGCGGACAAGTTAATGAATTTCTTTGCAGAACAGAGCCGAAGGCTCTGATATTTCCTGCAAAAGTTTTTATAGGAGCTATGATAAAAAGCATCGCCTAAAATTGCGTCGATGCTTTTTATCGCAAGTTTGCGGTGCAAACTTGATTATTTACATGTGCGCGTAATGCGCGCACGGCTAAAAACCTTTTCGGATGTTGAAACATCCTACAAAAGTTTTTATAGGAGAAGGTATGCGGAGATATTTTATTGCAGGCAACTGGAAAATGCACAAAACAAAGGGTGAGGCTGTTGAACTGGCGAAAGGCGTGGTAGAGGCTGTCAAAGGAGGAAAGCACAAATATATGATAGCCCCTTCCTTTACCGCCCTTGATGCCGTTTCTCAGGTAGTAAAAGGAACCAATGTTTTGCTTGGTGCGCAGAATATGAGTACCGACGAGCAGGGCGCTCACACGGGTGAGGTGTCCGTATTGCAGCTCAAAGACCTCGGGGTACAGGTTGTTATCCTTGGCCATTCGGAACGACGCCATATTTACGGGGAAACCGATGCAATGATCAACAAAAAGGTGCGGCTTGCATTGCAGCATGGGCTGGAAGTTATCCTTTGCGTCGGCGAGTTACTGGAGGAACGCGAAGCAGGTCAGGCGGAAACTGTCTGCGCAACTCAAACCGGAAAAGGATTGGAAGGCGTAACCGCACAAGAACTGGCCCGGGTTACTATTGCGTATGAGCCGGTCTGGGCAATCGGTACCGGAAAAACGGCAACTCCGGAAGATGCCGATGCGATTCATGCGCATATCAGATCCGTCATTGCGAAGTTATACGGAAAAGCTGCTGCCGATGCAATGGTCATTCAGTACGGCGGTTCGATGAAAGCCGAAAATGCTAAGGCTTTGCTTGCCAAAGAGAATATCGACGGTGGTTTAATCGGTGGCGCTGCCCTTAAAGCCGAAACCTTTGCTCCGATCGCCCTCTGTGAATAATGTGGAATAGGGTAAACGCATCAGGTAGGGTAGATAAAAAATGCCTGATGCGTTTGCCCTGACAGTCGATATTGCAAAGAACGGGTTTTCCGTATATATTACATTCTGTTTATTACTTTATAGGAGGATCTATAATGAACAAGAAAATACTTGCGCTGTGCGCATTTATGCTGCTCGCTGTTGTCCTGTCTGCACAGACTGTACAGACTAAAAAGCAAAAGATTAAGGTTGAAGGTCGTGCAAATGCCTCGCTTTATCTAACCGAAATTTATAAGACCGATAACTGGGCGGAATACTATTGCGTATACGAAGAAGATAAGAACACTTTTGACGAGAATGAAGCTGAAAAGGTCATGTATGAATTCTTTTCAAATTATAAACGGGATAAAGGCTTTTCTTCCGTCGAAGTTGAAGATTTAAAAGGCGCCTCCATCGGTAAGACAATGACAACGATGGAAAAACGTGTTATTTTCCGCCACGTAAATAAACGGTAAATGCACGAAAACCTCTAAAATCTTGAATTTTTAGAGGTTGCCTTTAACCTTATGTGTATTTAGAGTGCTTTTATAGTGTGATTAATGAACTTTTAGAACGCTGATTGATCCTGCAATGGGTTAATCGGCGTTTTCTTTGAAGCGTTGATGTATGGAAGCGAGTATTTATGGAGGTACAATAGAATGAAACCTACATTGTTGGTTTTAGCAGGAGGAATGGGGAGCCGTTACGGCGGTGTTAAGCAAATAGATGCGGTTGGACTGCATAATGAAACATTGCTGGATTATGCAGTTTACGATGCTGTCCATAACGGTTTTGGAAAAGTGGTATTTGTTATTAGAAAAGATATTGAAACCGATTTCCGCGCCCGTTTATTTGATCGAATTGCCCGTAATTGCGATGCAGAATACCTGTTTCAATCCATTGATTCACTGATTGATCCTAAAGAGCTCCCTCAGACGGTAAACCGTAAAAAACCGTGGGGTACTATCCACGCTGTTCTTTGTACGGAGAATTTCGTGAAAACTCCCTTTGCTATTATCAATGCAGATGACTATTACGGGCGCAAGGCCTACAAAACAATGGCCGGACATTTGTCAACTCTAGACAATTATTCTCCAAACCATGCGATGGTCGGTTATATTTTGGAAAATACGATGAGTGAATCCGGTTCCGTATCGCGGGGCGTATGCAAGGTTGAGAACGGAATGCTGGTTTCTATGAAGGAACATACCAAGATTTCTTACGGTGAAGAAAACGGTAAACGGGTGATTCTATCTCAACTTGAAAATGGAGTAGTGCATCTGACCGGTAAAGAGACCGTTTCTATGAATCTTTTCGGTTTTAGTCTCAAGGCCTTTGAAGGTTTCCATATATTCTTTGAGGAATTTATCAAAAAGAATATCGCGAGCGAGAAAGCCGAATGCCTCTTGCCGGAAGGAGCCAGCATGCTGGTTACACAAGGACTTGGCACAATCAAATGTTATACCACCGATGAACGTTGGTTCGGCATGACCTATCCCGAAGACCGCGAAATCGTGAAAAAAGAAATAGCACAAAAAATTAAAGAAAACTATTATCCCGAATTCTTGTGGAAATAATCGGATATATTATAGAGAGGGATTGTTTTGAATTTCCTTAAAATGCAACAGTTGAACAAAGTTTGAACTTTGGAAACTGTTGCATTGGTGCGCGGCAGCGCACACGTCAATAAGCGATGTTTGCCGAACGGCAAACTCGACGGTTAACGAGACCGCGCTATTTGAGCGGTCGAAGTTATACCTTCCTTAAAATGCAACAACTGAACAAAGTATAAACTTTGGCAGTTGTTGCATCATTGGGCATTCCGCTTAATAAACGGCATTTGTTCCCGTTCGATTTGCTCCATCTCTGCGGCGTATACCCTATTTAGCGTTCTGTATTCCTCGGCAAGGGAACCGCTGATCAGTCGCAGTAAAGTCATGCGGTGTTGCACTTGTTCATTCAAAAAGCTGTTAAATTCATCCAGCTTGCTTTCCGTGTCGATGAGAGCAAGGTTTTCGCAGCCGGTAAGAAAGGTATGCGTCATATATAGGATGCGGGCGACGGGATCGGCAAATTGATAGCATTTGCGGCGGTTCTTCCCTGCAGCTTCTTTCAGCGCATCTTCGGCTTCCACCATTTCACGGAAAAGCTTTACCGCTTTAGTATTTCCCGCTCGTTTAATGATTTCACGCATTTCTTTTGATTGTCCTTCTGCCGGCAGCGGTCTAATACCGCCGGATTCCGTTTTTTCTGTCAACAATGAGCTTGCAGGCTTTTGCGGTGCAATATAGTTTGAAAGTTTGACGAAAGGGATTGCAAAGGAATCGGCAAGCGAGCGAAGTTGTTTGATCTCTTTTTTTGATAATACAAAGGTAAAAATAACGCCGATTATCATAACGGCGAAAGCAAGATGTACCGGATTGAATTGCAGCATAAATCCTCCGTACCTTTTGTACCGTAGTTCCGTTGACTCGTCAATAGAAACCTGCTAGGCTGACGGTGTAAACGCATCAGGTACTTCTTTGAATACCCCCGCAGAATAAGAGATGTTATTCGACCAGAGTTGAACCTCTGCGCGGTTCAAATGGTCTCATAACCTCTTTATTCTGCGCTTTTCATCTAATCTGCCTGATGTGTTTGCCGTCTGCTAGAAAAAATGTGCGAAGTTTCAAATAAAACTTCGCATAGAGATGGCTATTCACGAGGGAATATATAAAATGAAACAAAATAAAACAAATACCCGTGCGCGGGGCGGGGTGACGGTTATCTGTTTTCTTGTAATTCTTATCGGACAGTTCTATCTGTTACGCAATGTAATTCATACGGATTCTTTTTCTTTTGTTATGATGCCGTGGAGCGCCGAACTCTTTTTTGGGTTGGTTTTGATTGCAGCGATTATCTATTTGTTTATTCAGCCGATGGGATGGTACACCAAAAGGCGGCTTGCTGCGGCGTTTATACTTCTTATCGCATACAGTGCGCTTACTATTTTCTATTATGAGGCGTTTAAAACCGCTTATCTTACCGGCGCTTCTTTTGAATATGCGAGCAGTGCGGGCGGACTTGTCGGACTTAAATTAGTGCTTGCAGTTGTCGGTGTGACGGCAGGTATCCCTGTCGCACAACCTATCGACGGACGCGAATATGCAAAACGGCTCCGCGAAAAGGTGGGAAAAAACAATGCTCAACTGACAAAAGAAACCGCGAGCGGCGCCCAACAAGATTTAATCCGTACAATCAATACATTAAAAAAGACCATGCCCCCGGAGGAATTAGCCGCTTTCTTACAGGAATTAAAGAGTGCCGATATCGAAAGCGTCTGCAATACCGGTACTCCTGCTAAAATTTCTTCTGCTCCAGCGGATTCCGATGCTACTTCTTCACACTCCGCATCGGAAGCACAAACCTCGCTTGCAGAAAAATGGCGCGGGTGGGGTAGGGGAGTGTAAGCAGATTGTTTTTCTACAGTCCGAACACCTCGATGCTATAAACCGAGAGCCAATCCTTTGACAAAAGCCTGTTTTTCCGCTATCGTTCCTTTCAACTATGAATACATTGACGATAAAAGAATGTACCGATATGACGGTAAAAACTCCTGCTCAGCATTTTTTGCAGAGCCGCTTTTGGGCGGAGTTTAAAAAGGAGCAAGGTTGGTCATATCAGCAATATGAGGTACACGCTGCCGGTACCCGTTCTTTTTTACTCACGGTGTTATTGCGGCAATTGAGTCCTTTCGGCTTCCTTGCCTATATTCCGATGGGGCCATCTATCTTAACCGATTATAATTCACAGCTCCCCGAAACGGCGGAAAAACGGAAGCTTTTCCTGGTAAACCTAGCGGAAAAGCTCGTTCCCTTGCTGCCTACTTATGTTTTTTTAATTCGCTTTGATCCTCCGTGGGAATGCGTAATAAGAAGCGGAAACACGCAGGCATTCTCTCGCCAAGATTTTCCGCTTATTCCCTGTACCGGAGGAAGAACGCCGTGCAGCCTGCGTAAAGCAGCTTCCGATATTCAGCCGCCCGATACCGTTCTGCTCGATTTAGGACAGCCGCTTGACGCCTTGCTCGCTCAGTGTAAACCTAAGTGGCGTTACAATATCCGGCTTGCCGAAAAAAAAGGCGTACAAGTTCGTTGTTTTCCCGGAAGCCAAGCTGAAGACGTCATACCGATCTTTTATCGGCTTTATCGTGAAACTGCAGCGAGGGATGGCATTGCTATCCATAGCGAAAACTATTACCACTCGCTTTGTCGGCTTGCTGTCGATCCTGCATTCGATACCGAACGTATTCTTATTTCAATCTATATTGCTTATTTTGAAGAAAAACCGCTTGCCGCGATTATTACGCTTTTTTCTCCGAGCGGAGCTGTCTATCTGTACGGCGCTTCTTCAAATGAACACCGCAACCTTATGCCTGCATATCTGTTGCAATGGCAGGCAATCCAAGATGCGCAAAAGTACGGTTGTCCATCCTATGATTTTTACGGGATTCCGCCAACCGATGATTCGCACCATCCCATGTACGGCCTGTATCGGTTCAAAACGGGATTCGGCGGAACTATTATTCATCGGGTGGGAACACTTGATATTCCAGTACGAGGCTTCCGCTATCGCCTCTACTCGTGTGCCGAACAGTTACGGGCATTTTGGTTTAAAAACCTCAAAAAGAAGCTTCGCGTTCACAGCCGAAAATCGTAGTGCTTCGGTTTCGTGTTAGATTTGAGAGGAAAAATACGGCAACCGCATCGTAAATATTTTAAGCGGTTGCCTTCCTTTTGTGCGAAATTTTGCTTAAAATTTCGCACAGTTTATTTCGGAAAAAGAGCAAACACATTAGACAGACAAATCAAATTTCGCAGAATAATGAGGCTGGGCAACCATTTGAACCGCGAAGAGGTTCAACTCTGGTTGAACAGCCCCATTATTCTGCGGGGTATTCAGAAGAACGTCTAATGTGTTTGCTCCAGCAGCTTGGAGGAAGTATGCCGGTACGTGTTATAACAGCGGATGACTTTGGGGTTAATTTTGTCAATAAATCTTTTCTTACTTCCGGACGGGATGAATATACCGTCCGTTTTACCCAGAATCCTGCCGAAAAGCATCGATGGCGGCCGCTTACCTTTAACGAAGTTGAAACGCTCATCAAGAATGGAAATACCTGTACTAACTGGAATACTTTTTTGGTGGAAGATCCTTTTACACCATCGCTCATTAAAAACTCGCTTTTTGCGGGATTGGTGAGGATTTCCTCTTTAACCGAATGTTATCTGCGCTACCATGATTTTATTGTCCCCGCGGGGATTACCAACAGCAAAATTATCTCCTGCGATATCGGAGCGAACTGCGCTGTGCACGACTGCGCCTATCTTGCGCACTATATTGTCGGGAATACCGTCATTTTAAGCAGAATAGATGAAATGGCGGCAACCGATCATGCCAAATTCGGCGAAGGGGTCATTAAAGACGGGGAAGATGAAGCAGTCCGCGTTACAATCGATGTGATGAACGAAGCGGGCGGACGGGAAATTCTTCCCTTTGCGGATATGATTTGCGCCGATGCGTTTATGTGGGCGCGGTACCGCGATGATGCAAAGCTGATGGCGCAGCTGAAAAAGCTGACGCAGGATTCTTGCGACTCCGCCCGCGGTTATTACGGTACCGTCGGCGATAACGCAGTGATTAAAAGCTGTAGGATTATCAAGGATGTCCGATTCGGTGAGGCGGTCTATATTAAGGGCGCCAATAAGCTAAAAAATCTAACCATCCGGTCTTCTGCAGCAGAAGCGACGCAGATCGGGGAAGGCGTTGAGCTGGTCAACGGAATTATCGGATACGGCTGCCGCGTGTTCTACGGCGTTAAGGCAGTGCGCTTTGTGCTCGGAAATAACTGTACGCTCAAATACGGCGCCCGCCTCATTCACTCCGTGATGGGAGATAATTCAACCATCTCTTGCTGCGAAGTATTAAATGCGCTGATCTTTCCCTACCATGAGCAGCATCATAACAACTCATTCCTTATCGCCGCGATGATTCAGGGGCAGTCTAATATGGCGGCCGCCGCTACGGTAGGTTCAAACCACAATACCCGCGGCAATGATGGAGAGATTATCGCCGGTCGGGGATTTTGGCCGGGACTTTCTGCGACGCTCAAGCATAACTGCCGGTTTGCGTCCTTTGTGCTGTTGAATAAAGGCAATTATCCTGCCGAGCTCGATATTCCTTTTCCGTTTAGCTTGGTCAGCGATAATCTGCGAGAAAATTGCCTCGATATTATGCCTGCCTATTTTTGGATGTATAATATGTATGCGCTTGCCCGCAATAACGATAAATTCAAAAAACGGGATAAACGGAAAACAAAGATGCAAAAGATTGAAACCGAGGTGCTTGCCTGCGATACCGCTGGGGAAATTATGCACGCGATGGAATTGCTGGAGCACATTTTTGAAACGGCATGGACGGCGGCAGGAAATCAACCCGAAAGTGCTCGCTATCTTTTGACTCATAAACGAGACGAGCTGAAAAAACTGCCCCTTACTGCCGAAAACATCGAGCATTCCGCCCGCCCGGTGAAAATTCTGCATGGCGTGGATGCGTGGTATGCATACCGCGATATGCTCGTATGGTACGGGGTAACCGTTTTGGCAAAATACATCGATGAAACCGGTAGCGACGGTGAGGTGTTTAGCCGCAGTGGTGTATGCAGCCGGTTTAATCTTCAAAACGGAACAATCCCGTGGGTCAATGCAGGCGGGCAGCTGATACGCGAAGATGAATATGACCGCCTCCGCAATAGAATCGGGGCAGGGGAGCTTACTTCGTGGCACGCAATCCACGCCGAATACGACCGGCTCTGGGAACGGTATCCCTTTGACCGTGCAGAACATGCCTACAGCGTACTCTGCCGGCTCGCCGGAGTTTCCGTTCTTGCCGAATCACACTGGCGAACCTACCTTGACGAAGCGCTCCGCTTGAACCGCTACATCGAAGCGCAGGTTCTTATCTCCAAGAAAAAAGACTACACCAATCACTTCCGCGATATTACCTACCGGAATAGGGCGGAGCGGGATGCGGTACTCGGTCACGTAGAAGACAATGCCTTTGTGCAGCAGTCCAAGCAGGATGCGCAGCACTATGCTGAGCTTTTTGCTCCGCGAAGAGGTTCAACTCTGGTCGAATAGTCTCAATTTTTTCGCGGGGATATTAAAAAAGCGGCCTGATGCGTTTCACCCTGTCTCATTTATCCTTTATCCTTTTTTTATTTTGCCGATATTGATTACGGAGAATATACTATGAAAAAGCGGATACCGATAGTGCTTTTATGCTGCACTATGCTGTATGGTGCGGTATATGCGAAAACAATCGGTTTTGCTTGTATCTATAATTCCGATGCACCGGCCGGGGCAACCGAACTGACTATGGCGCTCGAAACCGAGCTTTTTGACTTCTGTTTTGATCAAGGGATGATAGCAACCAGTGTCGAATGTATAGTAGGAAACTATGAGCAATACAAAAATAATACTGCACTGATAAAACGTTTCGATTCAGCGATCGACTGTTTAGTTGCACTATATTGCGAATATAATCAGGCCTCGGACAATATCGCGAAGAGACAGACACCGGTAATTGAATGGAAGAATCTTGAATGGAAGCTCATCGATTTTTCCTCCCAAAAAATCATTTTTGAAGAAAATATCGATCCGAAAACAATGCCGGAAAACGAATTGAAACAGAAAATCAAAAGCGCCGGTCAATCTATCGGTACAAGTATGTTGGAAAATTTATAGAGGAAAAGGGGATACAGATGATCAAAAAAATAATGACTGTCCTGAGTATGTTAATACTAAGCACTGCACTGATATGGGCAGTATGGGAAGGTAATGCTGTTGCCGGATCACAGGAAGAATTCCCTGCAGGCCTCTTTGCTTCCAGTGATTTATTCCCTAAGTATACGCTTATCGAAATCACCAATTTGGAACAAAATATAACATCCCGTGCAGTTGTTATCGATAATGAGGGGGCACAGGGAGTATTGGTAAAGGTGTCGCCTGATTTAGCAAGGGTTTTGGCAATTAAAGAAGATAGTACTGTGCGCATCCGCGTTTCCATACCTCCACTTGTAGCCGAGGAAGGCGCCGATCCTGTGCTGTTAGGTAAAGTTGAAGAGAGGCAGCCTACCCCAACGGCGGTACCTGAAAAACCGGCAGAAGAGGCTCCTCAAACTTCCCCTGTAGAGGCTGTCCCCATAGAGGAACCGGTACAACCAGCAGAAAAACCGATACAAGAGGATAACAACCGAAAAGACCCGTATGAAGAACCTATTCAAAATGAAGCAGTTATTCAGAATGAACCTGTACCTCCGGAGGTAGCCGAACCGGTGAAGCCGGCAGTCGAACCCAAAGGAGAAAAAAACGAAGAAGTTGCACCGATGACGGTAGCTGAAATTGAAACGCCGGTACAACCGGAACCGGAAGAACCGGTGTCTCCGATTGCCGAAGTTGAAGAGCCTACCCAACCCGAAAAGGCACCGGAAGAACCGATGGCTCCGATCGCTGAAGTGGAAGAACCTTCCCAACCCGAAAAGACACCGGCAGCACCTGCCGCACCTGTAGCTGAAGTATCGGAACCTGTTTTACCGGAACCGGAAATCGTACCGGCTCCTGCTGCCGTTTCTGAGGTAACCGAACCCGTAGAATTTTCTGCATCATCCGAATATTCCGCAGAGGCTGAAAAACCGGTATTGGATGCCCCCCCTATTCAAGAAGCGCCGATAGAAGAAGAGAGCGAGTCTTCCGCCGAGTATACAAAACCGGTAGTGCAAGTCGCGGAAATAGCCGTTCCGGAGACTGCTTCGGGTTTAGATGCATTACTTTCACCGGTGCCGGAAGTGTCAACTCCGATTGAACCGGAACCGGTAACAGTCGATGAAGCTGAGTCTGAAAAAGATATGGAAAAGCCTACAGTTGAGCCAGAGCTTCCTGCCGTTGAACCTAAGGAAGAACCGGTAGAAGAATCGGAGGAGTTGCAAGACGAACCGGAAGTTGTTATCGCTAAGGAAGCTCTTGCAGGGAAAGAGCCTAAGGATGACACTACGGAAGATGACTTGATTACAGAAAATCATGTTATGCTCGTACCATCGGAGCCCCGGGTACCGATGAAAGAATATATCCCTGCGCCCAAAGAACCCGAACAACCGGCTTTGCCTGCGTCACCGGTTGTTACACAGCCTGCCGAAGAGCTCTATACTGCCAATGTCCTTACAAAGGGAGCGTTTTATGTACAAATCGGTTGGTTTAAGGATATGCTGAATGTAGAAAGTTTTGTACAGCGGTATGGTAAACAGTATCCCATCGCAGTAGAAAAGTCTCCTATGACAAAGGGAATTTTTTATAAGGTCTATATCGGACCGCTGAAAAAAGATGAACGGGGTGCAATATTGGAAAACTTCCAAAAATTAGGCTTTAAGGATGCATTCTTAAAAAAAGTTCCTTAAAGAGAGAGGCCGCGATGGATTTCCAACGGAAGAAGGATTTTTTAGTCTGTATCGACAGCGACGGCTGTGCTATGGATACGATGAACCTCAAGCATTACCGCGCTTTCGGGCCGGAGCTGGTAAACATATTCAATTTGCGCGATCATGCGGAACCGATTTTACATTATTGGAATAAGATAAATCTCTTCAGCAAAAAGCGTGCAATAAATCGCTTTAAAGGCTTTTTTGAGGTATGCCGGTATATCGATAAGCACTTTATTCCTGTTGACGGATTGGAAGCCTATGAACATTTCCTTAATTCGGGCGGAAAGTTGTCGAATGAAGGCATCAGGCAGGCATATCAAAGTGTCGGTCATCCTATTTTTGCACTTGCCGAGCAATGGTCGATAAATGTCAATAAGACTATTGCTGCAATACCGCTGGAAGACCGCATCCCTTTCCCGTATGTTTATGAAAGCATCGAAGCTATTTATGCCGTTGCCGATATAGCTGTTGTCAGTTCTGCCAATAATGCTGCCGTGACTGCCGAATGGGAGCAAGCCGGTTTAATCAAGTTTGTGGACGGTATTTTTACGCAAGAAAACGGCAGCAAAAAGCAAGTGATTGCCTCATTGAAACAGACCGGCAGATATAAAGACGGATGTATATTAAAAATCGGTGATGCTCCCGGCGATTTACAGGCTGCGCAAAGTAATACCGTGTCCTTTTATCCGATTATTCCTGAAAAAGAAGCTGAAAGCTGGTTTGAGTTTAAAGATACCTATTTACCGCTCTTTATCAATGGACAGTATGCCGAGTGTGAACAGCAGCTTATTGATCGGTTTTATTCGGAACTTGAGGATTGATTAATCATGAAACAGCATAGGAATAATAAAGCAAAACTTTTAGGAATATTCTTTTTTTTCATTGTCGCCATAGCTCCGGCTTTTACAGAACCGCTGCAGTCTGTTAAAACCAAGTATTTTGAAATTATCTATAGGGAAGCATCGGCTCCTTCTGCAGCACTGCTGACAGAATATGCCGACGGTTATGCCGAAGAAATATGTACCGCTCTGCAACAGAAAATCAAAGGACGTATACCGGTATACCTTGTATCCGATACGGAAGAACTTAATGGATATTTTACCCGGACACCGCATCGCCGCATTGTCCTTTACGATACCGGGATTACGGATGGGACACTCGGTAATTTGCCCGACACACTCTTACAAGTTTTTTACCATGAACTTACTCACGCTCTCACGCTTGACGTTCCTTTTTCCCTTTTAAATATTTTACCGATGTCTTTTGTAGAAGGAGCGGCTGTTTCATTTGAAAGTTTGCATGGACAAGGTCGTTTAAATGATCCGTTGATTAAACAGTATTTGATTCAGAATAAAATCGATGGTATCACTCCGACGTGGACAGAAGCTGCAAGTTCGCGGGATATGTATCCGACCGGATTGTGGCCGTATATCTATGGCGGTTATTTCGCTGACTATTTACAAAAAACGTATGGGATGGAGTCGTATTCAAAGTTGTGGAAATTGAGCTGGCGACTTTTTATACCGGGAAAATTCAAGTCCATTTATGATAAAGGGGTAAGCGCCGCATGGAATCAATTTATCAACACTATTCCACTGCCGGAAAAACTGAATGAACCTGCTCCCTTTGCTTCTCAGACAAAGAAGTCTGGATATAGCGCTCTTGCAGCTTCCCATGACGGTTTTGCCTATTATGATTTTGACAGTCAAGCGGTATATTTTACACACGTAAATATCGATAATACAGACAATACCATTGCAGCTTCCACACCCGTCAAGCTTTTTACAGCGGATTTTTCGTTAAATCAACTGTCTTTTTCGGAGGACGGCTCTCTTCTCGTTGTCTCGGATTCAGTTGAAACAAGTAATAAAACTTCGCAAAAGCGCTCACGTATTTTTGATATGAAAAAACGTCGATTTATCGGTAAACCGATACCATCAAGTATGGCGGCGTGTTTTGTTGACAATCAGACACTTTGTTCCATAAGGCTAAAGAATCAATCATTTTCCGCAGTATTGATTGATCGTACTACACAGGAAGTTAAGAAAGTTTTATATACGGCTGGTCCCGGTCAATCCTTTGCCTCATTGTATAGTCCTTGTTATATCGGAGAAGGGCAGGTTGCCCTTATCGCAGCAAATGGGGTAAAACGTACTATTTTACGTATCGATACCGAAACAGGCCGTCTTTCGTCGTTGCCTGAACAAGATACCCCCTACGCAATCCGCTACTTACAATCGGTAAAAAGCGGTAATGAGTATATCCTTGCTTTCTCTTGGGCTGAGATGAATATGCTCTATCGGCTCGGTCTTTATTATCCTAAAAGCGGCATCATAAAAACACAGCAAACCGATATTTCCGGCGGCGTGTTCTTTCCCATTCTACTGCCGGAGAAACAGCAGCTATCGAATGAAGTCGGCAATCATTCCATCATTTACGTAGGGCAGCATGGTACCTATCACCGTTTATATACTATGCAAGAATCGGAGCTTACGGTAAAAACTATCCAACCGACAGCTATAACTGTTCAACCGGATATACCGGCATCGACCAAGCTTCCTAACCTTGAGCTTCTCAATCCGAGCCGGTATCAGCCACTCACATGGCTGTGGCGGGCAAAGGTACGGCCAACAGCCAATATCCCTGCCGATATACGGCGTTACGGAGGATACGGTATCGGGATAAAACTGGCTATGCTTGATCCTACGGAGACAATCGAAGTTAATTCTTCATTGCTATTTCTGCTAAAGCCTTTTTTTACACAAATAAAAGCCGATGCCGCCTATCACTTTAGGCCTATTTCGTTAAATATGAATGTCTTTGATCAACTTGATACAAAGACGTTTACCTACCGTAAAACCGGATTTGGCGTCGGTGCAAGCAGCGTTATTCCGCTTTCCTATTCATGGGAAATGTTTAAACTCTCTTATCTGGCAACGGCAGCATGGATAGCGCCTTTATCCGATACCGGTAAAACCTTCTATCCGTTTCCATACAAGTATACGGTACTTGCACATGAAGGGCAGCTTTATTACCGAAATGTCCGCAGTTCCCGCATAATACGGTCTCCTTTCTTTGCAAAGGATCTTCAAGGTGTCTCCATATCAAGCTCTCTTGCTCATGCATACTGCGTTGAACAAAAAGCCAATGCTGCCGTTTTTCAGGCATCGTTTGACGGCTATATTCCTGTAGTACCGCTTCGCTTTACTTTGAGCGGTTATCTTGGATTCAATGCACAGTTTAATCCTTTAAACGGAACATATTCGCATATTGCCGCTCATTACCCTGTTACGGAAACTAATTATTTTCCCTCTTTTGCGGCATATAATACTGATGCAATGCGGAAAAAATTTGCTTCGCTTGGAACAGGCAAAGTATCGGGAGGAATATCCGGTGTATGCGATCTTACATTTTTTAGCTATGACGTGCAAAACGGCAGCTCTTTCTTACCGCTGTTTATAAACCGTATATCCTTTCATACCGGCTATGCATGGATACTGACAGGGAATTTCGCTTCAAAAGCGCATACCGGCGGCTACCTCTATTTGGACACCCTCTATGTAAACTGCCTTGTGGCATTAAACAGATCGGTGGAGATTGGTGGAGAGTATATGCATCCGGTTCGAACGTTTTTACGGCCGGGAGTTTTCCGATTTGTCATCGGCGTAAATCTGTAACAAAGCTTTTTTTTAATACTGCCTGTTGGTTTACCCCCGTGCGACCCGTTTTACTCCGCACTAGAATCGGTGGCATCAGTAGCATGTGCCGCAAATTCATCGAGTTTTCTATGCAAGGTTTTGCGTCCGATGCCGAGTATATCGGCGGTTTTCGACTTATTTCCATTATAGGCGGCGAGCGTTTCCATGATGATGTGCCGTTCCGCTTCGGCGAGGGGGAGTGCCGATTTGGATGCGGATGGAAGAATTTTGTTCCGCTTCACGTACCGGTTCGGGTAAATCGGACAGGCGGATGGTATCGTCCGAGCTCATCACGACTGCGCTTTCCAGACAGTTCCTCAGCTGCCGGATATTGCCGGGCCAATCGTAGGCATAGAGCGCTGCGCGGGCTTTCGGTTCGATGGTGGTAATCTGTTTTGCGTTTTCTTCCGTAAATTCTTTGATAAAGGCGGCAATTAGCAGCGGGATATCCTCTTTCCGTTCCCGAAGCGGCGGCACGTGGATATGTACCACATTCAGGCGGTAATACAGATCGCTGCGGAATGTACCGGCGGCGACTTCCTTTTCAAGATCGCGGTTGGTTGCCGTAATAAGACGAGTATCTACCGTGATTGACTTTTCGCCGCCCACCCGCTCGAACTGCTTTTCCTGCAGTACGCGCAGTATTTTTATCTGCAAACTCTGATTGATTTCTCCGATTTCGTCCAAAAAGATCGTGCCGCCGTCGGCAAGTTCAAATCGTCCCCGTTTTTGACTGACCGCGCCGGTATATGCACCCTTTTCGTGCCCGAACAGTTCGCTTTCCAGTAAGCTTTCCGCAAGCGCGGCGCAGTGCACCTTGATATAGCTGTTGTTTTTTCGCGGGGAAAGGTTGTGGATTGCGCTTGCAATAAGCTCTTTCCCCACACCGCTTTCGCCGGTGATAAGCACGGATGCCCGTGAGGGAGCAACCTTTCTGATCATCTCAAAGACATGCTCCATCGCCGCGCTTTTCCCGATGATGTGCTCGAATGTTTTATCCGACTGCATTTGTTCGACAAGTTCGCGGTGCTGCAGCACCAGCTCGCGGTTCTGGAGGGCGCGTTTAACCAACAGGGAAAGCCGGTCAAGGTCGAGCGGCTTGGTTAAAAAATCATACGCGCCCATGCGCATCGCTTCGACGGCGGTTTCGACGGTACCGTGGCCGGTCAACACGATAACCGGTACGCCCGGCGTTTCCGAAGTTACCCTGCGGAGAATTTCTTGCCCACCGATGCCCGGCATTCGCAGATCGGTGATGACAAGGTCTACCATCTCCGACAGCGCTTTATGCAGTCCGTCTGCCCCGTCTTCCGCAGTCAGTACCTCGTAACCTTCGTCCTCGAGCGCCATCTGGAGCCCTTCGCGGATATTCTTTTCGTCGTCGATAACTAAAATCTTAAATTTCATCTTTTATGCTCTCAAATTGAGGTTTTGTACTATTATCGTATGCAGTATGTGCTTCCAATAGAAGCGGTCTCTCACTGTGAGTAATAGGCAAGATTAGCGTAAAACGGGTTCCCTTGCCGATCTCCGAATGAACCTGAATATCACCGCCGTGCTCTTTAATCACCTTATACGTCATGGTAAGGCCGAGCCCGCTTCCGTCCGGCTTTGTTGTAAAATATGGCTCAAAAATCTTATGCAGTATGTCGGGCGGAATGCCTTTTCCCGTATCGGTAATAGCGATATATACGTTTTCTTCGTCATACCGTGTCGTAATGCCGAGTTCTCCGCCCGCAGGCATCATCGCCGCTTTTGCATTGGTTAGAATGTTCATCAGTGCTTGGCGTAAAAAGCGTTCGTCCGCTTGAATAATCGGCAGTTCGCCGTCGAGCTGAGGGACAAAAGAGATGCCGGCTGCGGAAAATTCTTCCTGAAAGGTAGCAAAAAGATTTTTAATAAGTTCGTTTACATCGACCGGTGCAAATTCACACTGGAGCGGTCGAACGGCAAAGAGAAAGTCCACCACAATCTTATTTAATCGCTCAATTTCTTCTTCTACTACATCGAGGTGCTTTTGCGCCTTTGCGTTAATTTCCAAATTGCATGCTTTAAAGTTCTTCCGCAGCAGTTGGACGTGGATACTGATGGCCGCAAGCGGATTTTTTATTTCGTGCGCAACCGCGGCTGCAAGATTGGTAAGGCTTGCGAGGTTTTCAAGCCGTCGGTTGTTGATTTCTTCTCGCTTTCGCTGCGTAATATCTTCAACGGTGATAATCGTACCGCGCACCCTTTTTTCTTTTACAAGCGGCAGTACCGAAAGCTCAATGTAGTGATTTCCCTCATCGGCAACAATGACAAATTCCTCTGCGGTACATGTCTCTTCATTTTTTATCACCGTATGGATAAAATCCGCCAGCTTGGTGTCGGGAATAGACGCCCACAGCGGCCGTTCGGGGCTTTCAGAAAGCGGGATACCGAGAATACGCAAAGCTGCACGGTTAGTTTTTATAATGGTATGATCGGAATCCAGAATGATGACGCCGCTTGTAAGCGAATCCATCATCGCATCAAACAGTGCGTAGTCATCGGCAATCAATTGAATAAAAGAGCGCAGTTGCGAATCGTTCATACGCGGCAGTTTTTGCAATGCGCGACTCATAAATTCTCTCATGCGGCAAGTATAATGCAAAACGGTAAAAAGCGCAAATTCCGCTGCAGAGCTTTGGAGCAAAATTTCAATTTTCTTGGTTCATAACAGGCTGTGCTATCAGCCGCACCCATTACATCCTTTGCAGTGATGATGGCAAGCGTTGTGTTTTTTTGTTTCTTCTTTTTGAATAGCTCCGGGTTTAATATAACCGGTGTGTTCAAGATATTCTATTTCCGCCTTGACGCTTGCGGCATCCATATCCGCAAGCTCGGCGAGTTCCTGAATCGTATATGTTTTTCCCGATTTTAACAATTCCAATAAGCGTATGAGCATGTTACGACCGCTAAACCCGTTCGAAAACTTCCGTTTCGGAACAGGGCTATTTTCTAAAAGATAAGCATCCCGATGTGATACGCGATAGCGGCAATTACAAGTGCGGAAAAAATATAATACACCGCAATGGTTATCGTCCATTTTTTAGAGTGCGTTTCCTGTGCGGTAGCGGCAAGCGCCATCAAGCACGGCATATTAAAGAAAAACGCAAAGAGGAATGCAAGTGCTTCGGGTTTTGAAATAGCCGCGAGCATCGTGTTGCTCAAAACCGCCGTATCAACGGTACCCCGCGTTGCAACGGCATTCCAGATACCGGATGACGTAAACAGGGATGCCAGCACTCCCAGCGCGGATTCTTTCCCCATCGCCGAGGCAACAAATGCCATAAAAAGCTGCCACGGTAATCCGAAGATTTTTGTGACGGGTTCTATAAACATACCGATTTTATAAATGATGCTGTTTGTTATGTTTCCGTCCGGCGTGTACGCAAGCGCCCAAAATACCACGGAAATAAGTACGATAACACTCAACGCTCTTTTAAACACATTGCCCATTTTATTCAAAACGGAAGCAAAGAGATTTTTCCAATGCGGTTTATGATAAGGGGGCAGCTCCATAATCATGCCAAGATTTTCATCACCTTTATAAAGCGATTTTCTGAAAATCCGGTATGTAACTAAGAGGTGTAAAAATGCAACGGCAAATAAGCTCAAAACAACAAAAACCGCTTGCTTACCGAAGAAGGCTCCGCTGACGACACCCACAACGCCCCATGTCGCCCCGCACGGCACCACCCACGAAAGCGCTATCGTCATAACCCGCTGCCCCCATGAGTCGATAATCCTCGATCCGGTAACGCCTCCGATATTGCAGCCGAAGCTCACCAAGAAAGGCATAATCGCTTTTCCCTGCAATCCCAATTTAGACATCGTGTTATCAAACACATAGGAAACCCGTGCCATATAGCCGACATCTTCCATAAATCCGAACACTAAACTGACGCCGAATACATAGCTGACCATCATAAACGCAAACGTAACGGCAGTCATAACTGCGCCGCACACAAGCGAGATTATCCAATTTGCAGCGCCAAGGAGCATAAGCCCTTTCGCCAGTAAACCGGAAAGCGGCGGAATAGCAACCCAAAATATTCCCATTAACGGAAAACCGATTAGCATCGAAACAATTAATCCCGCAATGATAATGCCGACAGCAATCGGTTTACCCCATGTTTTACTTGTCGCGAGCCTATCGAATGTGCTTCTGGTAAAAGTATGCCGATTTTCCGTAACGTATTTTTTAATGAGCGAATCTACCCAATTAAATTTACATTGTCCGGTATATAAATTGCCGTCTTTTATGTCCTGTAATATGCTTTCGATATTTTTAAATTGCGTTGCATCGACCGCTGTTTGTACCAATTCAATCGCTTTTTGATCTTTTTCAACAAGTTTACTTATAATCCACGTTTGTGAAAAAACGCCGATGCCGTCTTTCGGAATATACGTTTCCAACGTACGATATTTTTCGCCAATCGTATCTTCGTATAATGTTTTCAGCACTTCATCTTTTAAAAGCGCTCCGTTCCGGTGTTCTAAAAAGTCATACAGGGAAGCGTATTCTTTTTTGTCTGCTGCGATAATCGGGATAACCGGTATATTCAGCGCTTTCTGCAATCCGTCAATATCCACCATCTTACCTTGCTGATGCGCAATATCCATCATATTCATAATAAGGACAACGGGAACTTGTATACCGGCATAATCGGATAGCATAAAAAGACTCCGGTTTAACTGCGATGCATCCGCCATAATCGCAACAAGGTCGGCCTTTCCATTCGCTATGTATTCTCGTGTAATGACTTCTTCTTCGGAGTGTGCCGACAAGCCGTAAGAGCCGGGTAAATCGACGATTGTATAGTCGGTACCCTTATGCGAAAAGTCTCCTTCCTTTTTCTCTACGGTTTTTCCCGGCCAGTTGCCGACATGCTGATTTGCACCTGTAAGTCCGTTAAATAATGTTGATTTCCCCGAATTCGGTTGACCAAGCAGCGCAATGGTTATTTTTTTCATAGCTATAATATCTCCATCATAATCTTATCAGCCTCTTTTTTATTGACTGCAATCGCGGTGTTTCTGCAATACATAAGCACCGGCTGTTTTTTATAATTCTGAATTACTTCGATTTCGCTTCCAACCGTTATACCGATGGATATTATTCTGCTTTGAAAATGCGTGTCTCCGAGTATTTCGATAACTTTCGCTTTTGTCTTTTCTTTTAATGCGCTTAACTTTTCCATATACAATGCTCCCAATGTAAGTTATTTATTACATTTGCTTAAATGGTAACGCAATTAGTCCGGCCTGTCAACGCGTGTAATTTGATTTGGTATGTGTAATTAAGTCGGCGATTACCCATTATCCATTAATTTGCCCACTTATTGTCAATTAACTCTTTTCTTTTGAGCATTTCAGTGTATAATATTCGATAATGAATAAATTAAAAGCGAAACTGAACAAACAAAACCTTAGGCGATATTTAGGTTTGCTGGCAAGCTATACGGAAATTTTGCTTGCCCTTGTAGTCATTATCGGAATTTTGCTTCTCTGTATTCGCGTTCTTGTACAGCTGAAAGGCTTTATCATCAGTACGTTTGCAGGTACGGAGATTCCCTCGTTTGCGGAATTTCTTTCAACGGTATTCGAGCTGGTTATCGGTATCGAGTTTGTAAAGATGCTCACAAAGCATACGCCGGGCAGCGCTATCGAGGTACTTTTGTATACGATTGCTCGTGCGCTCATTATGGATCACAGCAGTATGCAGAGCTCTCTGTTAGGTGTTATCGCTATCGCAATCCTTTTTGCCGTCCGTAAGTATTTCAATGATCCTGAAGTACATAATCATGAAACCGGTGGGGACTATATCGTAAACGGCGGTATCAGTATGAAAGAGGTTAATAAGAGGCTCGATGCAGACTTCGATGAATCTTACGGGCACACCGTTGCGGGGTATCTATTCAATTATTTACAGGCAATAGGAAAAACGCCGACGGTTGGATGTGAAGCTCAAATCGGTGAATATATGTTTCAAGTATATGATATGGAAGGAGAACTTATCCGACATATTAGAATAACTCCGCTCAAATCATAAAAGATAGTGGGAGGGTGGTGCTATGTCTGAGTATGAATGTTTAAGAAAAGATTCTTGTCCGATCCGGCTGGATGCGGAAAAGCAGCTCGATTCCATCATTGAAAATATGTTTGACGGTATTTATATCACCGATGGACAGGCTAATACGCTGCGGGCAAATAAAGCGTACGAGATGATTACCGGTATTTGTCGCGACGATGTGATGGGTTGTAACATGAAACAGCTTGAAGAGAGCGGTACAATCTCTCAGTCGGGGTTCTTAATCGCTATCCGAACCGGCAAGCCGGTAACACTGCAGCAAAAATTTAGCACGGGGCGGCAGGCGTTGATTACCAGTACGCCGGTGTTCGGCCCCGACGATAAGATCGAAATGGTCATCACTAATGTCCGTGATATGACCGAGATCCATCATCTGAGAGAAGAAATTGAATCCAGAAACGAGGAGCGGTTGCGTCTTCATAAAGAGTTGGAACATATCAGGACTCAGTTCCTTGATAAAACCGATTTTATTGCCGCCGATAAAGTAACACTTTCGATTATCCGTATGGCCGATAAGGTTGCCCCGCTCGATACAACGGTGATGATTAGCGGTGAAACAGGTGTCGGTAAAGAAGTGTTTGCACAATATGTTCACAGCCAAAGCCGCCGCAGTAAAAAATCATTTATCAGCGTGAATTGTGGTGCCATTCCCGCAAATCTGATAGAAAGCGAGCTATTCGGCTATGAACGAGGTGCTTTTACCGGCGCTGATAAGAACGGCAAAGCAGGACTTTTCGAGGTAGCCGACCAAGGGACGATTTTCCTCGATGAAATCGGCGAGCTGCCGCTGAATATGCAGGTAAAGCTACTGCGGGTGCTGCAAGAGCATGAGGTAAAGCGTATCGGTGGAACAAAGCCCATTCCGGTAGATATACGCGTCATTGCGGCAACGAACCGTAATTTGGAAGAAATGGTTAAGAAAAAGAAATTCCGAAAAGACCTGTATTACCGAATGATGGTGTTCCCGCTGCACATTCCGCCGCTCCGCGAACGCCGTAACGACATCATCCCGCTGGCGCAGCTTTTTCTCGAACAGCTTAACCGGAAATATGCATTCCATAAATACTTTTCCGATGCAGCGCTCCGGCTGATGGTTGGTTACGAATGGCCCGGTAATATCCGCGAGCTGCGGAATATTGTGGAACGGGCTGTTATCGTTACCGACAGCGATGAAATTACGGCCATGAATACGTTTATTACCCCGTGTAAGCCGCAGACGGAGCCCTTGTACATACCGGTAAAGCAGCCTGACAGTATCCACGATCTAAAGGCTGCGCTCGCGGATATAGAAGCAGAGTACATCGACTTTGCGTATAAGACCTACGGCAATGTACGGCTTGCGGCAGAAAGTCTCGGGATGTCTCATGCAACCTTTGTCCGCAAACGTCAACGGCATACTGCCTCCCGCGACATAAAAGAACAACCCTTAGCTTAGTCCTTGATTTTATCAATCATTGTCTGTATGCTTCTAAGGAAATTACAAACCTTGGAAAAATATTAGAAGGGAATGAGGAAGGCAGCATGATATGTCAAATATGCGGAAAACATAATGCCTCTATGCTTGTGCGGCAGATTGTAGGCGGAAAGACAAAAGAGTTGTATCTTTGCAGAGCATGTGCTAAAAAACACCATATTTATTCCGATGATAAGGAAATGTCTCTTTCGCTCAAAGCAATTTTTGACGGCCTTGTACCTAAATTGGACGCTCGAGAAAAGGTAAATGAGAGTGCCCACCCTCTTGCGTGTCCCGATTGCGGAATGCCGCTCAGCCGTGTCAAAGAAAAAAAAGTGATCGGCTGCCCTCGTTGTTTTTTTTATTTTCGCGATACCGTATTAAAGTTTATGCAGGAAGGTTCCGGAGAGATCTTTTACGCTGGAAATTTGCCGTTGCAACCGGAGACATTTTCGGACGTGGCAGTCTCGTTGCAACATCTTGAAGATGAACTGCAAAAAGCGGTAGAGAATGAAGAATATGAGCTGGCTGCATACCTCCGCGATAAGATAAAAGAGCAGGAGGTTTCGTCCTAGGATGTTTGCTGCTTCAAACGCATGGTATACCTATTCGGGACACGACAACGATACGGTGCTTTCTTCGCGGGTACGTATTGTACGGAACTTAAAGAACTACCGCTTTCCTCCGACACTCGGTAAAGAAGATGCTGAAACAGTATATCGAACTGTAGTTTCCGCATTCCAAACGCTGCCTCCTGTTGACGGCTTTCATCCCATTAGGCTCGATACGTTGGATGCAATAGCAAAAAAGATTTTTGAAGAGCGGAATATTATCCCAGCAAATCTGGAGCGGAATTTCGGTACGGGGGTCATTGTTCGTGATGACGGTATCCTTTCGGCAACCGTGAATATCAAAGACCACATCAGGCTTTCGGCGTTCTATGCAGGCTTTGAACTTCAAAAATGCTTTACGCTGGGAAAAAACATCATCGATACCTTGGCTGAAACGCTGGAATTCAGCGCAGTCCAGGATTTCGGCTATCTTTCTTCTGATGTGATGAATATTGGGAGCGGTATAAAGTATTCAGTATTGTGTTCGCTGCCAGGTCATTCGTTAACAAACAAGATACAGGAAAAGATAGAGGCGCTTACAAAGCAGAATTTTGAAGTGCACGCATATTATGCGCAAAATACAAAGCGGATGCTCGGTTATCTATACCTCATTTCTACGAAAAGCTCCGCGGGCTATACCGATGAGGTACAAATTGGTATGATAATGACCGCCATTAGAACGCTTATCAATGAGGAGCGGGAATTGCGGGATTCATTGGTAAGGACGCAGCTGTGGCGTATTCAAGATGATGTCATTAAAGCGTTCAGTATTGCTAAAAATGCATACTTGCTCGATGTAAAAGATACGATAGACCTTGTGTTCAAGATAAAACTCGGCATCAATCTCGGCTTTATCGAAGGTTTAAGCCCCGAAGCCTGCCTTGCGCTTCTGTATCAAACCCAAACCGCCCATATTGCCTTTTTGATGCTAAACGGTACGTTTCATCTTGAAGAACCTTTCCAGCTCGATGAGATCCGTATTGAGCGTATCCGTGCGATTTTAGTACAGGAGATCTTAAAACGAGCTGAACTGCGGATACAAAGCTCCGCAAAAAACGGACTGTAGAAACGAGAGGTACATGATGCATACTCTTTCACAAAATCTTTATGAATTGTTAACGATCTTTAGCCAGCAAGAGGCTCGGCGGGTGAATGCCGACACGGTAGAGCCTGAACATATATTGCTTGCGCTCATCACAAAAAAACTGGGGCGCGGATATCGGTTGTTGGAGAATCTCCATGTCAATTTTTTGACACTGCAGCTACGGCTGGAACAAAGTACGCCGATACGAGAAGGGGAACCGATAAAAGGAGACATTCCTTCATCAAGTAGGGTTAAACAGCTTGTCGATACCGCCGCTGCCCAAGCCCGGATCATGCAGCAGGATGCAGCCGGTACGGAGCATCTTATTCTGGCCTTTGCTCAGATACAAGAGAGTATTCTTGCGCATTTCTTTTTACAGCAGGGAATTTTTCTGGATGATGTGCAGCAGACATTGAATCAACTGCACGGTACGGATACTCGGCGCGATAAACCACAGCAAGAAAAAAAGAAACACAGCGTATTATCGGAATTCAGCAGAGATCTGACCAAGATAACCCGCGAAGGCCTCCTTGATCCGGTTATCGGCAGAGTGCGGGAGATGCGCCGCGTTATGCAGATTTTATCCCGCCGCAGCAAGAATAATCCCGTATTGATTGGAGAACCCGGCGTCGGCAAGACTTCCATCGTTGAAGGACTCGCGGCGGCGATTGTGAATGAGCAAGTACCTCGGTCTCTGTTCGGAAAGCGGGTTATTGCGCTTGATCTTGCCTCTATTGTCGCCGGCACCAAGTACCGCGGGCAGTTCGAGGAGCGCATCAAACGTATTATTAAAGAAGTAAGCGAAAGTAAAAATATCATCCTGTTTATCGACGAACTACATACCCTCATCGGTACCGGCGGTTCTCAAGGGGCGCTCGATGCGGCCAATATCTTAAAACCGGCGCTTGCCCGCGGAGAGATACAGTGTATCGGTGCAACGACATTAGATGAATACCGCAAGTATTTTGAAAAAGATTCCGCTCTTGAACGGCGTTTTCAATCCGTACTGATTAAAGAGCCGACAAAAGAAGAAACGTGCGCTATTCTCGGAGGGCTTAAAGCAAAGTATGAGCAGCATCATCACGTGCATTATTCGGACGAGACGATTAAGAAGATTGTAGAGCTTTCATCTCGCTACATTCCCGACCGTTTTTTCCCCGATAAGGCAATCGATGTGATGGATGAGGCGGGAGCTTTGAAAACGATGGATACGACTGAACTGCCTCAAAATATAACCGCTATCGAACAGCGGATTACCGAGCTTGTCGGCGAAAAAAAAGACTTGGTTGCCGTACAGGATTATGAGCGGGCAGCTGCGGTGCGTGATGAAGTAAATGTCCTAAAGATTCAGCTGGAAAAGATTAAACTGCATTGGCTTAATCAGGAAAACAAAACAATGCTTGAAGTTGATCCTGCCGATATTGCCGAAACCGTTTCTTTGATGACGGATATTCCGCTCAAAAGTGTTGGCTCCGATGAAGCGAAGCGCCTTGCGCATATCGAAAAAGAGCTGCATAAAACCATTATTGGGCAGGATGAAGCTATCGGCATTATCTCAAATGCATTGCGTCGTTCTCGTGCGGGTATTGCATCGGCGGATCGGCCTATCGGCTCATTCCTCTTTTTAGGACTGACAGGGGTAGGGAAGACGCTGCTGGCAAAGGCGCTTGCCGAATTCCTCTTCGGCTCTGCGGAATCCCTTATTAGGGTCGATATGAGCGATTACATGGAAAAACATGCCGTTGCACGGTTGGTTGGAGCGCCTCCCGGGTATATTGGGTTTGAAAACGGCGGAATGCTGACGGAAAAAATTAGGCGAAATCCGTATTCCGTTATCCTATTCGATGAAATCGAAAAAGCACACCCCGATGTCTTTAACCTGTTGCTGCAGGTGCTGGAGGAGGGGGAGCTGAGGGACAGCCTCGGCCATACGGTGAGCTTTCGGAATACGGTGATCATCCTCACCGGTAATGTCGGTACCAGGGATTTGATGGAAGAACCGCTCGGTTTTGCACAGGTAGAAAACCGCACTATCGACTATCAAAGCATGAAAAAGTCGGCGGAGCTGGAGGCAAAAAAAATCTTTAGCCCTGAGTTTCTGAATCGGCTCGATTCATTAATTGTCTTTACCCCGCTTTCCGAAAAAGAAATAGAATCTATTTTCGAGTTGGAGCTTTCCAAATTAACCGGCCGCCTTGAAGCAAAGAAGCTGCAGCTGCAAATCACCGACGAGGCTCGTGCCTATTGTATCAAACACGGTTACGATCCCTTGCTCGGAGCGCGCCCGATGCGCAGGCTGCTGCAAACCGAAATAGAAGATGCTCTTGCCGTCAAAATTATCGCAGGCGACTTTACTCCCGATACGACCGCCGTCATCGATGCTGACGGAAACGCGCTTACGATAAGCATTCAAGCTGTTAGACAGTCAATTTCTGAAACAACTATCACCGTACTCCCTGCCGTCTCTACGGAACCGCAGGAAAGGTAGCTAAAACAACAGCGTTGCCGGTATTATCGGAAGCGTCGAAAATGCCGGAGATACACCTGTGAAGAGGAGCGTTCCGCTTATGCTCATTGTAAGCGCCTGCCTTGCAGGATTCCCCTGTAGGTATGACGGAAAGAAAGCAATAAATCCTGACGTGCAGCAGCTTGTAAGAGAAGGAAAAGCAATACCGGTCTGTCCGGAGCAGCTTGGAGGCTTACCGACACCGCGTTCGGCAGCAGAAATAAAAGCAGGAAAAGTCATTAACACTGACGGCGATGACGTAACCGAAGCATTTGAAAAAGGTGCTGCTGTAGTTTTAGAAATAGCACAGCAGTATGGTTGTACGGATGCACTGCTTAAAGCCCGTTCCCCTTCATGCGGAAAAGGTTTGGTTTATGACGGGACTTTTTCCGGAATACTCACTGCAGGAAATGGGAAAACGGCAGATTTACTTATGAAAAATGGGATAACCGTAATGACCGAAGAAGAATGGAGCGATATCGATCTCCCTTTACGTTGTTTGACGCACTAAGCGAGTCCTAAGCGAGCGCTAAACGTGCTTTCCGCGCTGCTCGGCGGTGCGCAAGCATACCGTATTTAGGCGCAAATACCATCGCGCAGGCAAAAAAGAACGACTCCGTTAAAATGATACAGGCGCCGGTCGCTCCGTTCAGGTAATAACTCACGTAAGTACCAATCAAGGAACTCATCACCGCGGAGCAGGCGGAAATAAGGAGCATCCGGTTCAGTCTGTCCGTCAAAAGGTAGGCGATACAACCGGGAATAATCAGCATTGCAACCGTCAGCAAAATCCCTGCCGCCTGCAGCGACGCAACAATGGTCAGCGCCGTCAGCGAAAGAAACAGGTAATGAATAGCCTGCACGTTCAAACCCACCGCCTGCGCATGGTTTTTATCAAACAAGTACAGCAGAATATCCTTCCGCTTGGCAATCAGTACAACCAGCGTCACCACCGAACATACAACCGCCTGTATCATATCGCCCCTTTCAATTCCCAAAAGACTCCCGAACAAAATATGCATAAAATGAATATTCGAACTCACCTTTGTGACCAAAATCAGCCCGATCGCCATCAGCCCTGTAAACACCACCCCCATTACCGAATCTTCATGGATACGGCTCCGGTCTTTTATCCACCCCGTCGCAGCCGCATTCAATAGCCCTGCCGCAAACGCCCCAACCCCAAGCGGAATATGCAAAAGATACGCCCCCACAATTCCCGGCAACACCGCATGAGAAATCGCATCCCCCATCAGCGACCAGCCCTTTAAGATCAGATAACAGGAAATCAGAGCGCAAACACCCCCGACCAACGCCGCTATCACAAGCGCTTTTATCATAAATCCATACGTAAACGGCTCTAAAACCGACATTAACCACATAGACCTCTCCTCAGTTTTGTGCAAAAAAGGCTTTTATCGAACGTGCTGCCGTCCGCCGTGCAGCGAGGATTCCGTGATGCGGCGCAAAGAACAGAATCGCTAAAAATAGGAAAAACTGCAATGCAACGATACACCCGCCTGCCGAGCCGTTCAGATAATAGCTGATATAGGCTCCTGCTGAAGCGGTGAGTGTCCCGATTATTGCCGCAAGCCCCATCATCATGGGAAATCTGTCTGTGAGCAGATATGCGGCAGCACCCGGCGTTACCAGCATTGCCACAACAAGCACACTGCCTACCGTTTGCAGCGCCGCAATCGCCGTAACCGCAAGAAGAGTGAGCAGCAACAGGTAGAGCGCATTGGTGTTCAGTCCTATCGAGCGGGCGTGCGACGGATCAAAAGAGAAAAGCCGCAAATCTTTCCATTTCAGCAAGATGATGATAAGACTTCCGCCTGCAATAATCAGCGTTTGCACAATATCTCTGTCGGCAATACCGAGAATATTTCCCATAATGATTGTCGTAAGGCTGATGTTACTTGGGTACAGTGAGATCAGCAGCACACCGAGCGCAAAAAACGTGGTATAGACAATACCGATAACTGCATCTTCGCGAATCCGGGTCTTGTTTTTAACAAAGCCCATAACCAATGCCGCAAGCATTCCGCTGATAAACGCGCCGACTGAAAACGGAATACCGATAATGTAAGCAACTGCGACTCCCGGCACCACCGCATGGGACAGCGCATCTCCCAAAAGCGACCAGCCTTTCAGCACAACAAAGCATGACAGCAGGGCACATACCCCGCCGACACCTCCACTTACCACAATCGCTTTCACCATGTATTCATACTGAAAAGGAATTAATAACATATCACTCCATCAAGGCAAACGCATCAGACTATTTTTTTAACACCCCGCAGAATAATGGGGCTGTTCGACCAGAGTTGAACTGCTTTGCAGTTCAAATGGTCTCACAACCTCCATTATTCTGCGATTTTTATATATTTGTCTAATGTGTTTGCCTTTCTCTTCAGAATAAACTGTGGAAAATTTTTAATAAAATTTTCCACAGAAAGGGACGCAACCGCTTTAAATATATCGGGCGCGGTTGCTTTTTCAGAACCGCCACTACTCAACAACATTTCTTATGCCCTTGAGGTACGGTTTGCCTTCCTGCTTGGTAATCAAAGCCCCCTCGTCATCGGTAAATACTCTTATTTCGTGAGCAGTGTCTTCCGGATTATCGGTATGATCAATCTTAATACTCCGCAGAGCGCCTCCAAAGGCTTTGATCAGGTTTTCGGCGGTGAAGGTGGTTTCCGTCGCGCCGGAGGCAATCACCGTCCGATTGATGATTACAACATGGTCGCAAAACTCCGGGATGGAACCTAAATCGTGTGTGGAAACAAAGATTAGATGCCCTTCGTTTTTCAGCTCACGCAGCAGCTCGATAATCGCTGTTTCCGTTTTAACATCGACTCCGGTAAACGGCTCATCGAGCAATATGATTTTTCCCTGCTGCGCAAGCGCCCGCGCAAGGAATACTCGTTTTTTTTGCCCGCCTGAAAGTTCACCAATCTGCCGGTCTTTAAAATCGAGCATCTGTACCCGCTCTAAACTGCGCTCGGCCATTTCTTTATCCTCTTTGCTCGGAATACGGAGAAAATTCATATAGCCGTACCGCCCCATCATCACCACATCCCACACACTAACCGGAAACGACCAGTCCACATCTTCAGACTGCGGCACGTATGCAAGTAAGTGCTGTTTTTGTGCCATACCAATCGGTTTTCCGCAGATTGTTACCTGTCCGCTCATCGGTTTAATAAAGCCCATGATTGTCTTAAAAAGCGTGGACTTTCCGCTGCCGTTTACCCCGACTAATGCCGTAATCGTCCCCTTTTGCAGAGAAAACGACGCATCATATAGGGCGACATGTCCGTTGTTATAGGCAACACTGACATCCTTTACTGTAAGTTCAACGGGATATTCCTGCTTACCGTCCATAATTCTTTCCTTATTATTCGTGCGGAGGGGTAATGCTCACTCTGCGGCTTACCGTGAAAGACTATCCTGGAATCCCTTCACGATTGCATTGGCATTGTATTCCAGCATTTTCAGATAAGTCGGGGCATCTCCGTCTTCATACGTCAAAGAGTCGACATATAAAACCCCGCCGTAATAGGCACCTGTCTCCTTACAGACTTGCAGCTGCGGCTTATTGCTGATGGTACTTTCGGAAAAGGCAACGGGAATATGATGCAGCCGGATGGTATCTACCACCTTTTGAATTTGCTGAGGGCTGCCTTCTTCATCGGCGTTAACCGGCCACAGGTACAATTCTTTCATATTGCAGTCGCGGATAAGGTACGAAAAAGGCCCTTCACAGGTTACGAGCCACCGCTGCGATTCGGGGATTTCAGACAGCTTTTCAGTGAGGAAGGTATCTATCTTTTTGATGCTTTCACTGTACGCAGCCGCATTGGCATTGTAGGTTTCCGCATTCGCAGGGTCTAAACTCACAAAGGCTTTCCGGATATTTTCCACATAGATGAGCGCATTTTTCGGCGACATCCACGAATGCGGGTTCGGCATCCCGTTGTACGGTCCTTCCCCGATACCCATCGGCTCAATTCCATCGCTGAGCGTAACGCTCGGTACATCTTTTACATTGCCCATGAATTTTTCAAACCAGCGTTCAAGCCCCAAACCGTTGCGCAGTACCAAATCAGCAGATTGAGCCTTCACAATATCAAGCGGAGTCGGCTCATACTCGTGAATTTCCGCCCCCGGCTTGGTAATCGATTCAACGAGAAGCTTATCGCCTGCAATATTCTGTGCCATATCCTGCAAAATAGTGAAGGTTGTTACTACCCGTTTGGGGCGTGCAGCGTCCGCTTTGCTTGCAGCCGCAGCCGCGTCTTTTTTTGTGCAACCGGTAATACCGGCAATACCGATAATAAACGTTAGTATCATGAGTATAATTGTTGTCCGTTGTGTATGATTTTTCATACAAGCTCCTTTGGAAAATTATTCCGGAACAAAATTTCTATTTTTAGTAGTATAAACTACATAAAATACTTGGAAAATATGTAGTAAAAACTACATATTTTCACCACAAATGTAGTGCATACTACAGTATTTTGTCAAGACTATTACCATAATTTGAATGGTAATAATAGCAGTCCAGTGTTTAGGGGTTTTCTATAAACTGCTTCATACATTCCAATGTTTCGGAACTGATGTGGTGTTCCAATCCTTCGGAATCGAGTAGGGCTGTTTTTTCGCTTACGCCGAGTTTCAGTAAAAATTGAAGTACGATTCCATGCCGGATAGCACATTCACGCGCCAATGCACGGCCTTCTTCGGTAAGGCATATCGGTTTATGGGTACCACTTTCAATCAAATGATTGACTTTTAGCCGTTGCAGTACCTGAATGACCGACACATGACTTACGCCGAAATATCGTGCAAGATCCATAACGCGGCATTTCCCGTTTTCTTTACTGATTTTGGCGATAGCCTCCGTATAATCTTCCAGTATTTCTATTGCATGATCTGCTCGAGTCCGCGAAAATGCCGCCGACGCTTCCGGTTTTTCTTCCGTCATCATCCTATCCGATTGTTTAGAGATTTCTTGCAGGGAACAATTAAAAACTTCCGTTTTTAATTGTTCCCTGCAACCTATAATATATGCTTCAGCGTCTGTCTTTCAAGCGGGAATACTCGACCTATTCGATAACTGCGTTTTCGAATAGGTCGACGAGTTCTAAATCGTACAAATAGCACGATTTAGAACATCGCATTTCAAGGTAACCTGTTCCGAAACGGAAGTTTCCGAACAGGTTTACTTTTAACAAAATATCTTTGAATATTGAAAGCGTCTGTATTGCATCGGAAGGGGTTATGAGATACACTTGAATATATGAACTACATTGATTTGCGTAGCGATACCGTTACGTGGCCGACGGATGCGATGCGGGAAGCTATGGCGAAAGCTCCGGTCGGTGATGACGTGTATGAAGATGATCCTACCGTTAAGGAGCTGGAACAATATGCGGCGAGTATTACCGCAAAAGAAGCGGCGCTTTTTGTGCCTTCCGGCGTATTCGGAAATCAGTTGGCGCTTTTCACGCATTGTCCGCGCGGCAGTGAGGTCATTTTAGACGACCAATGCCATATCGTGCAGCACGAAAGCGGCGCTGCAAGCATTATCGCGGGCGTTCAGCTGCGGACTATCGATGCGCAGGGTTCTATCCTTTTGCCGGGAGCAATCGAACCGCGGGTACGCATCGGCGATGATATTCATGAACCTTCGACAAGCCTTATCTGCTTGGAAAATGCTCATTCAAACGGAAAGGTGTTTTCGGTAGAGCAGATGGAACAGGTGAGGCGATGCGCAAATCGTCATCATATTCCCATTCATCTTGACGGCGCACGCCTTTTTAACGCGGCGGTTTCTTTAGGCATTGAAGCGAAAGAACTGACGCGGCATGTGGATTCGGTTATGTTCTGCCTTTCCAAAGGCTTATGTGCACCGGTCGGCTCTATTTTAGCGGGAAGCCGCAAATTTATCGATCAAGCTCGCCGGAATCGCAAAATTATGGGCGGTGGCTTGCGTCAGGCAGGTATCCTTGCCGCTGCGGGCTTAATCGCCTTAAAAGAGATGCGGTACCGCCTCGATACCGACCATCAACATGCGGGGATGCTGGAAAAGCTCTTAAACGATATCGATAAAATAGAGATTGCGCATGACCGCAGAGATATTAACTTTGTGTTTTTCCAAAATAAAGAAGATACAAAACTGGATACCGAAGCCTTTGTCGAATATATGCATGAAAAAAATATTTTAATCAATCCGTGCGACCGCGACGGCTATTTCCGATTGACAACGCACTATTGGATTACAAAAGAACATATTCAATATATTGCCGACACAATGAAAGAGTTTTACGCCTAAATGCAACCGACCGATCAAAATACGCTTACACAAGATACACGTACCAAGATTGTGCGTACCGCCTCTTTTATCGCGCTCGGTGGTAATCTATTCCTCTGCATACTAAAACTCGCCGTCGGGCTTATGACCGGCAGTCTTGCCGTTTTAGGAGACGGTATCGATACTGCAACTGATGTCGGTATCGCCGTGATGGCCGTACTTGTCAGCTTTATCATCAATAAACCGTCGGACTCTCGCTATCCGTGGGGACGGCAGCGTGCCGAAACCATCGCTTCTATGGTACTGGCATTCATCATTATGTTTGCCGGTATCCAGCTCTTTACCGCCTCAATCAATAAACTGATACAGGTTTATAGGGGGGAGCTGCTTCCGATGCCGCAACGCATTGCGATAATCGTAACAGCGGTATCTATTGCCGGCAAGCTCTTACTTGCGCTCAACCAATACCTCCTCGGCAAAAAAGCGCAAAGTTTAATGATACTTGCTAACGCGCGCAATATGGTAAACGACATCGTCATTTCATCATCGGTACTCATCGGGTTTATCATCTCTCTGCTATTCCACGCGCCGTATTTTGATCCGCTTGTCGCATTGCTTGTTTCGTGCCTCATTATTAAATCGGCTATTACGCTCTTTATCGAACTCAATGTAGAATTGATGGACGGGAATACCAATAAGCAGCTTTACGAACGACTTTTTAGCGCTGTAGCCACCATCCCGGAAGTTAAAAATCCGCACCGAGCGCGGATACGCAAAATGGCAAACCTTTGGGATATCGATTTGGATATTGAGGTAGACGGATCGATGCCGGTAAGCGAAGCGCACGGTATTGCAGAAAAGACTTCACTTGTTATTCGCAATGCACTTGGAAATGTCTATGATATTGTGATCCATATTGAGCCGTATAATTCCGACAGGGAAGGGGAGTGCTATGGGGTATCGGCGGAAGATGTAGGGAGTATAGAATAGTGCGGAAAAAATGGTGCGCAGCTTTTTTTATATTAGTTCTGTTGCCGCTTTGCTCGGAGTCCCTCAGGGATCAAAATAAAACGTATTTTGATTCTATTCAATGGGAAGAACTGAACGATTTGGCCATTCCGTCCCTTCCCGAACCGTATACCATTGAAAGCAATCGTCCTATTCCGTATGCGGATACCATCGATGACGGCGCTATTTTACCCTCATTACCGCAGCTTGGTATATTGGATTATCAGAATATCCCCGAAGATTTGCTTGGCTTTTGCGATACGGTCGCTGCTGCAATGGTCGCAAAATCGATTGACAGCGCTTTATTCAGTACACAGAAACCTTTTTTACCGCATCTCGGGCGTTTTATGTTTGAACATTTTCCCGATTTTTCCTATGCTTTTTACGGACGCCCGTCATTTAAGCAGGACGGTAGTGCGATAATACTGATGCGACTTACTGTAAAACAGGCTGCGCCGGAAGTCTCAAATAAAAATCAAGATACAGCTATACAGCAAGATACGGTTGTGCAGAATGGGGAGACGGAACCGGCAGCTTTTCCTATCGAAAGTACCAAAAGTATTGAAAATACCGAAGGTACTAAAGCTATCGAGGAAGACGTCAAAGATCAGCCGGAAAATATCGCTGATGTTCCGAACCTTTTTGCCGACGATGAACAGCCGCTTTTTATTATGATGGAACTCGGCGCAGTAAAAGAAGAAACTGTATGGAAAATTTCTTATATTGATTTTAAGGGGGCAGAATATGCAGATTCCGCTCTCACGGATTGAATATAGCTATGTTTTTGAAACATTTTTGCAGGAATTGCCTCCGCTTCTTTTGCAATCGGGGGCACTTTTTTATATGTTGCCGTCCGGCGCCTATACGATAAAGAACAGTAGGCTTTATTTTCAATCGCTTCCCGAATTTATCGGAAAAAAAATAGCCGTTTTTTTTGATCATAAAAAACGAAGTATTGTCTTTTATACGGCTATTTATGCCGATGACGGTAGCTGTTTTTTTACTTTACCCGATAGCGCATATAAATACGATCCCGATGAACAGCAAAAGAACAATGTTTTTGCGGAAATTCATATACCGGAGAATCCTCCAATCACTGCACAGGAACACGAGTATTTCCCGCTCGATTCGATTATCCATACCGATCTGTATCTCCCGGCTTTTACAGATTTTTTGCCGTCAGCCTATCAGACAGCCGCACAATTTACGGCGGAAAAACCGGTAACGCAAAATCTTTTTCCGCTTTTTTTGTACCGCCTACATGAGTTTGAACAACAAACATTTATGATGTTTAACCCCTACACATCCGGCGGACTGTATATGTTGTTTGTGGACAGTAAAATACTCATCTGTGGCTGCAGAGATCGTTATGCCGTTTCGATCGGAAAACGGCAATCGCTTCGGTTCGTTCTGCATTTTCCTCATCGTGTCATTCATAGCACCGGCCGCAGCTTATTTTCTCATTTTCTACCCAAGAGCAACTGCGCTGTCCTCGGTTTTGTGTTTGAAAATCTTTTTGAAGAAGATAAACGTTTTTTATATGAGCGGGTATACCATGAGAAATACAGTCCCTCGGCCTTTTGAAATAGACGGTGCATCTGCGTTGTCGCTTCACAAAAAACAGTCCTCGACGTACAGTAAGTACGCCTGCGGGTGTTTTTTGTACGCTCCTAGCATCTGCATCGTCTATTTCAAAAGGCTTACGGAAAGCCGTATTTTACCGTATGTGCCGCTACTGAAAATCCTCAACGGTTACACCCTTACAAGCAAGCCTTCTACTTCTTCTTTGGTGAGGCCGGTCATCAGACAAATTTCAGACTCCGGATAATCGCGTTGCAGCATCAGCCGTGCCGTTTCAAACGCTTTTTGGCGGGAACCGCGTGCTTCGCCTTCAGCAAGTCCCATGTCAAAACTTTCCTCACGCTGAACTGCTATATCCGTATCATAATCGTATTCACCGATTAACATATTCAGTACCTCCTTCGATTTTCTTTGTAAATATTCCCTCAAAATATCGTTTTGTATACATTCTTTTATGGCGGTTTCAAACCCGTGTTCTCTATCGATTGCAATATGATGGCGTACCGCATCAACAAATTGGCTATATTGTTTCAACGGTTCACAACGCTTTATTATTACATTATCTTTATCGTAATTAATATTAACTACTTTTACGGATAATTCAAGGGTATATTCAGCCTTATATTTATTAACAAAAGAATCGGATAGCTTTAATACAGAGTTGCCACTGTAAGCTTCTTTTCCATTATAAAAGACATAAAATTCAGGCGTTGGAGTGACTAACTGTTTGCGGCTATACTTTTCTTTTGATTCATATAATTGCTCATAGAGACGCGCGATATATTCAAGGCATCTGATCGGCATATTAAGATTTACTGTAGATTGATGCTCTGCTAATACAATGAGCTTATTATCAATAAGATACGATACATCATTGGCAAAAGACATATACATCACCTGTTTGAGCCGTATATTTTTTAGGATACCGGTAGAACGATAGTCCGTATCATGCAGGGCATTATACAACGCTAAAAAATTGTTTTTTGCATATTTATCTTCACTGAATAGATCGACAAAGACAGAATCTTTATATCGACGGTTGTGTTTCTTCATAGCTATTTACCTCCATAAATATATACCCTATATATATACCACCAACGGCAAAATGGCTAAGAAACTCGGCAGGTTATCATGTTTTTTCTAATATTCTAACTGCAGATATGAAGAACCCACAGAAGCGGCAGGCGGACAGGGGATGTCTTAAAAGTCGGCTGCTTTTTCGACATCCCCGGACCACACCGTAATAGTTTTGCGCTTACTTTTTCCACACCGCTGCCGTGCAGTTGAACGTACTGTTGAGGTGGGTGTCGAAGCACGTGCCTGAACCCACTTGAACAAAGCTCTCGTCAAAGGTGCAGCCCGTCAAGCTGACCGTTCCGCCTACGGCAAGGAAGCTGGGGCGTATTTCGGTAGGACGTTGGTCGTAGTAGGCGTAAAACGGCACTATGTTGCGGAAATCGCAGTCTGTGACGGTTACGCTGTTACGCCCTTGCAGTTCTACGCATCCCAGCTGCAACCAGACAGGCAGTATTTTGTGTACGGAAAGGGTATTCGTCCGTGCCCGGAACCACTCCCCTTGCACATAGATATTGTCTATGTCGATTTTACTGTTCGGCGTCGTTTCATTATTTAACACAACGGAAGAGAAATTAATGGCATTATATGAATAATTCTCCTGTTTTTCCTCATTCCACCGCAACGCGAACGACAGGGCGCCTTTTAACTGTCCCTCCAGCCGGAATGGCTGATACCCGCTGCCGCCTTTTAATGTAATAGAATCGCCTGAAGATACGTACAGGTTTTCCGCCTTAACATCTTTTAGGGTATGGGAGCCGCCGCTTGCAAAAGGCACCGGTTCCAAAAACATCTTCATCCACTGGCCTTCTTTGAATACATACGGAGGGCAGCTGTACTCCCTTTTGATAGTCCGTAAGTCTTCGGTTGTATACCCGCATTTTATTGTTTTTGCCGATACGTTCTCTATGTCCGTATGTACCGGTACGGCTTCCATAATGGCCTTAAAGTCCTTTGCATTGCAGGAAACATCGATGGTATCCTTGCAGTTACAATTCTTTATTGTTACCGAACAGGCAGGGAGCTGTAAGGACTTTATCGTGTCCACCCTATTCCCGGAGTAGCTAAGCCGTTCGGTTATTACCTTGCCGCCATTTTTTACATACAGAGAGGCTATGGTTACAGCAGTAATATCGACGCTTTTTAATTTCAGCACTTCGCTGCTGTCGTTCTTAATCGATATATCGCCGAGGTCGCAGTTTTTCATCTTAATGGAAGCGGAAGCGGCAGGATACAGCTCCATGTTGTAGTATCCGGGTAGGTTGTAAAGACTGATAACATCAAAATTATGGTACTCACCGTATATTTTCGAATTGCTAACGTCAATGTCTTTTGCATAAATTATGCTCCAGCAGCGGCTGTTTTTGATAACTACTTTTTGCGCCGGTGCAACACCGTTGCCGTTATTAATGTAAAGGTCATCGCCGCTGTAATTATCGACGGTAGCGGTATCGCATCTTATGGACAAGTCCTCGCTGCCGGTGTTTACATTTTGTACCGTAACGGTATCGCATTGCGGCAGGGAACATTTGCTGTTAGCATCTACATCCTTTACCGTAACCGATGCAAACCGTTGTCCGGAGCTAATAAAATCCATATTACAGCGGATATTACAGTTCGCGATAACAAGGGCGTTTTCTCCGGCGGTATTCCATTGAATTTCATAAATAGGATACATCGTACCCCAGGGCTTATCAAACACAATACTGTCAAAGGTAAGTATACCGCGGAGTTCTCTGCCAAAAGAAAAAAATCTTACTTCGTTAAATACGGTCTTATTATCCTTGTTCCGCTGGTCGGCTTCGGTTTCAATGCCCAAAAACCCGCCGCGCAGGGTCAGCGTGCGCTTTAGTTCATAGCGTTTGTTATTGAGGGTACAGTCCTTACTCATCCATATTTCTGCGTTTACGCCATCGGGCATTTCGTTCGCCTTTTGTAAGGCGGCTTCAAGGTTTGTAAAGGCGTCTTCCCATGTCGAACCGTTGTGTCTGCCCGTCGCTTTCGGGTCAACATGGATAATGCCGCCCGCTTGCTGTAAGGTTACGCGGTAGGTTTTGGTATAAAGGCCGTTTTCGCTCGTTACCTTGTATTCTATCACCGAGGAAAAATCGCCTGCCGTTTCTCCGCTGGTTTGTTCAATATTGTCAACCGTTACCCGCCCCCTTGCGGTAAAGCGAGGTATAAGATTGGTAACATCCGCTCCGCGCGGCAAAAGTGCATAAACGGTGCCCGAATGTGCACTGATAGAGGCTGTTACATCCTGCGTCAGCGAAGGATTATCCTGCATCAACAGCTTAAACTCAGTCAATTCGCAGCCAGAATCTGCCGAATATTCAAAGTTTACTATTACCTGATATACCGTATATACGGAAGGGTCATCTGTTGCCGTTACTTTATAGTACACGGGGTATTCAAAGTCCTGTACACTGGAACCGCCGGTCTGTGTAAGAGAGTCTACCGTTACCTCTCCGGTTGCGGAAAATTCAGGGATCAGTTTTTTAGGTTTTTGTCCGGCATAGCAGGCAGTAATATGTACGGTGCGTGCCGTTTGGTCAATTCTGCCTTCGCAATCTTTGGTAAGAGGGTTGATGCCCGCAGGAAAGCGGAAAGTTTTTAAAACCGACAGGGAAGGCTCTGCATAGACGAACCGTATCTTTACGGTATACCGCCTTGTGTACTGTCCGTCGCGGGAGGTACAGACATAGGTAAGTGTTTTTCTAAAATCTTGTGCGGTACTGCCCGATGTCTGCACGGCCCCGTCTACTCTTACCGTACCGGGAGTAATAAAGGTAGGGATAAGGCTTTCGGGTTTTGCGCTTCCCGTGTAGAGCACCGTTGCGGTGATTGTCCCTTCGTGGCCGTCGTTTGCAATAGCCGCCATCGAAAGCGTTTTCAGCTCGCTATTTTTGTCTTTGGTAAAGCGGAAGTCGGTAATGCTGCGCGAGGTGTCGGGGTCTTCTTTAAACGAGATAAATAGGCGATACTCCGTTTGCTCCGTTCCGAAGGTGATGATAATCTTTGCTTCGGCTGTACCGAGGTGATACTGTGCTCCTGACGGGTTTTCGGGTCTAAAGCGTATTTTATCGTTCGTCGCATACCGTCTGCCCCTATATTTTATTTCTACTTCGTCTCCGGCATAAGCAACATCGCAATACAGCGAAAAAGCGTCATAGCCGGTATTTGAGTATTCAACCGGATAAAAAAGCTCTGCCGTTACGGTTTTTGCCGCATGGTCTATACGAACCGTTCCGTCTTTTACCAGACCGGGGTTTTTCACCTTTGAAAAACCGAAGTTTTTCAGCGCCGCTCCCGTTACCGTCTGCTTGCAGGTTGCCGTGTACAGCTTTACATCCTTATCATTACCCAGTACGGCAAACTGCACGGGGTTGGTAAAATCAATCGGTTTATTAAGCGGAACGATTACACTCGAAAGGTTAACCGGCGCAAAAAGAGCGCGTAAATACGCTTCTTTATTCGGCGCAGTAATGTAACCGGATAATACGCTCAACGGATCCATCCCTAAGCTCTGCAAAAGCGGCACAAGGTAGGACTCGGTAAGCGGTATCAAAACAGCGTGCGGAGAAACGGTTGCCGTTACGGTCAGCGCGCGTACTTCCGTTCCCGCCGTTACTTCAAAATCCACCGTGTTTTCTCCGATAACGCTTTCGCCTATCTGCGGCTCCCCAACCGTAAACGAAAGAATATTTTTTTCTGCATTAACGCCCGGCGGCAGGGTACCGGTAGCGGGATCGGTGCCATCGTCATAGAGGACTTTTACGGTATACAGTTCTATCTTCCCCTGTCCGCCGATAACGGCAAAAGGCACGGGGCTTAAAAAGTTAATAGGAAAAATCAGCTCCGGAATGGTAAAGTTGGGATTTTCCGCATACATTTCGAAAAACCACTTGTTTATCGCTTCGATGTTTTCAAAGCTGCCGATGGCAGAGCCGATTTTCAGTACATCGGTTGCGGGAAAGGCTTCCTGTAAGTAGCGCAGCGTTACCGGAAACAGCGTCGCCTGTGCAGATACAACCGATTCGGGCAAAAGGCGCGTTACATCGGTTCCTTTCGGAACCGTTACGGTAACGCTATGATCACGAATAGCAGTGTTTGTACTGCACACAAATCGTTCGACGTTTTTTAAATCAAAACTGATAAGTTTTTGTTCGTTCGAAGGAATAAGATCGCCTATCAGCTTATTACATGAAAGACATACCGTTACCGGCAGCAGCGCGGCACATAAAAGCCCATATAAACGCATACTACTTTTCATCGTTCTCACCTTTTTTCTCCTTTATCTATCGGTTCTATTGATACGGTGGCTTCTAAAAGCTCATTGAACATTCGGAATCGCCCAACTGTTTGCTCCTTCATCGGGATTGCTTTGTATTCTGACAAACCGTATTTTTGCGTACCGATATTGGATGTAATATTCGTCTGCTCCGCTACGGCTATCCCTTTGCAAGTTTTTATCTTTCGGTTCGTTATAGATAATACGGTCATGCGTGATACCGCATTTTTGTGTGAGGTACTCGGCAACCGACCTGATGCGCGCTGTTTCAATCTGCAGCCTTTCGTCTTGCGATCCGAACGGCGCTGCAGAGCTTTCAAACAGGATGAAAAGGTCTTCATTTTCTTTTAAGATTGCCGCAGCCTTTTTAATGTCCCCTTTGGCGTTTACGTCGAGCACGGCGCTTTCAGGTTCAAAATACACATAGATACTCTTGAACTGTGCAAGCGGCTTTGTTTCAGGTATCTTAGCGTCCTCTTTCCCTTCAGGCGCCGTCGGCACTTTCTCTACCGCCAACGATGCTTCCTGTTTTGTTTCAATCGATGTTTTAAGGCTTTCTATCCTATCGGCACATGCTTGTGCCTGGTACTCTGCTGTCCGCTTTTTTCTCGTGTAAGCATAAACAGCGCCGGGATACACTCTCATTGTAAGTTGAAAAGAAGGAAGTGGAATAACACGGGACTGCTCCATCATAAGGTCTGTAGAAACTTGAGCTTTCACTTCGATGCTGCGTTCCAGTATTGCCGCTCCGACCGTTACGCCGGTTGTGAGCACTGCTTCCGCTCCCGATTGTGTATTCAGTTTATCGGCTAATAGATCAAGCGCCGTCCGATAATGGCGAATACGCAGTACCTCTGCCCCTATTCCGGCAAACACGCCGAGCGAAAGATACCGTATCGGGAAGTATTCATAGGCGGCATTGACGGTTATCGGAAAAGCGTCAAAACTGCGTACCAGCGGATTCGTCCCGAGGATAACGCTGTGTCCGGTTTCCAGATACACCGGCATGGTGTGTTTGCCGGAGCGGAAAAACGTATAGCCGAGCGCCGCCCTATAACCGGGCTTTGCTTGTGTGTATTCTTTTAAAAGGGAAACGGGGATAAAGGTTTGAAAGCCGCCCGAAACAAAGAAATTCGTATACCAACGCCCTGAAATATCCGAACTATCAGCTGCGGTCGTCTCGGCAACTTGAGCGGAGCCTTGTACGGCGCTTTGCGATTCTTGCGCAACCGGCACGCTTTGCTCGCCTTGTGTGTTTTGTACATCTTGCGCTGCACCGGTTTCGATGCGCTTATCGTTTACGGCATCGCTCATTTGCGCTGCAAGCGGCATACAAAATATAAAAAGAAATATGAAAACACCTACATGAATCAGAGAAAGTCCGTTCCGGCTATTGCGTATAAGGTGTGTCCTTTTATCAGGTAAGAAGAAGGTAAACGGTATGGGTGAATTATTAATTATCCATTTATCATTATTAATTTTCTTGGGGTATTATAGAAGAAAGTGTTAATTTGAGCTGGTATGTCTGCTGTTTAACCGAACCGTTGTATGAATAAAACGGCACTGCAATCCCATGTATTATATCTTTTATTAACATAGATTTAGGATAGCATAGAATTTATGTGCCGTCAATCTTTTGTTTGTTAGAAAAAGGGAATGTCTCAAAAGTTGGTTACTTTTTCGACATCCCCGCGAGTTTAAAATTAAGTCTTTATACTATTCTATTGCAATACCGTGGCGTTTTTTAGGGTATTGCTTCAGCATCGCGATCGAGTTACGCTTATCGCCGAATACAAAACCGCCATTCCAATACTCCAGTGCTGCAAACAACGCGTTTCCGCCGTCATTATCATCGCTCTGAGCCGTTCTAAAAGAAACATAATCACCAAGATTGGTAAAATCCTGCTTATGGAGGCATTCAAGCCGTTTCCGGTTAAATTCATTCCATTTCTCTATATCTTTGAAGCCGGAGCCTTCATCTTCGACGATGAGGTGTGCGTGTTCGGGGCTGAATTCATACCATACCTTTACTTTCTTTTTAGGATCACATTTATTTCCATGCTTTACAGCATTTTTGATGATCTCACTGATTTGCTGCTCAAGTAGGTTAATTCCTTTGATTTCCAACGGAGCTGACTGAACAATCAAAAGGGTAAAATAGCGAATTTGTCGGAAATCCGAAGGGAATTCTTTATACAGCATACCGGTCTTATCAAATAACGGGTCTTTTCCGTCAACGCGTAATTCTTTGATCATATTGTAACGTTCTCCTATTGACTATCGGCTAATTTTTGTAGAGCCTCTTCCAGGCTATTGGTAATTGGGAAAAAGCCCATCAGTTTTGTTAATTCGATGACTTTCTTTACCGAACCATGAATATTAGTAATGTATAACTTTAAGTTTTTCTTTTTTAAGGTTGAACAGATATAAATCAACGCTCCGATACCGGAAGAATCGATATATTCCACTTCTTCAAGATTGAGTACAATGCATTGAATCTGACGTTCAAGCATCTTTGCAATTAATTCCTTCAGTTTATACGAATTGTATAAATCCATCTCGCCGCTTACATCGATAATGTATACATCCTTATTTTTTCGGATTTTCAGTTCCATACTCTGTCCTCCTTAACTCTATTTTACTTTAATAATCATCACCGTCTGATCATCATGAGGTGCTGTTTTCCCGATAAAAGTCCTTATTTGCTTGTTAATTTTCTCGGTAATTGCCTTTGCAGATAATGAAGCGTTCGCAACCAAAATCTCAGCAAGAGCTTTTAATCCGAACGGTTCTCCACGTCCATTGAGCGTTTCTATAACACCGTCGGTAAATAAAACGGCGATATCTCCTTTTTCAACCGGAATCTTTTTGCAGGTATAAACTGACTTACTATCCACACCGATAGGATCCGATTTTTGTTCAAGCCGGATTAATTTCTTTGTCAAAGCTTTCCACAAGAGAAGAGACTGCGTTCCGGCATTTACATATTCAATGCTTTTCTCTGCAGGAATATACGTCAATAACGATATACTTGCATAGTGGTCAATCGATATTTTCCCGGTAATACCCTTATTTAAAATATCGAGGATATTCTGAGTATTCTGAGCCGTATTGGTGATAAGATAAAGCAATGAGCGAATCATTACCATAACGATACAGGCGTGAATGCTTTTCCCGGCGACATCGGCAATAATACAGAAAAGTCGATCCCTCTGACTCTGGATGATATCATAATAATCACTGCAAACGCCTCGTGCTTGATTAAAAAGTACGGAAAAATTCAAATCGGTAGTATCGATAAGCTTTTTAGGCAGTAATATTTTCTGAATACGACTTGCAATATCGGTTTCATTTTCAATTGTGTTTAATTCCGTCTCGTCTTGCAAATCGTATATCAATTTAAGCGCTGCCGTTGCATAGCTGGCCAATATTTCACCGATCTGTAGGTCTGACTCGGTAAACGGTGCATGATTGGCACTTCTTGACAAAGAAATCAATCCTTCGACCGTATCCCGATATACCATTGGAAGGGTAAGTAATGATCCAGGCATGAGAAACGGCTCTTCTCCATTGATAACAATTCTGCTATCTTCTTGTGCGTGTGGAATTAGGATCGATTGTGCTGAACGGGCTACTTCACCAAAAAATGAATTATTAAGTGGGAACTCCGCATATCTAAAATTAGTAGCAACTTGATCTTGTTGGTGCGGTACATCATCAGGCAACTTATACGGCGGCGGATAAGTTCCACTATACGCCTTAACACTAAGCACGTCTTCAAATTCGCCGATGGTAAGGATAACACCTCCATCCGCAAAGAGCTGTTCGATCATAATTTTATTGATAAAACCGAGGATGCCAGCCGTATCGGTTTGTTGCCGTATCGCTTCGGCAGCTTTTATTAAGAAGGTATTACCGACAGGCAGCAACTCTTTAGCTCTCATAGCGGTTTCATCAGGGCGTTGCGCCTTAATCAGCTCTTCTTGTACCAACTCCATTTGTGTTTTGAGAGCCATATATTCCCGGCGATAGACTGCATCGTTTGACGCAATAACTACTAATAGGATAAAACAGAGGGCACCGAGTGCTAACGAAGCGAACGGGAAGGAAATATATCTGAAAAAGCCGGCTGCTGCTATAGACAAGAGCATAATTACTGCCAATATAATATTATATAACTGTGTCGATTGTATACTTTTTCTATTCTTTATAGCTCTTATTACAAAAAATAAGCTGCATACTATGCTTATAGCAAGGAACACCGTTGCGGCAGAAACCGTTTTCATGGGGGCAATTCTATCATCTATTACCGGTATCGTCAATTATAAAATGTCTACAACCTTCATTATTCTATGAACGTATATTGCAAAAAATTTGATCGGTTGCTATGACTTTTCGAATAGCCGGCTTGTCTATATTGTTTTTTTTGAGTATGTTATGCCTTATAAATAGGGAACCCCACTACCTTCACCGGAGTTTTGAGCGGAATCCTAGAGTAAAAGATGAGGCAATGGCAGTTATGAATCAGAATGATGATAAGAACAAAAAGGATCCGAACGAACAAGATCCCTTTAATTTTTTCAAATTGAGCCCCGAACCGTCCAATAACAATAATAATAAGGATCAAAAGAAACCTCGATTACCTTTTATCGCGATTATTGCGGGCGTGTTTATAATTCTACTGATTGTAAACCAGTTCTTGATGAAGCAAGATGCGAATATTATTCCTTTTTCGGAGTTTAAAGATCGTGTTGCGTCAGGCGAAATCGTTAAAGTCATTATGGGACTGACATATTTTATCGGACAAACGAAAACGCAAGCGAGTAGTGAACAAACACGAAGCAAGTTGCCGTTTTTATCTGCGGATGCAGGAGATGCCTATCAAACGGTCGGAATATATTCGGAATCTTTTTTACAACTGCTGGATGAACACAATGTCATTTATTTAGTACGTCCTAAAGAAAATAACTTTCTCGTTGACTTTTTGGTACAATGGATACTGCCATTCGGTTTTATCTTCCTTCTTTGGCATTTTGTTATGAAGCGCTTTACCTCGAATCTCGGCGGTCTCGGCGGCAGTATTTTTTCCGGCGGGCAGGCTCGGTCGGCGGCCGTTGAGGAAGGAAAAGTTACCACTCGTTTCAGTGATGTCGCGGGTGTTGACGAGGCAAAAGAAGAACTGGTTGAAGTTGTAGACTTTTTAAAATACCCTCAAAAATATACCGAAATAGGCGGTAAGATTCCGCGCGGCGTTTTGTTGGTCGGCCCGGCCGGAACCGGTAAAACCCTGCTTGCACGTGCCGTTGCAGGGGAATCGGGGGTTCCATTCTTTCGGATTAGCGGCTCAGACTTTGTAGAGATGTTTGTCGGTGTCGGTGCCTCCCGTGTACGTGATCTCTTTAAACAAGCGCGGGAAAAAGCTCCCTGTATCATTTTTATCGATGAGCTTGATGCCATCGGTAAGTCCCGTTTAAATTCCATTCATTCAAACGACGAGCGGGAGCAAACGCTCAACCAGCTGCTCGTAGAGATGGACGGATTCGATAATAGTACAGGGCTTATTTTGCTGGCGGCAACTAACCGGCCTGATGTTCTTGACCCTGCGTTGCTTCGTCCCGGACGGTTTGACCGGCAGGTAGCAGTGAACCGCCCCGATATGAAAGGGCGAGAACAGATACTCAAGATACATGCAAAGAATGTTAAACTTGCAAGCGGAATTGATCTTAGTGATACGGCACGGATTACAAGCGGCTTTTCCGGCGCTGATCTTGCAAATGTGATTAACGAGGCGGCTTTGCTCGCAGTACGTGGCGGCCGTAAAGAAGTTGCCGCGGAAGATCTCAATGAGGCAGTAGAAAAGGCTATTGCCGGTTTACAAAAAAAGAGTAGGGTGATTAAAGAAAAAGAACGTCAAATTGTTGCTTACCACGAAACGGGACACGCTATAACCGCTGCTTTTACTGACGGAGCAGATAAGGTACATAAGGTTTCTATTATACCGCGTGGTATCGCAGCACTTGGCTATACCTTGAACATCCCCGAAGAAGATCGTTTCCTGAGTACTGAAAAGGAACTGCTTGCAGAGGTTGACTGTCTCCTTGGCGGACGGGCTGCCGAATTTGTACAGTTTGGGGTTGTCTCAACCGGCGCCTCAAGCGATCTGTCGCGTGCTACTGATATTATCCGCAGTATGATAACCGATTACGGTATGAGTGATCGGTTTAAAAACGTTGCTCTTTCAAAGCGGGGTAGCGGATACGGCGCAGGCGATCCTCAGCTGGTACGTGAATACTCTGAAACTACACAGCAATATATCGATGAAGAAATTGCCCGCGTTATGGAAGAGCGGTATACCGTAGTTGTAAATCGATTAAAAGGAAAAAAGACGCTGCTTGAGTATATTGCTCAGCGTTTGCTTGAAAAAGAAACGATCGATAAACAGGAGTTTGACGATATCATTAAGGCAGAGTCTCAGTTACCGCAACAGCCCATCTCCGAAACATCGAAAATTATACCTATTTCATCAGATATGTCCGGTGAGCAAGAGCAACTTTATAAAGCGGGCATGTCTAGTGCTGCTGATAGCTCGGATTCATCCACTCCTCAGCAATAATCAGTGACATTCAAAATACTTATCGTGTATCTCTAAAAGCTCATCGAGTTTTTAGAGATACCAATATCTAAAAATGTAACGGAATTTTATACTTCCATAATTACTGAAAATAGTATACAATAACTATTGTTTTAGTAAGGATGATTCCCGTGGATACCTCAAAAAAAAATGTGCATTTATGCTTTTGTGTACAGCTCTCTATCTCCTATTTACAGCAAATTGATAAAAATGATAATGCTTCGCTGTATAAAACTTTTTTTTCCGGTATTCAAGCTGAGGAAAAGCTGCCTCTGACAATTTTTGCAACGGGTAGCTTTTTAGAATGGCAAAAAGGAAAGCGTCAAGCCTATACGATGTTGCTCAACAGTATGCTTTCCCGTAAACAAATTGAGCTTCTGGGCGGCGGGTATTATCAGCCTTATCTGTCTTTATTACCCGCTTCCGATGTCATCGGTCAAATTGAAATGATGACTGCTGCTATCCGTACCCATTTCGGAAAACGGCCTCGAGGTCTTTTTTTAACCGCTTCCGCATGGACACCGTCATTAATTACTCCGTTTATTCGGTGCGGTATGGAATATTGTCTTCTCGATTATCGTCTGTTTCCTCAAAATAGAGAACAGAATAGTCAAAATACTTATTTTTCTCCTACAATTGTTGAAGATAAAGGAAAAACAATAACCGTATTTCCGTATATTCCCGATGATCCTGATTTCATAAACCGTACACCGCAAGAATTTTATGATAAATTAGCGGCTACAGCCTCCTCTACCGACGAATCTATGTATCTCCTTTTCCTACCGGTTAAAGCCTATATAAAATGCCTTGAAAAAAATAAAGACGGGCTAAACTGGTTTTCTTCCTTTGTGGAGCTGTGTAATCAACCTGAATCGGTCATACGGCTTACCCATACGGCTGAATTGATGAAACGGCGGCAACCTCACCCACCCATGTACATTGCGCCAAATACGATTCTCTGTGATACCCCGACAGGACATGCAACAAAACACGCCATTACGATACAGCGTGATGCCTTTAAAATTTATTCCAAAATGATGTATGTGAATATGTTGGCAAACGGTATGAAAGGCGATAAGGCGCGTAAAAAATATGCCTTACAAGAACTATGGAAAGCGCAAAATGCAGAGCTTTTCGCGCTGGAACCTTGTATTTCCGAATACCATAACGAATTACGCCGAATTGCCTACCGAAAACTGCTTGTTGCCGAAAAGCAAACGCGGCTTCCGGGCATATTTACCGAAGGTCTCACCCGCTATGATATCGATATGGACGGTTTTAAAGAAGTCCTATCGCAACGTTCTCCTCTAAATATGTATGTGCATCATCACGGCGGAAAGATTTTTGAATGTGACGTGTTTTCAGCCTATAAAAACTATTCCGATATGCCGTTGGAGCATTCAGGGATGTTTATCGACTACCTTTTATCGGAAGCAGCTTTACAGCGTCTCAAAAACGGACAACTCGAAGCGCTTACAGCTGTGTTTTCCGATAATACATATCAGGAAACCGAAATTAATACAATCCGTTCTGAGCTGAAGCTGTCTACTGCAAGTTTATTTGATGCCGGCATTGAACAGCCGGTTTCACTGCGTAAGCAATATACTTTTTTTTCCGAAGGAACGCAGGTTCAATACATTTTAAAGAACGATAGCCCTTTTAATCTTTCCGCTTATTTTATTGTTGAAATCGATATTGCATTAGAAGAAACTGATTCCGTCATGCCTTCCCTATCACTGTATGATTGCGAAGAAAACCAAAAAAAAGAGCGCAGTATCACTACCGATGTATTTAATAAGGTTTCATGGATACAGCTCGAAGACCCCGAAGGAAAGATTCAGTTTACAATGGAAGCAAATGAGGTGCCGGGTCTCATTGTTATTCCCGTTTACGGCATCTGCAAAAGGGAGACGGAAGCCGTTGAACAGATGATACGTGGCGTACGGATGTTTTTTTATTGGAAAACCGATTTAAATCCGAATTACGAAACTGAAAAAATGCTCTTTTTAAAAATAAAAAATAGAAAAATATCGCGAACGACACCCACTGCAACAGCGGTACGCGCCGATTAAATTTGTCGGCTACAACAGACGCCTATGAAATCATTACCGCAATCATTTTCATTTTCTACGCCGCACGGCACTACACAGGTATGGTACTCAGATACCATCCGGCTCCCTCAACTTTCGGAAAAAAAGGGGAGTGTAGACGCATTGTATGTATGCGACGAGCATACGCTCCCGCTCTTACGACAAGCTGAATATTTTTCCATGCAAGTACCGCTGGTAGTACTACCGGCAGGGGATGAAGCAAAAAACTTAGACTCCCTTACTCTTATTGCCGAGAAAGCTGCAGAATACGAACTTGACCGGCATGCCTGTTTTATCGCATTCGGCGGCGGCGTAGTATGCGACATAACCGCCCTTGCCGCTTCGCTCTATATGCGCGGCATACAGTGTATTCTGGTGCCGACAACCGTACTCGCGATGGCGGATGCAAGCATCGGCGGAAAAACAGCAGTGAATCTTTCCGGTTATAAAAATCTTATCGGTACATTTTACGCCGCTTCATCGATTCACCTCTGTTTTCCGGTGCTCCGTTCCTTGCCTGAGGCCGAATATCGTTCGGGGCTTGCTGAAATACTGAAAACTGCCGTCCTCTACGATACCGAACTGTATCAGATGTTTTTAACACAGCATGATGAAATTATCGGTAGAGATAAGGCCTGTATCTCTACGATGATACGCCGCGCTGCGGAGGCTAAGGCGCAAGTTGTCGAGCGGGACTTTACCGAACAAGGAGAACGCGCTTTCTTAAATTTCGGACACACCTTCGCCCATGCTCTTGAAAGTTTAGCTCATTTTTCCATACCACATGGAGATGCCGTCGCATGGGGTATGTCTCGCGCCTTAGCCGTAGGACTTCGTCTACAGCTTACCGATAAAAACTACGCCAACTCCCTCACGGCAATTCTTAGCTGTTACGGCTGGTGTACAACACCTGTCTACTTTAGTATACTATCTAATACAGATTCTTTTGCGGATGCTATTATTGCGCGCATGAAAAAAGATAAAAAGAACCGAGGTGGGATGATTCGACTTGTTCTTCAAGAGAATATTCTCAAAACACAGGTACGTGAAGTCGATACTTCTATAATACGGGAGGTACTGATATGATTTATCTGGATTGGGCCGCATCGGCGATACCCTACACCGATGAGATTGAAGCTGCTTATCGTGAGGCGACAGCAGTGTTCGCAAATCCTTCAGCACAGCACCGCTTCGGAAAAGAGGCACGGAATATGCTGGAAAAAGCCCGCAGCCGCTGCGCCGCAGTGCTCGGTGTTCCCGCAGAAACGCTTTATTTTACCTCCGGCGCTTCCGAATCAAACAGTCTCGTACTCCTTTCATTATTAACCCGTCCGGCAACCGGCAGTCTGATTATCAGCAATATCGAACACCCGTCGGTACGAGAACAAGCCGCCGTATTGGAGCACTGCGGCTGGACGATTTTAAAAGCTCCTTCCGATAAGAGCGGCTGCATTACCCCCGATGCGGTATTGCATACCCTGCGGGAAGATACCGTGTTGGTTGCAATTATGGGCGTTAACAACGAGATTGGATCTGTGCAGCCGGTTCGAGATATTGCACAAGCTCTCAAAGCACATACAGCCGGAAAAAGACCCGTTCATTTCCATGTTGATATGGTACAATCGATCGGAAAATTACCGGTCGCGGAGCTTGGACTTGCCGATGTGCATTCCGCTTCGATGAGCGCCCATAAGATCGGCGGGCTGCGCGGTATCGGCCTTTTATACTTAAAACAACCCTTAAACTCCGGTATCCGCGGCGGCTCACAGGAGCGCAACATTCGACCCGGAACGGAAAACCTTGCCGGTGCCTGTGCGCTTGCCCGCTGTCTTGAAAAAACATATACGGATTTTCAGCAAAAATTTGAGCGGGCAGGGGAGTTGTCTCGATTCCTCATCGAAGCGTTGTGCCGAATCCCCGAATGTTCGATTATCCCTTCCGCAAGAATACCAGTCGAAAAAATATCGAATGCCGCAGTACCGGATAACATCAAGTGTGCCCATGCATTTTCACCGTGGATTATACAAGCGAGCTTTAAGAATGTTCCGGCAGAAGTCATGACACGATGCCTTTCCGATCGCGATATCTTTGTATCGGCCGGTTCAGCATGTTCTTCAAAGACAAAAGTTCGGCCGATACTGGCAGCTCTTTCCGTTAGTCCCGAAATTGCACAAAATGCTATACGTATTTCCATCGGACACAGCACGGAAAAAAGTGATTTGGAACAATTCGTTGCAGCTGTGAGAGAAGTCGTTACAGATTTTAATTAACGGTATTTTAATTAACGGTATTATGGTAAAAAAGGTGTAAAATGATAAAGCTCGACGATATACCGCATCCGCAAGAACAGCATCGACAGGTGAAGCGTGCAAAAGTACTTGGTTACTGTATGGGAGTACGAAGGGCGGTTGAGGCGGTATATCGTGCTCTTGCCAAGTATCCTGACAAAACGGTTTATACGTATGGCCCACTCATTCACAATCCGGTAACGATACGGCTTTTAGAAGCGAAGGGGGTACGCATCGTAAACCCCGATGAGGAGCTGAAATCTCAGATTACTCCCGACTCACCGATTATTATCAGAGCACACGGTATCGCTCCGAAAAAACGGCAAGAATTGATAGACTGTGGCGCAATCATTATCGATGCAACCTGCCCGCGTGTCATTGCAAGCCAACTGAGGGCTGCACAGTATTCAAAAAAAGGTTATACGGTTATCCTCGCCGGGGATAAAAACCATGGAGAACTAATCGGAATTAAAGGATATGCTTTGTCAGTTCCAAATGGTAAGTGTATTACCGTGCAGACGGCTGCAGAAGCGGAAAAACTGCAATATGATGGAGCGCCTACCGTTCTGATTGCCCAAACCACCATTAAACGGGAAGAATACCGCGCAATTGCCAAAATCCTTAATAGTAAAATTCCAAACCTTACCGTTTTGGAAACTATTTGTCCGGCGACCGACGAACGGCAGGAGGCGCTCATGGAGCTCGTAGAAGAAGTTGATGCAATACTCGTTATCGGCGGCGGTAATTCCGCCAATACCCGCCGTCTTTTGCAAACTGCCATCGACAGCAGTAAACCTGCATGGCTTGCCGAATCCGCCGATGATATTCCTCAGGATGTGTATCAGTACGGAACAATCGGCCTTGCTGCCGGCGCTTCAACTCCTGACAGTAGCATTGATGCGATCGAAAAACGACTACTAGACAAATCTCTATAAAACGTTATATAATAAATAGTTGAAATATGCTATTAATAATGAGCGTTCTGTCTACTAAAATGTTTATCTTAAAGCATAAAGTCGTTATGTCAATACTCTAAGAATTATCCGACAACATCCCTATTATCAATCTTTGATAATAGAGTGCTAACGGATCATCAGAAAATATTTCCAGCGATTGTGTAAGATATGTTTGGGCTCGGGCGTAATCTCTTTCTTTGATGGATTTAAGCGCTTTTTCAATACGGGATGCTGTCTGTCGTTTTTTATTTTGTATATCAGGCATATCACAATCGTAAACTTCATAAAGTACGCTTTGCTCCGCTTCTCCGATAATCGGCGATTCTTGAATACACCGTATGTGAAAATCTTCTGGTCGCTTAAGTGATCGGAAAATCGATTCAGAAATAATAATTGTATTGGAATATATCTTTGTCGCGGCTTGCAATTCTTCTGCTGTATAACAAGTATTTGAAATAACAACGCTGTCTAATCGGCTATCATTTCCGATGACACCTAAGAGTATTCTCCCTGTATCAATCCCGATACCTGCCCTAATTTTAATAGATTGGAGATTCTTTAGCTGTATACACTTTTCCTGTAATTTCTTCTGGATTTCAATTCCGCATAATACTGCTGTATCGGAATTTTCGGGAAACAATGCAGTAAAACCGTCACCAAGGAACTTCATAATCACCCCGCCGTACTGCCGGATAATAGGAGCTACCAAAGCAAAATAGTTATTAAGCAATATAAAAACTTCGTCAGGACTCAGTTGTTCCGATATACTGGTAAAAGATCGGATATCAATTGAAAGAACAGTCATCGACAATTCCGAGAAATCTCCGGTATTTATCTCAGTAATACTGGTTTTCTGGAGAAACATCAATAATTGATTAGGGAAAAAACGACGCAATGCTGTTTGGATCCTTTTCAGTTCCTCTACCAGCTGTTCAATCTGGTGTATTGCTTCTGCATATCCGTCGATGCTCATAATGACGGCAATAATAATTGCGACCATTGCGCCTTCTTGCAAGAGTAATTTACCCGAAACAATCCATTGGCTTACCAGTGTATCATACAGCGCAAAGCCGGCAAGTATACATAATACAATAGCAATCCATATTGCAGACTTCTCCCTTTTAACCAGTGCACGAATAATGATTACCGCGTCGTAAATGGCAGCAATAAATACAAGTGCCTGTTGCATATATAAATAACGGGATACGAGAAGCGTTGGTGCAATAACAATAAAGGTAGTTGATAATAGGCAAATTACAATAATACTTCGATAAACAGATGTATAGCGGATATTTAAAATCTTATTAATAAATATTGTGAAAAACAATGCCGCTAATGGCATGGAAGAATAACGCAAAATAAAATACAACTTCCATGGAATTGCAGGCCAAATATAAGCAAGAATATGCGGATAGAATACACTAATTCGAATACTAATCGTTATAGCAGCAAATGCAAACCATAATATATAGGGTATTTTTTTATAATTTAAGTGCAGTATGATAAAAAAGATACTAAACAGCAACAGTACGGTAGATGCAATATTATAAAATAAAAGATTGAATACAAAAGATCGATTTAACATTTCAGCGGAACCAAGGATAATTGATTGATCTGTTCCCCCATATCGATTATGAAAATTAGATATATTTATGATAATATCGGCAGTACCGTTCTTTAGTGGCTTGAAAGTTGCAATGCTGATCGTTTTCCCCGGTATCTCCGTCCGCGCAGATACACCGGGTTGCCCTTGCCCTGCCCTATCAATACCGTTAATAACAATGGTACAACTTGAGAGAATATGACTCAATTGAAGCGCATATACCTTATTAGGGTTAAGCCCGACAATACGTAATCCGTATGAGGCATAACCAAAGTCGGTTTTCAGCGCGGTTTCGCTGAGCCTACCTGGTAACGGTGCATATAACGGCCGCGTATTATCTTTAAAATAATAGAACTGATTAGGAGTAAAATACCATTGGCCTCTAATATTAAACACATCTTGATCATTATGCACTGGCAATGTTAACAGCCCATGCTGTACCGTTACTGTATATTCTCGAAGATTCTGTATTGGTTTTTCTCTACTAATAAATGTTATCATAAGGATCATACAAAAAAAAGGAAAAGCGCCTACAAGTATCTTTTTCATAGTAAATTGACCTCATAAACATTTATTAAATTTCTTTTACCGTGGAATTTTATTTTTCCGTAATAAAAGCAGGTATGTGTACGCCAATAACTTTCAAGAAGCTGTTCTCTAACGGTTTCACTGATAATGATATTAACATTCTTTTCAGTCGCATAACTATACATTCGAGAAGAAATATTCACCACATCGGAAATAACTGTTGTATCCATTCGCTCCGGTTCCCCGATAGTCCCCATCATTAATTTCCCATAATGAATTCCTGAAGAGATGTGAAGCGGCGGTAAGGATTGCTCCTGCCTATGTATATTAATTTTTTTAATGAGCTGTGTAATCTCAATAATACAATCCACCGTGTCTTCTGCAGTGCCGTAAAAAAGAACCATTAATCCATCTGTTAAATACTTATCAATGAATCCGTTATATTTTTTAATAATAGGATTAGCTGCTTGGATAACGGTATTATATAAAATCAACAGTTCTTCACGCGCACTGCTTGATGAAAGTTTTGCTTTAATACCAAGATGGATAAAGGCAATAAACATATTTTTATGAATATTATCACCAAGTGAAATATCCGTAACATTTTTCTTATTCAAAAATTGTAAAAATTCATTTGGAAAGAATCGTTGAAAAGATATATTTGTCTTTTGGATCGATTCGATCATCTGCTCTTGTGTCTTAAAAGCTGCAGAAAAATGCCGAATGACAATAAATGCCATCGGAATCATCAGCAGTAATACTCCAAAATGAGAAATAAACGGGGCATTAATAAGACCGTTCGAAATTAAACCGTCAAATATTGCTGCGCTGATGAATAATAAAAATGAAATTAAAAATGTTAACGCAAATGGTTTTCGTTTAATTAATGCATAAGCAACCACTATACATGCAATCACCGAAAGAAATAAGATATAAAGTTGTACAATAAGTAATATTCCGACGAATACCGGTATTGGAGTGATGAGTGTTATTAAACCATACAAGATCAATGGAATAGTTAAAAAATAAAAAACCTTTGGCGGTTTTTTGATGAACAGATTAAGAATAAAGAGAAATGTAAATACAGCACAAAACGGAAAGGTGAAGTATCCGAGTCGATACATAATATTCGTCGATACGTTCGGAAAGAAATCTCTTAACAAAAAGTCATTGTAACAAAGTGTCCTAATGGCAAAGCTATAGCAAAGCAATCCAAAGAGGCCTGCAGTGGTTTCTCTCCTATAAAACAGAAATAAAGAAATAAAGAAAGTAGCCATACTGAATAAGATAGAAAATATGCCGGAGGAAACAAGCTTATCCAATACTATTTTTGTTTGTAATGTTGAATAAAGGCCAAAAAGAAAAGGTGTTTCTACCCCCGGGTTTCTATCATGAAAATTCGATAAATGAACAACAATGGTTGCTTCGGTTTCATTATTAAGCGGCAAGATAACCGTATCAGCGTGCCAATCAAATATTTCTTCTTTAAAATTTTTTCCGGGCGTTCCAGATGTATAGAATAGGTTACCATTCAGATATACCGTAAAAGCTGACGATGTACGAGTAAAATGGATCGCATATACCTTTTGAGGCTCAAAACCGCGGATTCTTACTGCATACGAAGCATATCCTTGTACCGGTTGTGGAGGTGTATATGTTGTCCAGCCGAATTCGATCGGCTGAAAATGTGTATATATCTCGAGCGGCATAATCGGAGAAACAAACTCTTTTTCCGCATATGCCCATGAACCTTTTAACGAATAAACTATATCTTTATCAATATCCGAAATATCATAAATACCATTTGAAACATACAATTGCTCGACCTTTGTACAAGACATGGTATAAAGACTTAGCGCAAATAGTATAATAATGGACGCTATACCTTTAATTTTCACAATTAATTAATCCTTTAATTCTTGACACTGTCGTATTCTAAGTACAGCAACTTTATTAAATTTCCTCAATTTACTATATAAATGAGGTTATGTCTAGGATAATTCTTAAAGTGCTATTAAAGTGTTCAATATGAGGGCATTAAAGGGTTTTATTGGTTATGATGACGGCTAAACAAAATACAAGCTATATGATATACTATTGTTGCTGTGAGATATATTAAATACCTTTATATCATTTTATTTTTTATTCTTTCGCTCCCCTGCCCTGCTCAGCCGCTTGCCGGTATTTGGGAAAATTCGGAACGTTTTATTGAATATATCGGGAAGGCAGACGAAGCTGCAGAAGATACATTGCGGATAGTTCTCAAGACTCATTATCGCTTTGTGTATGAGGATATGGGTAGCTACCCCGTCAAGGTAAAACAAGAAGATCGAAGGAATATTTATTCACTGAATATCCGTTACCAGGGATTCAGAACTCCGATAACAACAAGCGTATGGGTGTATGATAACGGATTATTTTCCTCATTTTATAAAAAGAGACCTTATAATCTTGTTACCGATAGACGAGAAAGCCTCTCTTCTTCTGTGTCTGCAGAAACGGATGCCCATTTGCAACCGGTACTTACACCGGAAACAGCGATTTTGGATGGTTTTTGGGTTGAACAGGGGTTCCGAAACGGCATCTTGATATATCAGCAAGAGGCTCCTGCTTTTTTTGATGCCTTTTTCTTCAATGGGACACAGTATATCAAATTTCGCTATTGGATAGGCGATTTTGAGTACAAAGAAAAATATGCAGGGTTTGCATTCGATGACGGATTACAAGTAACCGTACCAAAGTTTATCCGGCAATATGATGCCATATACAGCTGCGTAACCGATAACGGGTCTAGGCTTAAAAAACTATGAAAAAGGCGCCGTATCGATCAGCAATGGCAAAAATGGTATGCGCCAGCTGACGCTTATACCACAGGGGGGCGGACCGGGAACTTATGCAATTGGAGATGTGTATCCGAATCAAAAATATCCGAAGGTACAATCGCTCCCGTTATATTATAGTGAAACGGATACCGCCTTTGCATTTGGCGAGCCTTTTTTTAATCCGATCATCAATTTCAGACTTGCAGGGAGAAATAAAACGGCATAATAGTCTCAAACGGCCACCGCCTGAACCGCTCCTTAAAGCCGATGAACTTGACTTTTATTGGGAGCGGATTAAGGAAATACGCAAACAAAACTAAAATCATAACGCTTAACATCAGATGATGGTTAATTCTTTAATTATGAAATGCAGCATTGACTGAACAAGTCTTTTTATACTATACTGAAATCTATGCTTTACCTCTCTATGAATGGGTTTTATTGCTATTCATCTAAGATGAGGTAAACGCTATATCGGGGTTTAAAGCCCGATAAATAAACTCCATCCCGTAGTAAATACGGGGCTAATGGCCATCAGGAGGGCACATGAGAAAGTATGAGTTGATGACTGTCTTTCCTATTGAGGAAGCACAGTTCAAACAGGGGATTGAAGAAGCCCGATCCGTTCTGGGGGACTTCAACGTCCAAATTGATTCCGAAGACCCATTCGGAGACCGTGAATTAACGTATGAAATCAAAAAAAAGACAAAGGGGCGCTATGTATTGTTCAATATCCATGCCGAACCGGATAAGATTATCGAAATAGACCGCAAGTTTAAACTAAATCAAAACCTTTTGACTTTTTTATTTATCAAAATTGATGAATAATTCGGGAGGATATTGATGGCAGATATAAACCATGTCGTACTTGTCGGCAGACTTACCCGTGATGCGGAATTAAAATATACTCAAGGAGGAGCTGCCGTATGCAAGTTTTCGATTGCAATTAACCGACGGCGGAAAAACGGTGAAGAATGGGTTGAAGAAGTAAACTATTTCGACATCGTACTTTGGGGCAGACAGGGTGAAGCGCTTAACCAATACCTTGTGAAAGGAAAACAGGTTGCTGTTGACGGTGAACTTCGGCAAAACCGATGGGAACAGGACGGGCAATCCCGCAGTAAAGTAGAAATTATCGCGAATAATCTTCAGCTTTTAGGAGGCGGTTCCGGAAGCGGTCAGCAGACAAGTAGCGGCAATCGGGAAGCATATCAGCGATCAAATGCGCCTTCGGCATATCAGGCTCGGCAAAATATGTCACCGGCTAATGACGGTTATGAAGCTGATTTTGATAATGCTAATTATGACAATATTCCATTTTAAGGAGAACAAAACATGTCGGACGAGACACTGAATACCGTTGAAGCGGACACAAATACACAGGAAAATCCTCGCGAAGGAGGAGGAAACGAAGAACGCCAGGTAAATAAAAAAGGAAAAATGTTTTTCCGTAAAAAGGTTTGTCGATTCTGTTCGCAAAAGGCAAAAATCGATTATAAAGACCCTGATTCTTTGCGGCGCTTTATTACCGAACGCGGAAAGATTTTACCACGCCGTATTACCGGAACTTGTGCGAAGCATCAGCGTAAGCTTGCGCTTGAAATCAAGCGTGCGCGCGCATTAGCGTTACTTCCTTACGTTGTAGACTAAGAGTTGATACACTCCTAAAAACACGGTTTTTAGGAGTATTTAAATTGTCTGCTGCCGGATTCCAACTCCTGGAATACCGGTCAGCTATCGTTTTATCATTATGTACCGTTGTAACGGTACGCCTATAAGGAGCTTGAAATGAAAGTAATTTTAAATGAAGATGTCAAACACCTCGGAGAAGAGGGGGATATTAAGGACGTTGCCAAAGGGTATGCCCGTAACTATTTGTTTCCGCGGAATTTAGCAGTTCCCTGCAATTCTTTTACCCTTGCCCATTTTGAAAGCCGTAAAGAGGAGATAGAGCAGCGGAAAGCGGTGAAACGGCAGAATGCAGCAGGCTTAAAAGAGCAGCTTGAAAACCTCACACTGACTATCGTAATGCCCGCAGGTCCCAATGGGAAGCTGTACGGTGCGGTTACCAACCAAACCGTTTCCGATGAACTGCAGAAACTTGGATTCGAAATTGAACGGAAGCGTATTGAATTGCCCGGCCTTACCTTTAAAAGTGTGGGGCATTATAACGCGACCCTCAAACTGTATGAAGCGGCTGTTGCGGTGCTTCCCATCGTGGTAGAGGCACAGCCTGAGGCTGAAAAAACGGCCGAGGCAAAACCGGAGAAACGCTCTCGCCGCCACCATGAAGGGGACGAAGCTGAGACTCGGGCAGAAGCAACTGAAGGACAGCAAGCTGAAGCTACCCAAGAAGAAGTAAAAGCAGAAGAATCTGCCAAAACGCAAGAATAGCCTACTTCTCTTATATTGATTTATCAGAGAAGGAAACGGTGTGTCACCCATCATAAAAGAGAAGTTCTATTAGGGGGCTTCTCTTTTAATTTTTAGGGTATCTATAAAAACTCGCCGGTTTTTATAGATGCTCATATATAAAAATTATCAGGGAAAATAGAATGTCAGACATGATAAAGCAGCTTTCTTCATTAAAGGATAAAATACCGCCGAATAATACGGAAGCAGAACAAGCTGTGCTCGGAGCTATCTTGCTTGACTCGGATTCTATCGGGACGGTTTTGCAGTATGTTCGTGCGGAAAGTTTTTATACAATTGCCCATCAAAAAATCTTCCAAGCTGTTGTTGATCTTTATAACGGAGGTCATCGGGTTGATCTTCTTGTTATCAGCGAACATCTGCGGCAAGAAGGTTTGCTTGATTCTGTAGGCGGTATGGCTTATATCGCCTCACTCACCGATACCGTCCCAAGCACTGCAAACGTTGCCTATTATGCAAAAATTGTCCTCGATGCTGCTATTCGTCGTTCACTCTTACGAGTTTCGCAGCAGATTTATGCCGATGTCTTTGACCAAACCGTTGCATACTCTTCCGTGCTGGAACAGGCACAGAAGAATATCTTTGATTTAACCGATGCGGGGCAATCGGCGACCTTTCATACACCGAAAGATCTTATTTTGGAAGCAATCGAGATTATCCAAGCGCGTACACAACATCGCGACGAGTTTTCTGGGATTCCTTCCGGCTTTGAATTTTTAGATAGCCTTACCAGCGGTTTTCAAAATTCCGAACTTATTATCATCGGGGCACGCCCTTCAATCGGAAAAACTGCGCTGGCACTTACCATTGCCGACTATATTTCGGTAACAAAAAAAATACCTTCCGCTTTCTTTTCGCTTGAAATGTCAAATATGCAGCTGATACATCGACTGTTCTCTCTGGAATCGCGAGTTTCCTCTTCCAAAATCCGTTCCGGGAATTTGCAGCTTGCCGATTTTCAAAAAATTCAAGATGCAGCAGGCAGACTCTATGAAGCACCGCTCTATATCGTCGATATGCCCAATATGAAGCTGCTCGATTTACGGGCGATGGCGCGGCAACTCTGCTTGCAAGAGGGGGTAAAGATTATCTTTATCGATTACCTCGGTTTAATCGCTTCGGAAAATAACGCTATTCCGCGCCATGAACGCTTTGCAGAAATTTCTCAATCGCTTAAAAGCCTCGCCCGCGAACTTAATATTCCCGTCATAGCGCTATCGCAGGTAGGGCGTGATGCTGAAGGTACAGCTCCGACACTTGCAAATTTGCGGGAATCAGGCGCAATCGAACAGGATGCTGATGTCGTTATGTTCTTACATCGCGAAAAACGCGAGAGCCCTGATACCGAGCTGATCGTTGCAAAACAACGTAACGGACCGGTTGCTACCGTCAACCTTGAGTTTATCAGCGAATGTACCCGTTTTGTTTCTAAGGCGCGGAACGAATAATAACTGAAAACGGCAAGGCTCTAAAGCTCGTGTTTTATTCGGTAGTTAGATTTATCGGAAGATATGCCTCCATAAGTTCAAGCCGCTTCGTAAAATAATTCTTTTCCTTTTCGCTGAGCGTATCTAGCCATTCCTGTGTAAAACGCTTGACAACCGGATATGCCGATTCATTGTATTGCGTTATAAGCAGCGGCAAAACCGAAAAATCCGCCCTACCCGCTTTATTTCGCGTACATGTTAATTGCAGCAATACGGCGTCTCCGGTATATTCACGATAGAATGCGGGATCATCATACCGTGTATGCCAGCGTTGCCCAGAAATAAAATTCCCCATAGAATACATACAAAAGACCTTGCACTGTTCTGAGGCAACGATTTCTTTCACATCGGATATGTCGGTATGTCTAGCATCAATTGCCATATCGGTATCAGAAGTTTTTTGATTGGTTGTGTTATCGGTCATGGTGGCTTCTTGCAAAGGTGCAGGTCGTTCGACCGTAATTGTCTCCCATGTCTGCATAACATGCGGATGATGCGCCCAAATAATATCAACTCCTGCTTCGCCAAGCTGTTTAAACCACGCCTTTTTCGCTTTCGAAACAATCCTACCGTATTCAGGTTCATTGAGATGGAGCCCTAAGACAAATAGATCGCAGGGATATCTGTTGCGTGCCTCTTTAATGACTGAAAGGAGCGCCTCTCTCCCCTGCTTTGTCGGTGCACTGTAATACAGCCGAGCTTTTGATGAATCGTAGGAATTCAAAATTTCGGTAACGGAGCAAAATAGGATATTCCATCCCTTATAAAAAAGAGGTGTTACCTGTATAGGGTCATTCTCGGAATCTTTTAAGCCGGAAAATATCAAAAACGAAGGAAGTATGCCGGAAGTGAGGCGCTCTTTCTGTACTGTCCGTATCGCAGTAAGTGTTCCATCAATACCGATCTTACCATGATCATTGGTGTGATTATTCGCGAGACTCAATACGTCAAACCCTGCTTGAACAGCAGCACGCACATAAGGTGTATGCACATTAAAACTGGGGTAGGTCGAAAGCGGTAGTACATCGCAGACCGGTGTTTCAACATTTACAAAACTTAAATCATCATTATGTAATATTTTTTCGACATCAGTGTATATTAAATCATACGACTTCATATTAAAATTCACAGTATGAGCCATAAGATCTCCTGCGAAAGTGAGCACGAGAGGAGGACTATAAGGATTGCTTCCCATAAAAAGGAGATTGCCATCGTCTATAGGGACAGCATCTTCCTCTACAACAGCCGGAATAATAACTTGCAGTGAGTCGGCAACTACACAGCATGAACAGAATACAGGCAACAGAAACATAAAAACAGAGATTCGGCGCATATATGATTACTCCTCCCCTATTAATATGCGAGGAATATTAAAAATATTCAAGACAAGATATTTTTACCTTGTCTTTTTGAATAAAATATGTTAAATTTTGTACAAATGGATACAGTATCGCTTAATAACCTTGTATTTTCTAATGCTGAAAACGGATCTGTTGAGCTGGATGCATCAACTCTTGCCGGTTTGAAAAAGATGCCTGTCGATATATTCGATAACGTATATGTCGGTGACGTAAAACCTCATGCGCTTATCCTTTGTGTCGACGTACGCGGATTCAGCAACTTTCTTTGCTCACATGATGAAAAGGCTGTGTTTTCGCTTATCACCTCGTTCACTTCAAACTTTTTATCCTGTGTAAATCAATTCGGATACGGATGCTCATACTATAAGCTCCTTGGGGACGGTGCTTTAGTTATTTGGGACGAGACAACCCCGACAACATTAGGCGAAGCGATTATGGTATTTCAAACCTATACCGAGTTTCTCGGAGAAGAACTTTTCAGTCCCTACCCCGAATTAGGGCTTGGCGGTGCTTTAGTAATGGAAAAAGTATATAAGTATGAGATATCTGCTGAAGCGTCTGCCTTAAAATATCGCGACTATGTCGGTTATGGCATCAACCTTGCATGCCGACTACAGGGACTTGCTCGCAAGTCGGAACTGATTATCAATAAAAATCTTGCGAACCTCAATGCACTGACTACCGTGATTAAGGATGCTCCTGCACTGGTTGAAGAAGCTAAACGGTTGAAAGGAGTCTTCCCTGAAGATAAGCATCCGTTATATTTTTATGCAGGCGTAAATCCGGCAAACACCTTCGGGTTATAATGCTTGGGAATCTTTAAAAACTCCCCCTGACCTCTTTATAGATACCTACTCATCGAGGCAACCTGCACTGGAAATCTAAAATGTCCAATTTGATATGCTTGCCTTGATCATCCTTAGGCAAAGGCAATCTGCTCGCTCAGTGTTTCCAGTGCTGCTTGCGGTGCACCATTAAAAATATCGACTGACTGCATCGCCGTGTGGATAAAACGAGAAACAGCAGCGTATTGCTCTAATTCCTGCGGCGTGCATGTGCCGGTGTGAATACTTTCCTGCAAAAAAGCGATAGCCGCTTCTAAGAAAAGCATATATATTCGGCGCGGTTTACAATTATTGAGCAGTTTCAGTATAACTGTAATCGACGGTTCGTAGGTTGACGGATGTTCGGACCGATAAGCCGTAAGTTTTTGAATAAGAACTGTAAATTGTCTTTTTTGTTGCTCTCCCCTATTTAAGCAATACTCCCAAAAGGCCGCGGCAGCTTCCCGAAAATATTCGGGGACAACCGGTAAAAAACTTTGCAAGTATGAAACGATACGAACCGGTTGCGATGGAGATAGCGCCACACAAAAATGCGTATCGCGAAATACCCGTTCGATTACTGCCTGTTGGTGCTTAGCTTCCCGTTCAATAAACGGGTAGGTTCGTACGCGGGATAAAATAGTGGGGATAACAGCGGCTCTGCGTGTTGTCGTTAAAATAAAAACTGCATATTCAGGAGGCTCCTCCAATATCTTGAGAAATGCGTTTCGGGCAGATTCTTGCATTTTATCAGCGTTTTCGACAATGAGTACCTTTTTTTTACCTACCGGCATTAAACGCACCCATGCGGAAGCTTTGCGTACCTGATTAACGGGAAGTGTGTCATACATACAATCTTCTTGTAGCTTTTGGCAGAAATCGGCAATTTTTATTGTTTGCTTTTCCAGTTTTTTGTCTTCTTCGCCCGATAGGTTTTCCATATTATCATATTGACTGATAAGGTCTGATAAGGCTTCCTCTATGTCGGCAAGGATCGGCGCCGCTTTAACAAACCGCGGTTCGTCCGTTTCCCACAACCGAGAATCAAATCGGGACGTAAGCTTGCGTATGGCACGGATAAAAAGGTACCGTGCAGCCGCAGTCTTTGTGGTGCAGAGCGCACGGGCAGCTGCTTTCGTTTCAAGCACGGTATCCCGTGTTCCGAGGATTAACAGATCGCTTGCCGATAGGTCTTTATGCCGTTTGCAGGATTCACAGGTACATGTCCAACTGCCGTCTGTAGCACATGAAAGAATACGTGCTGTTTCCAATGCGGCGGTGAGTTTACCGCTTGCTTCCGGCCCTGCAAAAAGCAATGCCGGTGGTACGTTACCGTGCTGTGATTCATCGCTGAGCAGCTGGATAACCGGTTGCCCGAGTACATTTTCAAACATATATGCCTCTCACCTTAGATACCGCTTCTGATCATCTGTAAGACATTATCGCTATCTATCGGAAGCGGTACCAGTACTCGCACAACAATACTGTGGGCAATAAGCTCATCAACATTAAAAAACGGCTGAAGCTGTAGGATAGCGATTATAATAATAAGCACGATATATGCTTCAAATACACCTAAAAAAAACCCGAGCGCATGATCAAGACTATTGAGAATTTCATTATTGAAAACGGCAGATATCAATAATTGTAAAAGTTTAACCGCTATAAATACTACGATAAATATCATAAAAAAAGCGATAAGCTTCATCGCCGCCGGGGAAAGTCCGCTCACCTTTGTGTGCAAAGAAAGCGGGCGATAAAACCAAAAGGCGACGGCAATTGCAAGCAAAAAGGCAGCCATTGAAAAAAACTCGTCGATAAAACCTCGGATGGTAACTTTTATGATGACAACAATACTGAAAAGCAATAGAACGGTATCAAGTATATTGATGCTCATTTTGCCATCCATTGTTGTAATAGACGGGCAATTTTAACAGCAGGTTTTTCTCCGGCAAGAGCGGAAGAGGCTTGAGCCATCGCTTTTAACTTTTCCGGATTCTCTACAAGATGAGTTAATGCACTGCAAAGCGCAGTGGGTGATGCATCTTTAGCATGAAGTGTAATAGCTGCTCCTTGCGCTGTAAAAAATTCCGCATTTTCAATTTGATCACCGCGGCTGCTGCCTTTTTCGAGCGGCAATAAGAGCATCGGCTTTCCGGCTGCAGCCGCTTCCCAGATAGTATTAGCACCTGCACGCGACATCACGAGATCGGAAGCGGCAAGAACATCGGGCATTTGCTCGACGATGAACGGGAAGGGTTTATAGCAACTGCTTAAATCCGGCCGTTCTTCCTTTAGACGCTGCTTAATCCGTTCCCCTTGCGCACGGTGCTGAGCGCCGGTTTGGTGCACAACAAAAAAAGATTCCGCAAGAAATAAAATTGTTTGCTCTACCAATACATTGATCTGGAGTGCACCGAGGCTTCCTCCTTGTACAAATAGGATCGGCTTATCACCGGTATATTGAATAAAAGTTTTGCCAGATTCCGCATCGGCTGCATAAAAACGCATTCGGACAGGGTTTCCGGTAACGATAAGCTTCTTCTGCACGGTAACCGGAAAAAATTCAGCTGTTTTTGCATAAGAGATGAGTACTTGATCGGCAAACCGCATATTGATTTTTGTGGCAAGTCCCGGTGAAAAATCACATTCGTGCGTAATAACCGGAATTTTTAAACACCGTGCGGCAACGCACGGCGGCACTGACACAAAGCCTCCTTTGGAAAACACAAAGCGGGGCTTAAGCCTTAACAGGATAATCAACGAAGCGAAGAATCCTCCGATAATTTTAAACACATCGATGAGGTTTTCGAGGCTGAAATATCGTCGGAGCTTTCCTGCCGGTATTCCGTAAAACGGAATATCAGCACTACACACATACGATCGATCGGTGCCGTTATTGGAACCTATCCAGATAATCGGTATCCCTGTTTCTTTTTTTAACACTTCTGCAACGGCAATACCGGGGAATATATGCCCTCCGGTACCGCCGCCGGTAAATATAACACAGCTCATAACTCGGCAAGTATACCAGAAAAAAGACCGTCATACAATGCGCCGGATATTCCCAAAGCGATTTTAATATACTACAATAAGAGAACTTGATTATGGCACAGATTATAGACGGCAAAAAATTAGCCGAAGCATTGACCGAAGCGGTAACACAAGAAAATGCCGCATATTGTAAAAAGCATCCGCAGCCCTGCCTTGCGATTGTATCATCGGGAAGCGATCCCGCCTCACAGGTCTACATTAAAACGAAGGTACGGGCATTGGAAAAAGCGGGAATGCAGAGCAGGATTATTCCGTATTCCGAAACAATAAGTGAGCGGGAGTTGGCAGCGTGCGTACAAAACCTGAATGCTGACGATACCGTTGACGGCATTTTAATTCAGCTGCCCCTTCCCTACCCGCTGGACAGCAAACGGATACTAGCGCCGCTCGATCCGGCTAAAGACGTCGATGGCTTTACACCGGAGAATTTGGGACGATTGCTTACCGGTAGTTCAGGCTTTATCCCCTGTACACCGCAGGGAATTATGTATGCACTGCGGCAATATGGCATACTGCTCAGCGGCGCTCATGCGGTTATTGTCGGGCGCTCTGCGATTGTCGGGAAACCACTTGCCGCCCTGCTCACTGCAGCGGATGCAACCGTTACACTCTGCCACAGTAAAACGAAAGACCTTGCCGCACTGACACGGCAGGCTGATATTTTGATTGCGGCTGCGGGACATCCGGCGCTCATTACCGGTAGCATGATAAAAAAAGGCGCCACAGTTATCGACGTGGGGATTAACCGCGTCCCCGATCCTACTGCACCCAAAAGCAGCAGGCTGACCGGCGATGTTGACTTTGAAAGCGCCGCTGAACAAGCCGGCTGGATTACCCCGGTTCCCGGCGGTGTCGATCCGTTAACCGTAGCAATGGTGTTGCGGAATACCCTGCGTGCCGCGCAGCTCCGGCACGGCTGCTTGCCGGAAATGGAAACCGGAGCACAGGCTAACACAGGCGCCGCCGGATGCTAGTTCTCAGCCGCAGCCGGGAGCAAGCCACTCGACACGAACCCACTGTAGTGCCGGACGCAGGAGTAACGGATAAACCGGCGGTTATGCCCGACATATTGATATCTATCCCCGAAGCATCGATGCCCATACCCGAAGCTGCGGCGGAACTTACCGTAAAAAAATCGGTGTTCCGTGCCGAGGTGTTTTATACGGACGATGCGCAGGAAGCTAAAGAGACCGTAAAGCGGCAAAAAGACCAATACCGCGATGCCCGGCACGTGGTACACGCCTTTGTTATCGGCGAAAGCGGCGCGGTACTCGGTTGCAGCGATGACGGAGAGCCGCCAGGCACGGCGGGACAGCCGGTTCTTGCCGTCTTAAAAGGAAGCGGAATTACCAATATTCTTGTAACCGTTACCCGCTGGTTCGGCGGTACTCTATTGGGAACAGGCGGCTTAGTCAAAGCCTATTCTACGGCGGCAAAAGAGGCGCTCGCTAAAGTACACACGGAGCCGCTTATTCAAAAAGCGGAGTTCACCTGCGAATGCAGCTATGAGAATCACAACCCGCTGCTCCGCGCCGCCGCACACCTGCCGATCAGCTTTGCACAAACGGAATTTGCACAAACCGTCCGGCTGAGCGGGTCAATTCCACTTGAATATTGCAATGAGCTTGCTCAGCTTGTTACGGAAATCACCAAGGGCGCTTCCGCGGTGCAATTTTCAGAATAGAGCATCTCTAAAAGCGGATATATTTCCAAAGGAGAAACCTATGTTTAACAGCATCAGCGGAACACTGACCGGTAAAACGGCGGAATCCATCTACATAGAAACCAATGGCATTGAATGGGAAGTTTTTGTATCTGCCCTGAGTGCAGACCGATTCGGAACTGCGGGGAGCACGGTACGGGTCTATACATGGCTCTATCATCGGGAAGATCAGATGAGGCTGTTCGGTTTTTTAACACCGGCGGAGCGGAGTCTTTTTTTGGATTTAACAAAGGTTGACGGGATTGGCCCGAAGCAAGCGCTGAAAATTCTTTCCGGCCTTGACAGCGCAGCGCTGGAAGCGGCTCTTGAGGCAGGGAATGTTGCACGGCTGCAAAGCATCCCCGGTATCGGCAAGAAAACAGCGCAAAAGATGGTGCTTGCTCTGAAAGGACAACTCACCGGATTACACGACACGGGACGGGCGGAAACCGCAAAAAAATCGGAGTTTGAGGATATCATCACGGCTCTTATCAATATGGGATACGATCGAAAGCGTGCTGCAGAAACGGTAGAATCGGTTGCGCAATCCATGCGTGCGAAAGGTATTGATCCCGCTGCAAAAGAAGAAGAGTTATTCCGTACTGCGATTGTCAATTTAAGTTCAACGTAGATAGTGAACTCAACGGAGAAATAGAGAAACCGTGAAAAAATTCCGGAAGGAGATTATATGTCTGATAAAAAAGAGTCTTTGATAGGCGGTGTAGTTGTAAAAACTTTGACATACAAAGAACAAGCTTATGAACTTATAAAAGATGCTGTTTTATTTAACCGGTTTAGAGTCGGAGCCATATACTCGCAAGATGAAATATGCGAAGAGCTCGGTATCAGCAGAACGCCTGTACGGGAAGCCTTGTTAGAATTACAAAAAGAAGGCTATGTTGCTTTTGCACGAGGGAGAGGCGTAAAAGTTGTTCCGGTTACCGATGAAATCGCCAAAGATATTTTAGAGATACGGTTATTAACGGAACAGAATAATGCATACCTCGCAGCAGCACGGGCAAATGATCAGAGTGTAAAAGATATTTTTAATTGCTTACAGAATCTTGAAGATCAACTGGAAACAAGAGACGGAATAAAACTCTATCGATTGGATCATACATTTCACAGAGCAATAGCAAAGGCAACAAACAATAAATGGCTTTATAGGGAAACGGAATTGATCTTGGATAACTATCTCCGCTTTGAAAATAAATCCGTGTACAATAATTCGATCGATGCGCAAACCGTATTTAATGAACATCTTGCTATTGCAGAAGCAATTAAAAAGAACGATCCCGATAAAGCAAAACGAATGATCAGAAAACATTTGATCAATTCATATAAACGAACGTTGAATAAAATATTCAATGATAAAGATATCCTGTAGTGTCGTATATGCGATAAAAGGCTATACTAATCTACTCTGTAGGTATGTTGTTCTCATAAGGTGGTTACAGTCGGCTTTAATACCCTTTGTTACGACGCAACCGTCGGGGTATTACCCCCGCACGAATAATAGCAGAAAAATAGGAACTGTTTACAAACAGATCATCTGAGAAAATGTTCATTATGCTAGTAGCCTGATTCGTTTGATGCTTGAAAAAATAGAAAAAAATAACAATGTAACGTATAGCACATATGACGTGCGATAAAAGATATATGCGGGCATAAATCGATCAAAGATGATAATCATTGACGGCAATGCATAAAAAACAACTGCGATATATCGCCCAATATAATCAAAGCAAAAAATATGCCGACAGCTGTTTCTATTTTGTATTGCTAGGGATGTCATGATAAATTCCACTAGCTTGAGTGCAATGAGTGCTATCATCCATAATGGAAATAACCCTTTTCGATAGAGTGCATAGCAAGAAGTTATGATATAAAAAAAATCGCAAAACACATCTGCTGCCGCACCAAGATTGCTTTGCACATGGAATGCCCGCGCAGCTTTTCCGTCAAAAAAATCGCTTGCGGCAATAGCCGTAAATAGGAATAGATACGATAGCATTTTGATTTCCTCTGCAGATACGAGTATATATGCCAAAACAGAAAGCGGTATTCTTCCCATAGTTAAACAATTAACCAAAATACTTGCCGTATAATTTTTATCTCCGTTGCGCACACAGATCTCCTTTTTAAGTATGAATGAATAAATTTTAAAATTCATTCATTTTCTGATATAAAAAACACAGGATTCTCTTTCATCTTTTAGAATAAGGCTTAAGCCGCTATGTATTAGATGAGACTTCCGACAAAATGCCTTTGACAAAATACTTTACAAATGTTTGCAGCGCTTCGCCATAACCCGTAAACTCATCCCCTGTAACATGACAGTCTATGTAGTAGATGAAATCAAATACTTTTAATATTTTCTCGATTGCATCAGAAGTGAGACTTCGTTCTCTCATCCATTTAGTAAAAATTTTCTGTAAAAAATGATGAAAAGAATTATTTTTTATGCCTGTTTTTGAATAATAGTAGCTATGCAGCATTTGTGAAACAGCGCCATTATTCCACTCGATCAGAATTTTATTATTCATAATATTTTTAAAACTGTATGAGAAAAGCTCATCAATAATTTGCTCGACATCCCCTTTCCAATCAATCTGTTGTATTAGATGACTTCGCATCGTCTCATTTTCTTCTATATAGACCGCTAAAAATATATCTTCTTTTGAAGCATAGTAGTTATAGAATGATCCGACGGCAACACCTGCTTTTTTTGCAATTTGAGCAATATTGGTGTTTTTATAGCCGTTTTTTAAAAATAATGAATGTGCTGCGGATGTCAGCCGTTCTTTTTTGTCGTCCATCTCTGTATCCTGTTGTTGATATGAATGAATATTTCATATAATTCATTCATTATTATACGCACTTTTACCTTTGTGTCAAGCGTCTTTGCACATCCTTGGGCTACGAGTTCGCTAGGCGAACTCCCTGCTGCATGAAATCAGCGGCATGGATGCCATCGCTAAAAAAATGTACATCTGTGTACATTTTTGGGCTACAAGTTTGCAAGGGCAAACTTGTGCTCAGCGAAGTACACGAACGTACTTCGTTGAACGAGCGGCGAAGTAGATATGCCGTATATTTTCAATAGGTATAGTGTTCAGTCAACCCTGATTTCTCAATCATATTTCGGTACAGCGCCGATTTTTGTAACAGCTCTGCGTGCGTACCTTCTGCATCAACTTTGCCCTGATTCATTACGATGATTTTATCAGCGTTTTCGATTGACTTTAAGCGGTGCGAAATGATAATCACCGTTTTACCTTTTATGAGCGTGTTAAGACTCTCCTGTATTTTCATTTCGTTTTCAACATCGAGCGAGGCGCTGATTTCGTCAAGGATGATAATCGGCGCATTTTTCAAAAGGGCGCGCGCAATGGAAAGACGCTGACGCTCTCCGCCGGAAAGCCTGCTGCCGTTTTCGCCGATGACTGTATTGTAGCCGTCCGGCAGCGCTTCGATAAACTCGGCGCAGTTTGCAAGACGGGCAGCTTCTTTTACGTCGTTATCGCTTGCGTTTTTATTTCCGACGCGGATATTTTCCATAATCGAGGTATTAAAAAGCCCGACATCCTGAAAGACAATCGAAATTTTATCGAAAAGGCTGTCGGTATCAATTGTTGCAATGTCTTTGCCGTCGATGAGGATTTGTCCCTTGCCGTAATCATAAAGACGGGATGCAAGCCGGAGTACGGTTGTTTTTCCGCAGCCGGAGGGACTGACAAGCGCGGTAACTTTATTTTGTTCCGCCGTAAACGAAATACCGTCGATAATCTTTTGTCCATCGTTATACGAAAACTCCACATCTTTAAATTGAATACCATAATGCTGCAAAGAAGCAGGTTCGCCTTCCTGCGTTTTTGTTTCGCGCAGCTCGTTTATGCGTTTAACCCGTGCATCGATATACATCAGCTCTGCAAGATTCATTTCTACACCTGCAACGGCATCTACAATACGGGCAGCGGCAATAATATATCCGATAAGATACAAAAGCGGGGCTGTTCCTGCAAGATACATTTTGAGTCCGAAAAATACGGTAACGCCGATGGAAAACTTTAAAAACAGCAGTGCAATGTTGAGAGGGATCGCTTGATGTGCTTCCACAGTTAAGTGCAATTTCTCCGCTTCATCGACATTGCGGTTTAGTTTTTCAGCCGTGTCTTCCGTCAGCCCATAGCTTTTAATTTCCTGTTGCAGTTCTATCGCTTCTTGAAAAAATTCCGTGCGCTCACGCTGTTTATGAAAGTCCCGCGTTGTCTCCCGTATCTGAATTTTTTTCGACAGGATTAAGAGAATAAAGCTGATAATAATCGGAACAAATACGCATAAGCCCAATCCCGGATGGGCTGCAATCATCACGACGCCAAGTATAGTCAAATAGAACACAAGACCGATTGTTTGCGGAATTGCGTGGCTCAGCGCATGTTCGATTGCAGCAACATCAGTCATCACCGTTTGCGATAAGTCGGAAACATCGTGTTTGGAAAAATACGCAAGCGGCAGCGCCTTGAGCCGGTCTGCAATATTCACGCGCAGTTCTTTACATTCTTTGAATGTCGCGGTGTAGAGCGTATTGTAATTGATATGCACAAGCACATACATCACAACTGCAAGCGCAGCAATAATACCGATATAAAATCCCGCCGACTGCAGCGTCCCGTCAAAATAACTTTGCAAAAAAAACATCATCACAAACATCGGTAGAATAAATGCGACATCCGCAAGCATCGACCATACCGATGCCGTAACAATCCCTTTTGCCCCCGATTCGGTTACCCCGAACCATTTTTGTAATTTAGTCATTGTTATACTCTCCACTCATTCGCTTTAGAATATAGATTTTGCAATCGGCTGTATTTTCCGCCCTTCTGCATCAGCTCCGCATCGCTGCCGCGTTCAACGATATTTCCGTCTTCGACAACCAAGATTTCATCGACATTTTTAATCGAGCTTAACCGGTGCGCAATCATAATAACCGTTTTGTTTTTCATCAAATTGGAAAACGCCTGCTGAATTTCGTATTCATTTTCCGGGTCGGCAGCGGCGGAGGCTTCATCAAGAATGATAATATCCGCATTTTTCAAAATAGCGCGGGCAATCGCAACACGCTGAATTTCTCCGCCAGATAAGTGTACACCCTTTGAACCGATAATCGTTTTTTCACGTTCAGGGAATTTTGCTAAAATATCTTCGCAGCGGGCAAGCCGAAGCGCATTCATCACTTCTTCATCACTTGCATTTTTATTCCCCATTTTAACATTTTCAAAAATACTTGTTTTAAAGAGCTTCGAGGTTTGGAACACAAAGGCGATACTGCGCATCAGCGCATTTTTTGAATATGACGAAATATTTTTTCCGCCGATTAAAATTTTACCCGAATTTATTTTATAAAAGCCCGAAATCAATTTTGCTATTGTACTTTTTCCTCCGCCTGATGATCCGACCAGTGCGTATGTTTTATTCGGTTCCAATGTAAAACTGACATCATTTAAAATCTTTTCTTCCGTGTAACCGAACGATACGTTTTTAAATTCAATACCGAAGTTCTCAAAGGTTTCTTCCGTACCGTGTTCAAGGTTATCCTTTTCCATATCTGCAAAAAGATTTTCGAGTTTATCTACAACGCTTTTTGCTTGAAAGTTATACATACCGACATACATCACGCGCATAAATGCCGAAAAAAGCACACCGGCGATACAGACAAAAAAGACGAGCTTTGCAATGATGAGGTTAGCGTCCGCCCCCTTGTTCATAAAATAAATAGCAGCTGGAATGGTGAACACCGCAAACAGGTTAAACAGCACTTGAAACATCACATACGGCGTACGGCAGCTGAGCGTGTACTTATATGCTAAATCGGAATAGCCGGTAATTGCTTCGTAAAACGCTTTAAAAGATTCAACCGTGCTTCTAAAGATTTTTACAATCTGCATACCGCGGACATATTCAACTGCTTCGGCATTCATCCGTTCCAACGCCGCTTGATACTTCCGCATAAAATCTTTATTGCCCATCATAAACATCATCTGCGCACCACCGATAAGAGCAACGGCAAGCAGCAAAAGCCCGAGTTTTACATCAACTGCAAATACAATGATAAACATAAAAATCGGCGTAAACAATGCGGAAATATTATCGGGAATTAAATGCGCAACCAGCATGTGCGTCTCTTGTGCATTGTCGTCAATGAGCTTACGAATTTTTCCCGACGGGTTCATATCAAAAAAAGCAAACGATGCATTCATCAAATGGTTGATTGCCGTTTTGCGTAAATTCGATTCAAGCCGGAACCCAAGCACGTGCGACGCCCACAAAGCACAAAAGTATACAACCGAATAGCCCGCCAACAGCGAAACAATCACCGTTGCGTACATCGACCCGTCCGTAACGTTTTTGGTAACCAAAAGCGCGTACAAGAACTTCCATAAAAACCAAAATGCCCCCATCTGAGAAGCAACTCCCAGCGTAGCACACACCACCGAAATATACGCACAGTGTATTTTCTCCGGCGTATATTTAAACAACCTTTTATATGTATCCATATAAAATAAACTCCTTTATTTTTTGAAAATATGCGGGCATCTGCTGCGTTGCTTCACAAAAATTAATCCTCACCGTACACAAAGTACGGCTCCGGTTAATTTTTGCTTGCGCCTTGCATCTGCTCCACCTATTTTCAAAAATGTTTATTCCATTAACCTTTAACCCTTTACTTGTTCCATCCAATATTGTTTCCAGCCGGCACAATGGTATACGTTAAAGTCGAGTATATATTCCACTGCTTCCGATTTTTTTAAGTTATGATAAAAAATTTCTTTTAGATTTTCAAAGTGAGACGTTACCATGACATGAATAAAAAAACGTATGCGCCGCGACATTTTAACGCCGTCTTGTTTCAGCCATTGAAGTGTTTCTCTTTCAGTTACATCGATTGCTTTATCGAAAATATGCTCGTAGGAGCTTCCCTTCGAACAGCAGACAATCAATTTCATCGCATCCCAATTATCATAAAAAAAATCCACCATTTTTAAGAACCGATGTTGTGATAGTTCGGTAATTGCAGAAAGATCGCTTGTTTTCATGCCAAAATTTTCAGCATCGAATATATCGTGATGCGTTACGATGTCTAAAAATTCATCGAACACACCGCTTACCAGAGCTTCGAATATGCCGTCCTTGTTATCAAAAAGATTATACAGCGCCCCTGTTGTAACCCCTGCTTTCTCTGCAATGGCGCGCACGTTAGTATCTGCAAAGCCATTGGTAAAAAACTCCTGTTTTGCAGCGCGCAAAATCTTTGCCCGTGTGTTGAGCTCATCCTTATCGGCCAATATTTTTTCCGTATACTTGTTCATATTCTAATAACTCTTCTATTAATCAATAACAATGTTACTAAAAAGGAGAATGAATGTCAAGCGTGGATTACTTTTATTCGTGCGGAGGGTTTAATACCCCGACGCTTGCGTCGGGGTTGTTGATTATGCAAACAGATTATTCCTTAAAATGCAATTTGAAAGCTATTTGCTTATTCCCCAGCAAATTCAAGCTCCTCCCAATCTCCTTCGGAATCCCTCTTAACTGTACAGTCTTCCACCTGTACCGGCGAAACCGTCTGCCGTTACAGCCTTTCTTTCATGCTGAAGCCCTACACTTATAGACTTCGGAACGTTGTTTCTTTTCGCTAAATGCTCTATACTTCGCCGTTGATTATTTGGCATGCATCAGTGTGCCAAATAATACTTTAAATTTTTTGATAGGAGCATCCGGTTATGAGCAAAGGATTAAAAACAGGACTCATTATTCTCGGCATTATTGTGCTGATTATTTTTTCGCTGTACGGTTGTGTAACCAGTTCGTATAATTCGATGGTAGCGGCGGATGAAAACGTTAAAGCGGCATGGAGTCAGGTAGAAAACGTATACCAGCGCCGTTTTGATTTAATCCCCAACCTTGTTAACACCGTAAAAGGCTATGCAAGCCATGAGGAAAAAGTCTTTACCGAAATTGCGGAAATGCGCTCCAGAGCAGGCGGCGTTATCAATGTTTCGGACGAAGTACTCAACAATCCCGAATCGTTTGAAAAATTCCAAAAAGCACAGAACGAGTTAGGCGGGGCACTGCAGCGGCTGCTTGCCATTGCGGAAAATTACCCTGAATTGAAAGCGAATGAAAACTTCCGCGACTTGCAAAGCCAGCTTGAAGGAACCGAAAACCGCATTGCCGTAGAACGAAAGCGTTTTAATGAGGCGGTACAGACATATAATCTACAGATTAGGCGTTTCCCGCAAGCGTTTCTCGCCAATATGTTCGGCTTTAGAGAAAAGGCATATTTTAAGGCTGATGAGCAAGCAGCAACGGCACCTAAAGTTGAATTTTAACTGATAAGGGGATGGCTCAAAAGTTATTACTTTTTCGCCATTCCCGAGGTTTCCTAAAAAAAGAATATGTTCGGTACCGGATGTATAGAAAACAAAAAGGAATGACCGGCTTCCGTCTTGTGGCAGTACATTTCTTTTTATTACACCTCGCTTGTTAGCAAAATATATTGAGAAATATTAGAACTTAAACACCGGACTAAGTTTTACATGAAAGGCATTTACCAATAAAAATAACTGCTGGGATTGCTCTGATTTATTTCTTCGATAGACTTTTTTTCTCTTTTTCGCTATTTTTAATGTATGGGGATGTTCAAACTTTACATCGATTATTTTAAAAGTAAGATTAAAAATCTGCGGAAGCCTAAAGAAGAAATTCCGATTGATTATGAAGAAATCGTTGAAGAACAATGGCAGGCAGATTTTTCCAAGCCTGAAAACTGCCGGTTTGCTGCTGAAACGGGTGACGGATATACGGCAGCTTTCACACCGCCTGAGCCTGCCGGAAACAATACGGGCAGCATCACGCTCGAAGCGCAGCGGAAGCATCTCTATGCGTGGACGGTCAATCCGGTATTCCGCTATAAGGATGTGATTATCGAAGCGGATATCCGTTTGCCGGAACCCGCAAAAAAGCCGGATGGGTCGAATACACCAACCGATAAGGCGGGAGGATTCGCTGCCGGAATCCTGTTCCGTTATATCAGCCAAAGTACCTTTTATGCGCTGATGATCTCCAATGCGGGATGGGTAAGGCTCGATGCGGTCGTCAACAGCACTCCGATGCCCCTCCTAGGATGGGTAAAAATCCCCGGTTCCGCTCATTCCGACGCCGATCATCATGGTTCAGATCACTCCGATCCAGATCATTCCTATTCAGACCATTCAAATCATAAAGAAGAGACGGATACAAAACGTGCATACTCAATAAAACTGATCGCGAATAATACGACCATCACCATTTTGATAAACGGCCATTGGGTTGCCTGCTGCGAGGATGACACCATTCAGGCAGCGGGAAAAATTGCCTTTGCGATTCAAAACTGGGAAAGCTACCCGCAGGTTACCGCGCAGCTTTCTCGCTTTTCACTAAACTCCATCCCGATGACGGTAGAAACGGCATACACGGAAGCGAACGAATTTTCTGCTGTGCCGCCGGATGCCCGCATCAGCCTTGCAAAAACGCTCTATGCGATGGGGCGGTATGTCCCTGCCCTGCTCCAGCTCCGGGCTGCAGCGCGGTTAAAGGAGCCGGAAGAAGCGGATCGGATACTGGCAGGCCGCATTTATTTTGCGCAGCGGATGCTTGACGAAGCCGAGCGGGAATTTCAATCGGTCTTGGAAGCGAATTCCTCCAACGAGGAAGCTTTTGCGGAGCTCGGCGGCATTTACTATCGGGCTGAACGGTATGAAGATTTACAGCGTTTACTGCAAAAAGTTCCAAAGCCGATGGTGGCGCAATCCTCATTCCTCTCAAACCTTGAAGGACATTTATACCATGCGCTGGGAAAGCACCAAGAAGCGGCCGAAGCATACCGGCGAGCTTTCACAATCAGTCCCAATCAGGGGCTTTTTGCCTTCCATCAGGCGAATGAACTCTACGATTGCGGGAAAAAGCCGGAAGCGGTAGATGCATATATGCAGGCTGCGCGCGCGTTTTTACAGCAGGAAGCCTACGATGACCTCTCGGAAGTTATTACGATATTGGAACGTATAGCGCCGAATGATCCCCGAACGCTTTCGATTGCCGGAAAATATGCTTACGCAGTGGGCAGATACGATGATGCCTTGCTCAAATTAAAAACGGCGTGCAAAAAAGGTTCAAAAGATTCCGCTGACTGGTACCTGTACGGACTGCTGCTCAAAACAGATGAACCGAAAGAGGCGGTCAAAGCATTTAAAAAAGCGTGTGACCTTGAACCCGAATACGGATTATATCAGTTCCGGTTAGCGGAAGCGCTCTATTTAAGTAATGGAAAATATCAACCGGTATTGGAACAAGCGCTCGCCGCCGATCCTCAAAACGGTTGGGTGCATAATTTACGTGCATTAGCAGCATTGAGCGAAAACGATATTGAACAGGCGGAAGCGGCAGTTGCGGAAGCGCGCAGGCTGCTGCCCGATGAGGTATCCCTGTTGGTAAACTACCTTGAAGTACAACGCAGGAAAGGACAGCTTGCAAAGTGCCTGCCGCTCTTCGATATTGAAAACGGAACTGCCGACCTTGCGGTAGAACGGAATCGGGCAGCTGCGTTCCATGCCTTAGCGAATGCATTTGCCGACGACGATGCCCGCGAAGAAGCGCAGCAGTGGTACTATAAGGCATTAAAACTCGATCCGAAAAATCCCGAGCTTCTCACCGATAAGGCTGAAAACGACTATGCGCTCTTCCTTCTAAACGAAGCCGATGACGGTTTGGTTAAGGCGCTCGATATTCAGCCGTCCGTACGGATATATCAGCTGATTGCATCCATATCCGTTCAAAAAGGCGACTATGCCCGTGCAGAGGTAACACTGCGGACAGGACTTGAAGCCTTTGCCGACAGCCCCGACCTGCATTACGACCTTGCCTGTGTGTACCGCAACACAAAACGGTTCGAGCAGGCACAAGCGCAGGTTGTACAGCTTAAACAGTACGAAACGTCGGAACGTGTCGAGGCGCTTGAACAAGCCCTCTTGCAGGATACCGGCACAACCGATCAGCCTGCCTCAGAGCAAAACGCTGAACAAAAACCCAAGAAGACATCCTCGGCAAAAAAAACAAGCAGAGCTTCCAAATCCGCCGCGGATGCAGAAGAACCCGTTAGCAGTACCAAGACAAAAAAAAGGGCAAGCGCCAAGTCTATTGCAGGCGAAGAAGGAGCAGATGCAACAAAACCCGCTACAAGCACCAAGGCAAAAAAAGCTGCATCTGCTAAGTCTGCTGCGGACACGAAGGCTCCTGCAAGAGCCAAGTCCGCTGTAAGCAAAAAAAGAACAGCAGCGACTGAGCCTGCTGCAGAAGAGACGACCGATACAAAAACCGAAAAAGCGGCGGTAAAAAAGCCTCGAACAAAGAAAACAGCTGAATAACGGAACGAACTATACCATAATGAATCTCAGAGTAAGTACGCCGTCTTTTTGTGGAACGATGACGGCGCCTTCTTCCAAAAGCCATACGATCCGCGCCCTCATCTGCGCCTCTTTAGCGGACGATACTTCGTTTATTACCGCACCCCTTATCAGCGGAGACATGGAAAGCGCCGTGCAGGTACTGCGTCAGCTTGGCGTTACCATTACGGAAGTATCGAATAATCCGCTTGTACTCAAAGTTACGCCGCCATCCGGCGGTCTCCTCGCCTCCGCAGAGCGCGATGCAGCTGGCACAAACATCGGACACAGCGAGCAAAGTGACAAACCAACAGAACTCGTCCTCGACCTCGGCAATTCTGGTTCCCTCCTCTACTTTTTAGGCATGATCCTTGCCGCCACTGATATCCCGGTGTGTCTCACTGGAGATGAATCCCTTCGGAGCCGCCCCGTAGAACCGCTCCTTTCGGTATACCGGCAGGCGGGTATCCCGTACTCGGCGGCAAGTATTAAAAACGGTACAGGCAGCATGGAAGTCCCGCCGCTTCGTTTTTGCGGCCCGCTGCCGGCCGGAGCATATCAACTCGACGGCCCCTTTTCCCAACCCGTAACGGGGCTCCTCCTTGCAGCACCGCTTTTAAACGGGATGAGCCGCATTACCTTTAACAAGGCCGGGGAACGGCCGTATCTCAGGATGACCTGTGCTTGGCTGCGTGTTGCCGGTATCGAGGTACTAAACCGCGGCGATTGCTATTTTGAGGTTGCAGGCGGACAGCGCTATCGTGCCTTTACGCAAACGATACCAGGCGATTGGTCGTCCGCCCTCTTTCCTCTGACAGCAGCCGTCATCTGCAATGCGGCGCTTACGTTGACCAACCTCGACCCCGCAGACACGCAGGGAGATTCACAGGCGCTTTCGATCCTCAAAGCAATGGGAGCGGACATCCGCTGCGATACGGAGCGCCGCACGGTTTCGGTATTTCCCATATCCGGCACACTAAAAGGCGGACGCTTCGACTGTGCGGATATCCCCGATGCGGTTCCCATCCTCGCCGCTGCCGCCGTGTTTTGTACGGGAGAAACACGGCTGCTCAACGCCGGTGTGTGCCGCTTTAAAGAATGCGACCGGCTTGCTGCCTCGGTGGAAGAACTCGCAAAATTAGGAGCGGATATCACCCAAGGGGAAGATTTTCTCCGCATCGGCGGCATCGACGGCAGTGGTGGAAATAGCAGCACTGCAAACGGCAGCGGCAGACAGAAACTCCATCCCGCACGGGTACGGAGCCGTGGTGATCACCGCATCGCGATGATGCTCGCCGTCGCAGCCTGTGGAATTGCCGCACGTTATCACAGCGAACAACAATCGGATACAACGAGAGAAAATACCGAAAAATTTTCCGAAACCTCTTGTATAGAAGATTTTGATTGTGTAAGAATATCCTACCCTCGGTTTATCGAGGATATGAATGCGGTAGGCGCCGCTTTTAAAGAAGCAAGGTAAACGCATCGGGCTGCTTTTGACTATCCCCGCATAATAATATAGGCTGTTCAACCAAATTTGAACCACTTCGCGGCTCAAATGGTCTCATTGCCTATATTATTATGTAGAATTTATTTGACTCTGCCTGATGTGTTTACCCGATTGAGGTTACGGATGAAACAAAAACGAGAACTTTTTAAAACAAACATTGGAATGCTCCTTGCCTGCGTAGGCTCGGCAATGGGCTTAGCAAATATTTGGATGTTTCCCGCCCGCTTAGCGGAGTTCGGCGGCATCACGTTTCTTATTCCGTACCTCATTTTTTTATTCGGCTTTTCCGCCTTTGGGTTGATGGGAGAATATGCATTCGGACGCAAGATGCGTAAGGGGCCGGTACTTGCCTTTGAATCGGTTATTGCGCAAAAAACCGTGAATCCCCTACTCCGCGGTATCGGCTGGTTTCCGGTCGTAGCCCTTATCGGCATTTTATCGTTCTACACCGTTATCATCGGATGGATACTGCGTTATCTTGTATTGGCGATTACCAATACATTTCCAGTGCTGCATCCTGCTTTTTTCGAATCCTTTGCAGGAACGCCCGCCAATATTCCGTGGACGCTCGCAGCCCTTGTTGCAACGGCGCTGATCGTCAGTCTCGGCATTCAAAAAGGCATCGAACGCTTTACCACCGTGATGATGGCAACTTTTTACATCGTTGTTACCGTGATGGTTATCCGTGCACTCACCCTGCCGGGAGCGTTACGCGGAGTTGCCATAATGCTGAGACCTAAGTGGGAAGTATTCGGTCATTTCAGAATCTGGATATATGCGCTGGGCATGGCATTCTTTACCCTCAGTCTCGGCGGAGCTGCAATGCTTGTATACGGAAGCTATATGCCGGAGGGTTCCGATGTTCCTCGTACCGCCCGCCAAACGGCAGGCTTGGATTTTCTTGCTTCGATAATGTGCGCCCTGTTTACCGTTCCGGTCGCATATTCGCTTGGAATCAATCCGCAGGCGGGAGCCGCGCTCCTCTTTATTGCCGTACCTAACATTATCGCACACATGCCGGCAGGCTATATCTTCGGCATCCTCTTCTTCCTCTGCGCACTGTTTGCCGCCCTCACCTCTTCAATTGTTATGCTTGAAGTCCCGGTTGAGTCGCTGATGTCAAAATTCAGAATCGGCAGAAAAAAGGCTGCGATTATTATCACCGTGTTAGCAGCCGGTATCGCCGTACCCCTCAACTTTGACATGAGGGTATTCGGCACCTTTACCGACACCATTGCCATCATCATTTTTCCGCTCGCAGCAGTTACGGCGGCCTTTGTTATCTTTTGGGTATATGGGGCACAGCGAACACTTGAGGATATCAACCTTCATGCCAAGCATAAGGTCGGTAAGTGGTACGCCCCCTATATGCAATATGTCTTTGTGCCCGTATGCCTGATTTTAGTTATTGCCGGCATCTTCCTCGGAGGACTGTAAATCGGGTACTCCCCGTACTTACAATTAGTTCTTGGGAAAATTGTTTTTATATCGTGTGTTCTGCCTCTGTATGTTGATTTTCTTGCTTGCTTTTACTTATTATTATCTTCACTGTAAGCGTTATAAAAAGCGATTTAATACCGATTACAAACTATAGCCCAGTTCTTGAAAAATATTTTATATCCGCCATTATTCCATAAATCGATTAATTCTTCATGCGAATAATATCTATTACCAACAAGACAGCCTTCATCAATAAAAGTTTTTCGTCCATTTTCAATATTTTTCTTTTGCAGTGAATCATACAACATAAAACCATGCTCATCATACCCTAAGACTGTCACATAATGTTGAACATGATTGATTTTTATGAGCATAATTATGGGAGAACCTTTTGCAATCGTTTCTTTTATCCAATGAATCTTTGTATCACTTGTTTTACCGTTTAAAATATACTCTGTTGCCCCTATACCGTATCTATGTAGGAGTTCTATTAATCCTATAGGGAATGTTAAATTTTTATGCATTCGCCATCTCATTTCCTTTGCAAGCAGTTCAGGAGAGATTACTTCGCTTTTTAAAACGTTAATTACAGCCATCACCGAATAAGGGCTGCAATTATTCAGTGTTTGCCGGTAAAATAAATTATCGTCAAGGTTCAAAACGAAACTATTCGGATATGTAGGTGTATCTATTCGTATATACGAAGGAAAAGATCGTCCGAATGCAAATAAAAAGAGCATCAAAATCAGACACACAAAACCTATCCCTCCGAGTACTTTTTTCCGCATCTGCTGCTTTCTATCCTCCCTTAAAATTGAACAACTGAACAAAGTGTCAATTTTGGAAGTTGTTCAATTAGTGCGCGATAGCGCACATATAATCTACGATGTTTGCCGAATGGCAAACTCGCAGTGTTTTTCAGCCGCGCTATTTCAGCGGCTGAAAATAAACGTCCATATTCACTATACTTCTTTTTGACCTGCTTAGTAAGAGTTTAGGGCATCTCTAAAAACTGAGGTTTTTAGAGATGCCCTTTAGATCTATTTTCCATAACAGCATAAAATTTCCTTCGGCCGGATGTTCACAATATCCTCAAAAAAGTATAAAATACAAAAGATTGCCGATTATCTTGAATGAATGGGAAACGGCAAGTTCTTGAGGAGTTAATAGACAGGGTGTTTCTTAAAAGTCTTGAAATATTCGGATTTAAATCGTTTGCGGATAGGACGCGGATAGAATTTGCGGAAGGTATTACCGCCTTGCTCGGCCCGAACGGCTGCGGTAAAAGCAATGTCGTCGATGCGATGAAGTGGGTGTTGGGTGAGCAGGCGTCAAAAACGCTCCGTGCGGAGAAGATGGAAGACGTTATCTTTAACGGCACCGAGTCGCGGAAGGCGCTCAATGTGGCGGAAGTTACGCTGACTATCAGCAACGAAAACGGATTGTTAAATCTTGAAGTAAGTGAAATTGCCATAAAGCGCAGGCTCTACCGGTCGGGAGAAAGCGAATATTTTATCAATAATACGCCGGTGCGGCTCAAAGAGCTGCGGGAGCTTTTTTGGGATACGGGTGTCGGAAAGGCGGCGTATTCAGTCATGGAGCAGGGAAAGATCGACCAAATTCTTTCCAGCAAGCCGGAAGACCGCCGCTATTTGTTTGAAGAAGCCGCCGGTATTACGCGATTTAAAGTACGCCGTGCCGAAGCGGAGCGAAAACTGCAAAAGACCGAAGAAAATATGCGTCAAGTGGAAGGCGTATTGGGAGAGGTACGCCGCTCCTACGATGTTCTGAAAGTACAGGCGGAAAAAACCGTCAAGCACCGGTCGCTGCGGGATGCCATCTTTGAACACGACCTCGATATCCAGCTGTTGCGCCTTAAAAAATTCACCGACGACTACGCACAACGCGAGGAAAGCATAAAAGAAGCCAAAGCTAAGCGCGATGATGTACAGACCAAAATCGATTCCATCCATACAATGCTTTCCGAGAACATGGACGAAGTCAACAGCTTGGAAAAAAAGCTCGACGAACATCAAAAAGAGATTTACGGACTTGCCATCGAAAAGCGCGGAAAGGAAAATCAGGCGCGTTTACAGGCAGAGCGGCAAACCGAGCTTAAAACCAAACTCGGTCAGCTGGAGCTGCGCAAGACGGGGCTTGAAGAGCGTATCGAAAACCTTGAAGAGGACGCCGGAGAGCAGGATGCGAAGGTGCACGACTTTAAAAAGAAAGTGCAGGATATTCAAAAAAATATCGATGACTTTGAAGAAAGTCTCCGGCTTGCGTCGCAAAAAATTACCGATAACGACACCGCCCGTATGACGCTGCAGGAACAGATTGAAGACCTCGATAAAAAACGCGCCGGTATGGAAACCGAGCTCCGCGCCATCACCGAAGACATCGTTACGGAACTGGATAAGAACCTTTCCGCAGCAGGTTATTCGGCGCAGGGACGCGGCAAGCTGGAACAACAGGTTTTTGACTGCATCAGTCAAATCAAGGTGCTGTTAAACGGCCGCAAGAATATCTTTTCGGACTTTGCCGCACTCAGCGATCATACTGAAAAAGAGACTGCGCTGTTTGCCGACAATGCCGTACAGTCGTTTACCGAGCTGCTCGGCTTAACCGAATCGCTGGAAACATATTTGCAGGAGTACAAAAAATCTTCTGCAAGTTTTATCGACGATTTTTTAGCACCGGAAGGTATTATCACTCAAAAGCGCAGTATTGATGCGGCAATCGAAGCAAATCGAAATACAATAGAAGAAAAACGAAAAAAGATAGCAAGTCTACATACCGAAAACGAGCAGCTCGCAGTAAAAATAAACGAGTACCGGAAAACGTTGGAAGATCTCCGTATCCATAAAACCAAGATGAAGGCTGAATCAGACGCTGCCGAGCAGCAAGCGGCGTTTTTGCGGAAAGAATTGACGGTACAGCAAAACGCGCTCCGCGATCTTGAAAACGAGCTGTATACGGAGCAAAAACGCTTTGACGAGGTAAAAGAACAGCTCCTCGAAATTGAAGGAGAAATTGCGTCGATTGACCGCAAGGGGCGGCAGTTGACCGAAGCGCTCGAGCAGCTGGAAAAAGAAATCACCTCCCGCAACAACGAGCTTTCGAGCAACGAAGGGACGCTGAAAACGCTCAATGCGGAACTTGCCAAGCATAATTCACTCATCGAAAAGTATTATGTCGATACGGCAACTCTTGAAATCGAAATCAAAAACGTCAAAGACAACTTTAGAGAAACCCATTCGCGTGAATTGATGGAATTTGAAGAGCGGATGTATAAAATCACCGCTTCCCCGATGGATTTACGGACGGAACTTGCCGAGTTGCGCAAACAGCTGAAAGACCTCGGCAGTGTCAACCTGATGGCTCCGGAGGAATTCCAAGAAGTAAAGACCCGATTTGATTTTTTGACCGGACAAATCAACGACCTTGATAAAGCCCGTTCGGATTTGCAGCGGATTACGGATGAAATAAAGGCGGAGTCTACGGAGCTGTTTCTTGTAACCTATAATAAGATCAAAAAGAACTTTCACAATATGTTTAGGCGGCTCTTCGGCGGCGGCAGGGCGGAAATTAAGCTAACCGATCCCAAGCAGGTATTGGAATCGGGCATCGAGATTTTCGCGCAGCCTCCGGGGAAAAAGCTGGAGAATATCGGTCTATTATCGGGCGGAGAAAAATCCATGACGGCGGTGGCGCTCCTTTTTGCAACATACATGGTTAAACCATCCCCGTTCTGTCTCTTGGACGAGATAGATGCTGCGCTTGACGAGCAGAACGTCAGCCGCTTCGTTACTGCCCTGTCCGGCTTTGCGAATGTCAGCCAATATATCGTCATCACCCATAACAAAAAAACGGTACTCGGCGCAAACACCATGCTCGGTGTTACGATGGAGGAATCAGGCGTCTCCAAACTCATTGCAATCAAATTGGATAATGATATTGAGTTATTAAAGCAGGAGAAAGCGGAAGAAGATGCCGATACTTTTATAGAAGAGGATGTAGAACCTGAAGAAGGTATCTACATTCCGTCGCGGCCGCCGAAACGACGACATACAATTCAGGAGGAACAGCCGGATGAACATCATAGAAACGATTCGGACGCATAAGCTCATCGTTCTAGCTTCTGCACTCGGTTTACTGATTATCATGTTGATTATTTCCGTGATTATTTTACTAAGCGGAACAAAAAAGCCGAGTGTCGATCCTGATGAAGTAATGATTTCAATCGATCCGGTGATTTTTATGCTTCCCGACGAGCCGCTTGAACTTCCGCCGGTACAATATTCGCGCAAACAAAAGAAAATCTGGACTGATTCGGATTTGCAGTATTGGTATACGATTCCCGATGCGGAGCAGATGCAAAAACTGCACGATATAAATGAGCGGCAAATGAACAAATTATGGGAGAGTGTTCCGTGAAAAAATCGATCTATCCGCCCTGCCTTATCCTTCTCGTATTACTCCTCGTGCCGGTTACCGCCTGTACGACAAAGACCGCTGCGGAAAAGCCGCAGGATACCCCTTCGCGGCAGGAACAACCCGCTGTAGAAGCGGATTCTCACACCGACAATACAATGTCTCCGCAGCCGACAAAACCGGCAATGCAGCCCGATGCGGTATCGGGTGCGACAATCGATACCGTATCCGGCGCGACCGTATCCCAACGGCAAAAAAGAACGCCTGCATCGGAAGCAGTAGGAGCCAACAAAGGTATGGCAACCAGCGGCGCAGCCGTATCTCAAAAGCAACATACTCCGGCAGCTACCGCAGGTAAAACGGCCGGTCAAAAGAACACTGCCGCAGATAAAACCGCCGCGAAAGCACAGAGCGAACCAACGGTAACAGCAGCTGCACAGCATTCCAAACAGAACAGTAGCGAGGCAGTTGTACAGAACGAAGAAAATAGTGGCAAGACGACCGTGCAGGATTCGACTGCGGCCGCCTCCCCTGCCCTTGCTGCCGCCGATACATCTGTCCCTACAAAAACCGCCGGTGAGGCAGAGCCTACTGCAGCAGCCGGTGAGTCTGTACCTGCCGAAACTGCCGGTGAGCTGAAATCGGCCGCTTCCAATTCCGATACCGTAACCGCCGAGAACACGACAACGACAGCAGCAGATATCGCTAAAGCCACCGAGAACACGCCACAGCCCACAACAACGGCAGATACAGCCGTCGAGCAGGTTCCGACAGCTCCGTCTACGGGCGAACCGGTACCGCTTGCAGCCGCAGACACGCCCGTCCCTTCTGTAGAGCAGAACGTACCGGCGTACGAAACAACGCTTGCGGATCTTATCAGTGATTTTGAAAAACAGGGCGGCAGCCACGGCTACGAACCTCCACCGACCTTCCAGGAAGAAATGCGCGACCTTTTTTCTCCGCAAATATTTACCGTTGCGCTTTCCAAAGAACCGGAAACCGAACAAAAGCCCAAGGTTTCGCGCATGGTTGCAGTCGAAGAAAAACAGCGATTAGAGCTCACCTATCCGGGGCACGGATGGGTCTATGTCGGCGAACAAACTTCCCAACCGGGATTAAAGTATGAGCAGCGGAAACTACAGGATGAAAATTCGATTTTTATGTTTACAGCGGAGAAAAAAGGGGATTATATACTCCATTTCTCCTATTTCGACGTATTTACCAATGAGTTTGTCACCGATGCGGTAGCTGTATCGGTGAGCGCCGCCCGCTCAACCGCAGCGAAAGCAATGGTAAAAGCGCCGGACTATCAAACCGAAGCGGATTCCGATACGACAGAAGCGCAAGCTAACAAAAATACGCAAGCAGCCGCTTCTCAGTCGTCAAGCAATTCGACCGCAAACACCGGAACCGGCACGACAACACACACGGTACAAGCAGCCTCCGAAGCTCCGCAAACAGCGAGTACCGGTTCGCAAAGCAAAACTTCGGAACAGGCTATGACCGCCGGAACGGCGGAAGCCGCATCCTCAGCTGCCGGAAATACCGGCGATTCAACCGGACAAAGCCCCACAGCAGCAAGCGAAGAAGTACTCAGCCCCGATCAATTGCTCGAAAAGGCACGTACGGCAATCGCAGCTGCGGATGCAGGCAAGGCCTTAACATATCTGAACAATTTCTTTACCACTGCGGAAGAGAAATTGGATGAAGGGTGGTTGTTGAAAGGACGCGCGTATGAATTAAACGGTTCCATGCGCAATATCAGACTTGCCCTCGACGCATATAAAACGCTTACAGATGGTTTTCCGCAAAGTAAGTATTGGGCGGAAGCGGATGCACGGATACGGTATATCACCGGTTTTTATATCAATATCCAATAAGGCAAGGATGGCGAAAAAGCAACCGACTTTTGAGTTTTGAGACATTCCCATCTAACATACCACCTAAAGTACATGGAGAAACGAATGAGCATATCGTTTTATATTAAAAACAAAAAAAGTATTTTGGGAAGTAAGGCTCCTATGACAGTGGAACAATGCTTAGCGCTTTCTTCACAAAAAATAGAGCAATTTACCTTTGATGAGACAGAAGATGATTTTGATGCAAAGGAATTCTATAACTCATCAATTGCAGATTATGAATGTTTGCTCTGTGGAGTATATGAACGGAGTTCCCGCGGTTTTGAACTTTCTTTTGAAAAGGATCTCAATGAATATGCCGTGAGAATTTTCACCCCAAGCACACAAGAAGACTGGGAAGTTGCTTTAAAATATATCAAAGATCTGGCAAAGAAATTAGGCAGTGATATTGTAAGTGAAAGAGATGAATATTTCACAGCTGAGAACATTGAACAATTCAATTATACCGATGATATCTTATTCGGAATAAAATCTTGTTTTGATAAAGATTCAGAAGAATACATCAGTTTGGGCATTTTCCGTGAAGTTGCGCTGAACAAAAAAATTATAGAAGGATTTCTAAATGCTGAAAATCCGATAGCGGCATTTAGCACATTCTATAAAGAGATTCAGTATTTAGACGCTTTTTCAGCAAATCAGATGTTTTTTGAGGATAAGAACACTAAACAAATTATTGGAATGTATGCCCTCACCCAAGACGTAGAAACCATTTTGCCCTATAAACCAAGCGTGGAATACAAGAATATAAACATAGTAAAAAATGAAGATGTAAACGCTTGGAAAGCAGCCTTAATGATTATAAACGGCGATCCCGATGATAAAGACTCTTATCAGCAGGCAGGAGAGGTAGAATATTCCGATTTTATAGCACGGCTGCCGAAAGGCAAATATCGATTTATAGATGCTAACTACATTATAGTTACAGCCTTAACGCAAGAAGATATTTTGAACATCGTCAGGAAAAATTAAACCTGCCCTTGAGTAAATTATCTATCTATGGCAGTATTGTCGCATTACAGTGTCGGTTAATCCGGCGCACGATGAATGATTTTCAGTTATGTTATGCTCCGATGAGGCGGAGCTGAGTTGAAGAGGAGAATATTGTGGTAAAACATACCCCCGCATTAAATGAAGAACAAATCACCGCATTTCTTAAAGAAGCAGTAGAAACAGTTAAAACGGAAGAAGATCCGGATGTCCTTAACGCCTATCGTAAGATTTTCAGAAAGAATGTACCCTTTACGCTGCGTTCTTATATTGCTGCTTATTTAATCAAAGAATTTGAAGGCTCTGCCTTCCCCCGCTCAAAACCGTATAGTCGGCGTCCGAATCCCCGTTTCGGAGATCGTTCACGAGGTTATTTTTCCGATCGTCCGCCGGTAGAACGCCCGATGCTTGAACCGTCCGAATCGGTGAGCATCTTTATGAGTGTCGGCAGAAGCCGCCGTGTATTTCCCCGTGATATTATTACGCTGCTTATCCAAAATGCAGACATAAGCCGCGAACGAATCGGCGATATCCGCATTCTCGACAATTACTCATTCGTGCAGGTAATGAATGAAGATGCAGATAAAATTATTGAAAAACTCAATGATTTTCCGTACCGCGGTAAGAATCTTTCCGTCAGCTATTCCCGTAAACCGGAAGCGGAAGGGATCATTACCGAAACCGTCATCGAAGCAACCGGAAGTGATGCGGAATAGATGAAGCTGTGGCCTGTCCTTATTATCTTTATCTGCACGGCGTGCTCGTTTAATTATCAGGAACTGCCGGAACAAACGGTGCCTCAACCTGATATGATATTTACAAACGTCACATTAAAGCGATACGAGGATACACTCGTCGATTTAAGTGTGTATGCACAAGAGCTCGAAATGTACGATGAAGAAAAAATTTGGGCGGGCAAGCACATCAGTTTTATACAGTACGATAAAAAAACACAAAAAGAGTCTATGAAGGGACAAACCGGTATTTTATACATCGATGAAAAAGCGGAAGAATACTCGCTTGGCGACACGGTATCCTTTCAGTTGATTGAAGATGATTTTTCTATCCGAAGCCCCGCCCTCATTTGGAAAAAAAAAGAAAACTTCTTATCGGCGCCTGCGGATGAAACGGTAACAATCACTCAAAAAGATGAAATTACCATCGAAGGTAAAAGCTTTGCAGCAAATACCGCTGCAAAAGAATTTGCCTTTAACGAAGGCGCCACCGGCACTATCCTTATCAAAGAAAAAGAGACAGCCCAGCCGCTCGATTAATACGGATTCGCTTGTCTTAAAGATTAATTTCCATCGTTTTTAATCTCCCCGATGCTAAAACGGCACATTTTTCCTTAACATTTTCATGAAAACAGCAGTTTTTTTCCTCAAATCTTTAGCCGAATTGCTGATCATGCCCTATATATCCTTTAAGAAACTGCAACCATCGTGTTTTTTATGAGGCGGTGACAGGATGAGGAGCTGAACATGACTATTATGAGTTTTGCCTCCTTCGGCTATGAAGGAGAGATTATCAAGGTTGAAGCGGATTTGCGGCGCGGGCTGCCGATTGTCGATATTGTCGGACTGCCGGGTTCGGCGGTGAAGGAGGCGCGGGAACGGATGCGCGCTGCCATCGGTAATTCCGATTTACCTTTCCCGCAAGAACGGATACTGATCAATTTAAGCCCTGCCGATCAGAAAAAAGAAGGCAGCGGGTTTGACTTGCCAATTGCCCTTGCCGTATTGCAGGCAGACTGCGCGCTCGATATGCCGGTTATGGTAATCGGAGAGCTGGAACTATCGGGGAGGGTACGGCCGGTGCGGGGCGTATTGGGAGCTTTAATTTCAGGATCTGCCGCTGGGATTGAGTACTTTATCGTACCGAAAGAAAATGAAGCGGAAGCCCGTATCCAGCAGGGGGTGCACATATACGGTGTTGAAACGCTACGGGAAGCTTTGGAATGTCTCTATGCGATTGAAACGGAGCTACGTGCGGAAAAAGACTGCGAAACAAACACAGGCGAAAAAAACGGCGGCACACCGGCACAGGAGGCTATCGACCACACAGGCAACTCGATTTTCACAGCGGCTTCATGGTCGGAACCGAGTCAAGCGGATGCCGCGGCAAATACGGGTACGGGCGGCTTTTTCGAGGAGGTATACGGGCAAGGCGAGCTGGTACGAGCTTTGCACATCGCAGCGGCAGGCGGACACAGCGTGCTTGCCTACGGGCCGCCCGGCTGTGGTAAAACGCTTTCGATGCAGCGGTTTGCCAGCCTCCTTCCCGACCTAGACCCGAAAACGGCGGAAGAAGTTACCCATATTTACAGCATCGCAGGTCTTTTACCGAGTATGCGCGGTCATGATGTGCGGATTAAACGCCCACCGTTTAGAATGCCGCATCCGAATGCCAGCCTTGAAGGAATGATCGGCGGCGCCGGAAAATGTATGCCCGGGGAAATCTCCCTTGCGCACGGCGGAACCCTTTTTTTGGACGAAGCTGTGCAGTTTAAACAAACAGTGCTGCAAACGCTCCGTGCGCCGCTGGAGACGGGAACCGTCACTTTGAGCCGTGCCGGCAGGGCGACCACCTTCCCTGCCCGCTTCCAGTTGCTTATGGCGCTCAACTCATGTCCGTGCGGAAATCTCGGAGCCGACGGCAAAGTATGTACGTGTATGCCTGCCGTAGTTGAACAATACTGGAAAAAACTGACAGCACCGTTGATTGACCGCATCGACTTGCGGATTCCGGTGTTTCCGCCTCAATCATACGGGCTGCCGGAAAAGCCGTGTTACAATACCGCCGATATGCGCAAAAAAATCGCTGCTTCGGATAAAATACAACGAGAGCGGTACGCCGCATATCTGCATAAAGGATTAAACGGCGGAGCAGCGGGAACGCCTGTACACAACAAGGCGGTAAACTCCAGCCTCGCCGGTGCTGCGCAATCGGCAGCGCAGCTGTCTTACAAAAACGTACACCTGACTCCGTCTGCCCTGTCAGCAGTGTGCCCGCTAACCGGCGAGGCGGAGCGTATTTTTACCCATAATGCCGAAAAAAGAGAGCTTTCGGGAAGAGGCAGCCACGCAATTTTAAAGATTGCGCGCACCATTGCCGACCTCGCGCAGGAAGAAGTCATTGCGGCACCGCATATCGAAGAAGCGATCCGCCTCCGCGAATGGAGCTCATTTTTACCGTTTTTTATGCACTGAAAGGGTGATGAGGAGAGACGCCTGCACTTATTCCTGGGCATCTCTAAAAACTCAGGTATAGTTTTTAGAGATGCCCGACGAGTTTTACTTTAAGTCTTTATATTGTAATGACTTAAAGTAAAACATCGCAAGTAAATCTAAGGAAAACCTCTAAAAACTCAAGTTTTTAGAGGTTCCCTCCTATCCTGCGTCGAGGACTTCAAAGGTGCGGACACGGCGGGCGCCGAGCGAATCGGTTACGGTAAGAACATGGGTACCGATCTTAGGCCGAACGGTCATTGTGTGCGTTCCCTGCGTACCGCCGAGATATACGCCGTCGATATCCCAATAGATAACCGTACCGATATCACGCGCAGCCGCCTGCATAATCATGGCGCCCGCACTGCCGTCGATTTCTACCGGAATAACGATACGCGCTCCTTGCTCGGGGAAAAGGATTGCCAGTTGCGAAGGATGAGTACCTTGATGCCCCGCAACGAAGGGCGGCAGTTTTTTATACGTCGCTGCAAACCGGGTATAATAATACTCTACTGCCGGCGGCAGCACAAAGCGGTTTTGAATGAGCGGAAACCGGCCTTCGTATACTCCCGTCATGTCCGACATATCAGCCTGAAATCTCCCGTCAGGTGTAAACGATACGGCGGTGCAATACGGACAAACCGTACCCTGCGGTGCTTGAGCGGGACGAAAGCCCTTTACGGTACGGCTACAGTACCGTCCGGCAATATATCCTGAATCCGCACAGAAAGTTTCTTCCTTTAAACTTTCGGATGGCGCAGCAGGCCAATGGGCTGCGGGAAGGGAAGCAAAAATTTCAAACAATACCGGCGCTGCCGTGCGGATACTTTGGAGATCTTGTCTCCCCTGCCCTTCTGCATTGCCGAACCACACACCGACCGTATATGCTTCCGTAGTGCCGATAGCCCATCCGTCGCGGTTCCCGTTGCTGGTACCGGTTTTCCACGCGATTCTTTTGGAACCGGCAAAAACACGCCAGAGCGCTTCATCATCGGGACGCACCCCCTCGGTCAATGCTTTGAGCGTCAACCACGCAGCACCGGCCGATACGGGAAAGACATGTTCGCCGGAGTACCCGCTCCGGCTGCATGCGGCGTTCATAAGCTGTGCGTAGGCATATACCGCTTCGTAGAGCGTAATCTCACCGCCGCCGAGGATGAGCGGCAAGCCGTATTCGTCGGCAGACCGCGTAAAGGTGGTAAAACCGCACCGCTTCAGATAGTCGAGAAAATGACTGATCCCATATTCACGCAGCATTCTAACGGCGGGAATATTTAACGAGCGTGAAAGCGCTTCGGAAGCGGGAACGGCCCCGCGATAGAGCGGCACATTGTTATCGGGTTTATAGCTGCCGATACGAGTCGGAATGTCAATGACGAGTTGATCCGGTAATAACCGGCCGCTGTCCAGCATCGCCGCATAAAGGAACGGCTTTAACAAGCTGCCGGAACTTCTCCGCGCCTGCACAATATCTACTGCCGATGTAGTTCCATTCCGGCCATCAAGCCCCGTGTTACCGCAGTATGCGAGCACTTTTCCGGTAGCGGTTTCGATAATCAGCGCTGCAGCATTATCGATCCCTTTTCGGGAAAGTTCACGCGAATGCCGTTCCAGAATCCGGTGCAGATTTTTTTGCAGACCGGAATCCAGATCAGTGTAAAACCGTGCGGTATGGGGGTATTGCTTCTTTAACAATTCCAAATAATGGGGGGCGCCGGAAGGCAGCGGGTACGGCTTTTCAGGCAGCGGTTCCGCAAGCGAGAGTTCAAGGGTTTGCGCATCGATACGCCCCTTCGCATAAAGCTCTTGCAGCAATGTATTACGCTTTTTGAGCAAAACAGCTCTGTTTGCGCCCGGATGCACCAGCGAAGGTTGATTCGGCAGTACGGCAAGTGTTGCCGCCTCCGCCCATGTCAGCGAAGCCGGCGAACGGTTAAAATACCGCCAAGAAGCAGCCTCAATACCGATGACATTTCCCCCGAACGGCGCATGAGCGGCATACAGCGACAAGATTTTCGCCTTTCCCAACCGGATTTCCGCCATAACCGCGAGGAAAGATTCCCGACACTTTTGTCCGAATGTACGCGGCTTATTCCCTGCAAGCAGCCGCATGGTTTGCATCGTAAGCGTCGAGGCTCCCGAAACAATCCGTCCCGCCCGTATATTGGACACGGCCGCACGCACTATGGCAATCGGATCAACACCGAGATGATAATAAAAACGTTTATCCTCAAAAACGATCACCGCTTGAGCAAATTTATCGGGAACCTCGCCGGGCGAAAAACGCCACTGACCGTCCGAAGCAACCGATGCGCCGAGCAGGACATCCGTTTTATCATAGAGCGCATACGAATAGGGCACATTTTTCGGCACAATTTTCAAGGGAAATAAAAAAAGTGCGGCATACGTAAAAAAGACTGCCGTCAAAAATTTACCATATCGTATTTTTGTTTTATCCGATAAAGCCGATATTCTGCCGTTCATACCTTATTTTATCTTTTTTCTTGATCCTTTTTAAGAGGTTTTATCGATGCCTTCAATGTCTTGAGAAGACCATTTCGAGTATAATCGAAATTTCTATTGATTTTATTTAAATTTTCGACTATAATCGAAATTAAGCTGTATACGGCTTTTTACTCTTTGTAAGCTGATATCTCCTCCATTGCAACATCCAAAGAAGGTCGCCTTCTTCTCTTTTCTTTTGTTTCCTTTATAGAGCCAACCAAAACGACTCTGTGTCTTGGTATTTTTAATACGTAAGTTTTATACCAATAAGGTTGTGGTGTGGGAATCTTAATATTTACCGCTCCCTTTTTGATGAGAAATTCTTTATTTTTCCAATATAAAACGGCATGATCTTCATATAGTTCCAGCTGTGCTTCTTCCTCCTTGCTGCTCCAACATTTTGCAGCAATCCATGCCGGCAGCGACATAGCAATAGGAATTAAACCGAATATCACATAAACAGCATGCATGGGATGTTCTCTGAAATATACCGGTCCATCTTCCGGTCGGTCCTTTCTCAATACCGGAGAACGCAAGAAATGCATAAAAAGTCAAAAGCCCAACTATTACTCCGAATAACACCACAATATACAATACACCGGGTGAATATTTATTGCATTGAAATGTTATTCTTCTCATCATTTACAATTCCTTTTTTTAACGCTTTATTCCGTATACATTATCCGCTTTTCAGTGATAGAATTTATTTGAATAAAACTGCATCATATTTCGGTCTGTTTATCAAGTCAAATGTGCTAAGCTAACATTATACCATGTTGAAGGTGTTTTTCCAGTAGTTATCAATGAGTTCAGTTTTTGATATAATGGCAACGTAAGCAAAAAACAGGAGAACTATTATGTACATAAGACCTGAAGATCGGCGTGAAAAATCGAATGCAAAAATAAAGGGAATGGGCATTGCCTGTATGGAAGAACTGCCCTTGGTGGAATCCTCAAAAGAGGCAAAGCTTAAAAGCTTTGAAGAAATCTGCAACAGAGCCATCGCATGCCTTTTGTCAATTCAATTGGCCGAAGACATTCATAATGAGCAAGGGTATGAAGAATCGAAGGAACTGTTTTTACGTTTGCTTAAAAACTACGAAGTATCGGACTGCCTTTTGGAAAAAGAAAAACGGCTTTTTGACGGGGCATACAGTGAACAGGATGTCATCGATGTCTGCTGGACTTATGAAGCCTATTGGTCGCTTGTGTGGGCTTTGGGCTTGGTCGAAGATATTTCGTATCCGAACACCATCTGTGATGTGGAGAGAGCGATAAAACTGGTCGGCGATACCGATGGGAAAACTGCGTTTAAAGCACAATGTAAGTTACGCGGAATAGAAGAAATACTGGATATGCTCGATCTTCACTACCGTTACCATTGGGCAACGGAGGAAAAGCGGCTCCGCCCGGAAACGGAAATCAAGGACTTAAATCCCGATGTTTTGATGGAACGGCGGCGCGGACTTGAATGGCTTATTTCCGAAGAATCCGATTGGTTCGATATTTCGATGGATACGTAAGATACGGTTTCATTCCAACAAATCATTTAATCTTGTATATTCTTAAGCATTATCATAACTACACCTCATACTGTGCTTTCCACAGCCGAGCATAGTACCCATCTTTTTCCAAAAGTTCTCTATGCTTTCCTCTTTCAAGCAATTTTCCTTTTTGAAACACAAGAATTTGATCTGCCTTTTGAATAGTCCTTAAATGATGAGCGATCACTATGACCGTTCTGTTTTTTGCAAGTTCGGTAATACCATCCTGTATTAAAGCCTCATTTACGGGATCGACATTACTGGTCATCTCGTCGAGGATTAAAATCGGAGCGTCTTTTAAAAAGGCGCGTGCAATGGAAATTCGCTGTCTTTGCCCGCCGGATAAGAGACCTCCGTTTTCTCCAATATCCGTTTCATAGCCTTTCGGCAAGTTCATAATAAAATTATGTATCCTTGCTTTTTTTGCAGCTTCGATAATTTCTTCTTTCGTTGCTCCTTTTTTTCCTACTCGGATATTTTCCTCGATGGTGTTATCAAATAACTGAACATTTTGCATAACAATGCTGATGCGATCCAAAAGCTCATCGTAGGGAATATCCCGAATATCAATTCCGCCGAGCGTAATACTTCCGCTTTGTACATCGTAAAATCGCAAAAGCAAATTCGTAACCGTCGTCTTACCGCTTCCCGATTCTCCTACAAGCGCGGTCATCGTGTTCTCAGCAATGTCAAAACTTATATTTTCCATTTTGAACTTATCTTGTTGATATGCAAATTCGATATTTTCAAAAGCTATATCATTATGTTCCGGAATAATACCGTCCGCTTTATCAGGTATTATTTCTGCATATAAAATCCTTGAAAGCCGCTCATAACTGTCTACTGCCGAAACATAATACATATAGTGCTGTTCCATCGACGCAAAGGGCTTATAAAATTCCTTTGAAATAACGGCAAAGATGATAAAATTAAATACTTTCAAATTGCCGTTTATCACAAACATCACTCCAAATACAAGAAGCAGTAAATATCCCATATCAAGTAAAAAACCGAATACGGATAATTGTTTTGCCTTAAATCTTGAAGCAACCTTGCTTGTTTCTCCGAATTTTTTTGTTCTTTCTATCAGTTCACTATCCAGACTTTTGTTGTTGGAAAAACTCTTTAATACCGGTATCCCTCTAACATATTCAACAAATAAACTCACCATATCCAAAAGAGCGGAGTTGTTCTTATTTTCAATTTTCTGTGATCTTTTAATTGTCATAATTAAAAACGCAAGAGTAATAGGAACGGATACTGTCATTATCAGTGCAAGCCTTATATCAATACTTGCAAGACCGATACATACAACTGCCGCTATTAAAAAGTCCCCGAACATTCTTGACCACATATGTCCTACAACAAGGGACATAGTATCGACATCCTTATGAAGGATTGTGTTAATCTCACCGAGCCTTTCATTAGTATAGAATCCTAAGCTGAATTTTTTTAGTTTAATAATCATTCGCTCTCTAATCTGCTGAACAATATCAAATCCTGCGTTGTGCTTTTTCATATCCGCAATCATGTTACAGATGCCCTTAAATACAACAAGCAGTGCAATTGCGATAAAATAGGCATAGAGACTTTTTATACTCGTTCCGGCAAATATTTGAAACAAGATAGAAAAGACGATAACAATCATCGCTATGGAGCTTAACCCATAGAGAGCAAAGAATATACTTGATATAATCAAATCTCTTTTGCCGATCTTGGTAAGTAATTTTAACATTTCTCTAAACATTTTCTGCAACACTCTCCATACGCTCGCAGTCGGCTACGGTAGTCGCCTGTGAAAGACGTTGTTCCTCGTCTTTCACATTCCATCGGTCGACCTTATTCTGTGCTTCAACCATATCTTGATAGAAATCACATCTTTGCATTAACTCTTTGTGCTTTCCTGCATCAAGCACACGACCTTTATCCATAACAATAATTTGATCCGAATCTTTTATCGTATTCAGATGATGAGCAATGGTAATAACCGTTTTATCCTTACGTAAATCATCAATCGCTTCCCCGATTAATTTTTCATTTTCACTATCAACTGCGGCCATTGCTTCATCCAATATCAAAATCGGTGCATTTTTCAGTATCATCCTCGCAATGGAAATTCTCTGTTTTTCTCCGCCTGATAACTTGACACCCATTTCACCGACTTTTGTATCGTAGCCATTCGGTAAAGCAGAAATAAAATCGTGACATCGTGCTTTCTTTGCGGTTTCTATCACTTCTTCTTTTGTTGCTCCGACTTTACCGATAGCAATATTTTCAAAAATGCTTACATCAAAAAGAATAACCTCCTGCTGCACACTTCCGATAAGTTCTGCAATATTCTCCTGACTGTAATGTTTTATGTCTTTTCCACCTATCGTTATGTGTCCGCTGTCTGCATCCCAAAAGCCCATAAGCAAATTGGCTACGGTGCTCTTTCCGCAACCGCTTGCTCCGACAAAGGCATTCAAGCTGTTTTTCTTAAAAGTTAAATTGATATTTTTAAGCTCAAAACTGCCTTTACCATAAGCAAAATTCACATTTGAAAATTCTATATCGCCGCATTCCAAACCTTGTGCCATTTTTTTATTCGGAATCGGAACGGTTAAAATCTTTCCTATTTCTTTTAAGGCCTCCTTAAACACAATAGAAAAATGTTGCAAAGTAGCAGTCTTACTTATAGAGGCTGTAAATGCAGAGGACAAAATAATAGCAAGAATAAAATGAGGTGCTGTAATGTTTCCATGATAAAGAAATATACTTCCCAAAATCATAACAATAACTACGCCGATTTCCATGAATATATCAATGAGTCCCATTGGAATGGTAATTGCTCCCATACTCTTTTTCACCCAGTAAATATATTCTCTTGCCGTCTTTAGTGTCCGTTCACTCATCACTTCTTCTTTTGCAAAAGCTTTAATCACGGAAATATTTTTTACATATTCCATCAGTTCTTCTCTCATCTTACTTTCATGGTTGAAGTAGAGTGCAAAGTTTTTATTTATTGTTTTCTGCGAAAGAAGCTTTACCACATACATCAGCGGAACACCTGCAATCATGCCAAGTGCAAGACGCCAATCTACAAAAATCATTGCGATGAAGATGATAGCAGGAAGAAGCGTAACAGCCATTATTTCAGGTAATCCATGCGCAAGATATACTTCAACCTGCTCTACATCGTGTTGAACGATATTGGTAAGCTCTCCGGTATTATGCTCTTTGAAAAATCCCAAACTGAGTTTTTTCAGATGACCTATAATATCTAACCTTAGTTCCGTCAATTTTTTATATGCTTTTTCGTGAGCAACTTTCGTCGCATAATAATAAAACACCCCCTTTAGAATAAAGGAAGTGAGCATTGCAAGAAAAATATACTTCACCTTTGCCGCTGCTATATCTTGTGCAATCAATGAACTTATGAGATAAACGAGCAGTACCTGCGGTATTAAATCAAATAGTATCTTTAAAGAAAGCAATATATTTGAACTCACATTATTCCCGACTGCTTTTTTCCTCAGCTCTTTTTCTGTCATAAACAACTCCATTACAAATTACAAATTACAAATTCTTTGCGACTTCCCATCCGGCGGCTTTTTGTTGTTCTTGTATCATCTCAAAGTAGGTGCCGCGCTTTTGCATAAGTTCCGTATGAGTCCCTGTTTCTTCGATGCGGCCGTTTTTCAATACGATGATTTGATCTGCATTACGAATGGTGTTCAGCCGATGAGCGATGACAAAGACGGTTTTACCCTGCATCAGCGTATCCAAGGCGGCGTTGATTTTCCATTCGTTGTCGGCATCGAGTGAGGCAGTCGATTCGTCCAAAAGCACGATGGGTGCATTTTTTAAAAGAGCACGGGCAATAGCAATGCGCTGTCTTTCGCCGCCTGAAAGAGCAGCCCCGCCTTCCGCAAGCAGGGTGTTATATCCGTCGGGCAACTCGCTGATAAACTCATGACATTGAGCTGCCTGTGCCGCAGCGATAACCTCCGATTCCGAAGCATCGGGCTTTCCGATTTTAATATTATTGTAAATGGTGTCCGACAGTAAAATGCTGTCTTGAAATACCGCACTGACAGACTGCAAAAGCGTATCGGGTTCTGTTTCTTTTATATCCTTTCCGCCGATTTTAACCGTACCTTTTTGCGGATCCCAAAAGCGGGCTATCAAATTGGCAATCGTGGTTTTGCCTGAACCTGACGGGCCGATGAGAGCAGTTATCGTTCCCTGCTTTGCCTCAAAAGAAATAGAATGCAATACCGCTGTTTGTTTTGCACCGTCTATTTCCCGTTCGGCATTAGCTTCACCGCTTTGGTTTTGAAACGTATGGAACGGTTCTCGATAAGAAAATGAAACATCCTCAAAGGAAACGTCAAAAGGCTGTCTTTGTTCCTGCCTTGTTTCTTCCACCGTTGTGCCGGTATTTACCTTTGCAGTTCCAGCGGTTTGTAAACACGGTAGGGGTTGAGCCGTATACGCTTTTTGCACATGTTCCGCCGCAGGCTTTAAACCTTTTAGTAAACCGTATGCGTGTTCAAATGAAATTAATACCCCCGAAAGCGCAAGGCTCATCAACATAAAAGCGGTGAGTTTTTCGGGGCTGACCGATCCGCTCTTCAGAATATATACCGAAGATAAAAGAGCAAGCGGCAGTAAAAAATGAGCTGCTATAAAATAGACGGCAGCAGGCAGCGAAAGTTTTATTTCCGCTTTGATATTGGTTTTTCTTACCGTTTCCAACGACTGCAGCATTCTGTCAAATTTTTCTCCGGTTAGATTATACGCCTTAAACACTTTTATTCCTTTAATGTATTCCAGCACAATGGAAATCATACGAGCGGTGAGTCGATGCTTTTCATTTCCGAAATGTTCCGCCAAGCTGTTTCCCCAATGCAAAAACGGAACAAGCACAAGGAGCGTTATTGTTTGCGCTATCGCCAAGGAAACATCGATACAATACATACCGATTAAAATCAGCGCCGCCGTTACCGCAGTTTTTACCAGTGCGGGAAGCGTATGCGTAATGATCAGTTCAAAATTGGTAATATCTTTTACAAGGGTTTCCAAAAGAGCGCCTGAACTGTGCCGGTTAAAATAGCCGAGGCTTAACGCGCGATAGTGATTTGCCAAATCAAGCCGCATGTGCGCACATACTTCCGCCCCGCGAGCAAAGCAGAGGTAGTAACCCGTGCGGTAAATAATTAAACGGAACACCACCGCTCCCAAACAAACCAGCGAATAGGTAATGATAATTTCTCCGGTCAATGTGTTACGTACTAATCCTACCACCGTAAAATAGAGCATAATGTATAAGAGCATACCGCCCGCGGAATCAAGCGACATTAAAATAATCGGCAGCCTTAATGCTTTCCGTTTTTCTTTTAATATATGTGCAATCAGTTTTAACATATCAGTTTTCCTCCTTTACATTTATACTACCGTGGTTGAGAGCGAATATATACGTGCGCTGCATCTGTGCATACAAACCGTTTTTATTCATCAGTTCAGTATGGCTACCTTGTTCAGCGATGCTGCCTTTTTCAAAGACAAAAATAGTATCCGCATTTTTTATCGTGTGCAGACGGTGCGCAATCATAATGACCGTTTTTCCTTTGAGCAAATTTTGCAATGCGACTTGAATCTTATGTTCATTTTGAATGTCCGAATATGAAGTTGCTTCATCAAAAATGAGGATAGGCGCATTTTTAACTAACGCACGCGCAATAGAAATCCGTTGCCGCTCTCCGCCTGAAACCTTTATACCCTCTGTGCCGATTTTCGTTTCATAACCGTCGGGTAAACTCATAATAAAATCGTCAATTTGAGCTGCCTGTGCTGCCTTGCGTACTTCCTCCAAAGAAGCGTCACTTCCCATGCGGATATTTTCGAGCAGCGTGTCTTCCAATAAAAACACATCTTGAAATACAAACGAGGTAAGCGCCATAAGGTTCTCCGTTTGCAGTTCCGTAACGGGAATACCGCCGATAGAAATAGTGCCCGCAGAGCTATCCCAATATCGTCCGATAAGCTGGGCGGCGGTGGTCTTGCCTGCACCGGAAGCTCCGACAAAGGCGTTGACGGTTCCCGCCTTTACACATAGCGAAACATCATTTAAAGCATTCCGTCCGTCTTCTCCATACGAAAATGAAACACCGTCAAACCGGACATCATAACGGCCGTTTAGCGGAAGCGTTTTTGTTCCGCTTTTCATCTGCGGCTCTTCCAAAATTTTTTTAACCGCTGCAAGTCCGCCGCCGAGTTCCATCGACTGCATAGCAATCGTAACCGAATTTAAAAACGATGTATAAAAGCACACCGTCAAAAGAATAAAAATCAAAAAAGAAGAAACCGACAGTGAGCCTCTTACATAAAGGAACCCTCCTGCCGGCAGAGTGAATAAGATTGCCGAATCCAAAATAACCGATGCTGCCGAAAGCGGATTACACGAAGCGCTGCACATCTTTTTCCAGCAAACAGTATACGTCTGTAAAGCGGTTTTGTACTGTTGAAATTTTTCGGCTGTTACGCGGTACATCTTCATCACCGGCATTGCAGAAATATATTCCGTAGCCGATGCATTCAAGGCTTCCATATCCTTTGCAAAATCGTTCGCCAATCCCGAAAAATTACTTGCCGCTATCATCATCATCGGAGCGGCAATACCGAGCAGCATAGGAACGAGCATAACCAATGCCATAAGCCAATGGAGATGCAGCATAAATACAAACATCGCAAGGGGAACAACCGCCGCCTGCGTGAGTTCCAAAGTGCTGTGCGCTAAAAAAGCTTCCACTCTATCGATGTCATCGAACAGGGTTGTCTTGATTTTACCCGCTGCATTTTTTTGAAAGAAGCCTGCATTCAGGTACGAGATATGTTGCAAGACTTTTATCTTTACCGTATGCATCGTATTAAATGCCGCCGTGTGCGAACAAATTCCCGCAATCGACATCAACACTGCCTGTACCGCCGCTGCTGCAACACACATAACAGCCCAATGTAAAAGCGCTTCCGCACTCATCGACCGAGCAATAATCATTTCCAAAATCCGGTACACCGCAATGTACGGAACCAACGACAACATCGAGCCGATCGCTGCAAGTACCATACCCGTAGCCAACTTTCCTCGCTCCGCCTTAGCCAGCGTAAAAACATACGCCGCTCCAACTTGTTTATCCGTCATAGGCTTTTTCAATTCTTTTTCAGTCATTTCAAATAACTCCTTATCATCATCAAGTGTTAACATCCATGTCTTCAAAACTAAATAATATTGAATATATATTCAGTATTATAACCTAAAATAAGGAGCGGTTTGCCGCTCCTTCTCTTCCATTGTTTATGCCACAACTATGGGTTATAACGATTCAACTCCGTGATAATAACATCGGTTCATTAACGTGAACATTTCCATCGCCCATTCGTCGTTTTTATAATGGCGTGCAATTTCTAAAAGCCCCTCAACATAATTATTGGAAAGAATATGAAACAGTGCAGGATCATAGGAGCCATGCGCAAACTGCGCGGCTCCTTTTTCGATATGCAACTGCAGTCGTTCAACCCATCGGTTTTTTGCTCCGGCGTGTTTGGTGCCGGAACTTTTATCCATCAGAATGACGAGCTTTATATGATTTTTTAAAAGCCCGTGCACATATTCCGCGCCGATTTTTTCAAAACGTGTTGACGGCAGCCCCGACTCCATAGCTTCTTCTTTTTCCAGCGCATTCGTAAAATACTCGGTTATACCGGCAACAACCGTATCAAACAAAACTTCCTTATTCTTGAAATAAGTATAAATGAGTGCTACAGGAATATCAGCCTCATCTGCAATATCCGTCAGCTTGGCGCTTCTATAATCTTGTTCATAAAATATTTTTTCTGCTGCGGCGAGAATTCTATTTCTCACTTCTTCTTTCAATACTTGCATCTCAAAATCGCTTGTCTTTTTATCAAAATTGAATTTTAATTTAATATTAAAGAGAAGGATATTGTTTGTCAAGTCGACTATTGTAACGGCAAGGGATACGATAAGAGAGAGTACCGATACCTCCTCTCAAAAAGTACCTATACCGCCATTTTGCACAGGGCGATATGATTTATCTCATCGCTGATAAATACGTGATTATCCCAAATATCCATAATCCTGAATTTGGAATATCCTCTTGGGAATGTAATATCGAGAAGTTCCAGGTCAGACAATCTCAACAGTTTTTGGTTTCCTTTCCATTCATCTGTCTTGAAAATCGGGGATAGGATCAGATATTCTTTTTGGGCGCTGAATTTTCCCCTCAAGCCATGCTTTTGTGCAAGCTTTTCCAATTTTTCCTTTCCCCATATTTTCCTCTTGTAGATACCGTCTTGGGTGAGTTCGAGATACCAATAATATTTAAATTGTGATAAGCGGCAAGGATTTACCGTATCAGCTTCCACGAAGGCATAAATCGAATTATCTTTTATCATAAGGCTGCCTATCTGGGGATAGGAGTAACTAAAATCCATTTTGTGATGGATACCCTCTGCCCGTTCCAAGGATTGCATAAAATTGCTTCGGACTTTTTCATTTGTAAACACAGGGGTGAGTTGCTTGTCCCAGTGCAGCGTATGCGTCTCATTATCATAATGTAGAGAGGTAAAACTATTTGCGGCAAAGACCTCTCCGTCGACACGGCAAATAATCGGATAAACCCCCTTTTCGCCAAGTGTGGAAATCTCCGTGATATTCTCTGCGGCACACAGGTTTTCACTTACTACTTCGCACGGCTTCTGCTCGGGAGACGACACCCACCAGGCTTTTTTGTCTTCTCCGCTAATAACTAAAATATCGGAACCTGTATCCAACAAAACGGGCTTATTCCAGCTTTTCTTTTGTGCGGGAGACGGAATGAATGACCATCGCCCCGCCTTTATCCAAACGATACCGTAGCTCGTGCCGTCATCACCGTTGCCCCAGATAACAAATTCGTCTTTTCCTCGTGCAAAATGATTTTTTGCATTGATAGGAGCATATTGATATGCACCGTTGCTTAGCTCGAATCCTGTCGTCGTCCACTCTGAAATTTTATCTAATTTTACCTGCATAATTTTCTATCCTACACAATAAAGTTCTATCCTTGTCTTCTGTTTGTATTATTGTAAAATAATTTAGTCCGTTCTTTGGTCAGCAGCCCTTTGTCTGCAAGCTTGTTTACAAAGTTTTCTTCGTATCTTGCAAAATCTTCGGCACAGCCTATGTTTTCTGCAAGGAGTAAGAGGGCATTATCTATCGTTTCAGATTTCGGATTTCTGCCAAGTTCTACCTCGATATATTCACACAGTCTGTCGAGGGTCTCATAATGCTCTTTATCCGCCTTTTCGAAATTACCGCTCCAGTCTATCGAATCAAGCCTTTGTTTTAGCTGTAATAAATTAATATTATCCATATTTTTCGCTCTCTATACTGCTACCTTATGATCCGAATTTTTTCCAGTCCTTAACCGATTCGATAAATCGGTTGGGAAAGTTAGTTAATCAAATATACATCGCTATTTTTATCCGGCAAAAATATATTCGATGACAAGCTCACAGACAACATCGTTTTTATCGTAGCCGAAATATACCGGATATTTTCCATCACCGAAACCGCTTTGTATCATAGGAACGGTCAAGTCCGTTCCTTCTAACGGATAGTTAATCCAGTCCCCGCCGTCGCGTTGAAAGCGCGGATTTGCTGCATAACTCTTTTTGAACTCTTTTGCAAAATAATCGTCGTATATATTTTTGTCGGGATTTTCGTTTGCCCAACGGCTTTCAAAATCGCAATAGGCATCCCGTGTTTTTACATCGACAACCGTTGCAAGCCCTGCATCGACATTAAATCCGAAAAAACTTTCTCCATTGACGTCGTCCAAATCTTCATTGCCTATCAAGGCTTCACGATATACGGCAGCCTTTTCATCGGAAAATTTTACCCGTGTTGCAACATATCGGTAATGGTCTTCTTCTATTTCGACAACCAAAGTTTCTAATGGAAAAATTCCTGTAGGTACTTTTTGCAGATACGGCTCTTCGTTTTTGTCAAGGTAGACAAGCGGATCACGCACCAAAATATTTCCCGTAGGAAAATGCACGGTTCCCATCGGCAATATAAATAACTTTTTCCCATGTACTCCATCTTGAGAAAACAAGTTACCGTAATGCACCGGAGATACAAGCAGTTCCTTCACTTTTTCATATTTTTCAATCCATTCTTTTGTCGGTATCATATAAACCTCCACATAAAGATTAAATAATATAGTATTTATCAGTACCTGTGTCCACAGACAAAAGTTTCATTTTTTGATATACTTACAAAAAGGTTTTATTGGAGTCATGATAAACAGTTCGGCAGGAATTCAGCCTCACTGTTTATCTGCCGAGTTTGTCTTTCGACAAACGTCGCATTATTATATGTGCTTTTTAACTGCGTTACAAAAGCACGGAAAAAACTCTTTTCGCAAATTGATATTTGCTGCAAAAAGGTTTTATTGGAGATTAAGTTATGAAAAAAATGGAACATCAATATTTCGGTCAGTTGAATCTTGCGACAACAGATGATGTAGATGTAATTTGGGAAAAAGAGGTTCAGGGGATAGACACATGGCTTTGGCTCGGCAAAAATGTAGAACCGTCTACCGGCATACTCGACCTTTATGCACAGTTTCTTGAGAACATAGACGATAAAATAAAAGAAGCAAGAAAAGCGCTGATAACATATTTAAAAGATGACAGCTACTATATTGACTTTCATATTGAAGAATGCGGACTGGAAGATTTACCGAGTGATATTACCGAGTTTGTAACGAAAATGAAGATAACCAATATCGGCTTATGGATTGAAAGTGAAGGGCCGCATATCACAATGGATTTTATGATTGCGCCTGATGAAAGCGATGAAATACTCTGCGTAAAATTCGGTGAAGATGCAAAAATCATATCCATCGATTGGGAAAGTTAGCGGTTGGAAATGTCAATGTAAAAACCTTTTATTCGTGCCCCTGCAAAATTAAATATAAGGAGCTTGATATATGAAAACAATTAATGAAAATCTAACTGTAGAAGTTATTAAAGAAATGGGTGAGGAAATTGACCTTTATCGACTTACCAACCCGATGTGGTGGACCGTAAATATTTACGGAACTTATGAAGAGTATTTAAAATCGGCTAAAGATTTTACTGCGGAGCAGCGTTACTTATTAGCCTTGCAGTGGTATGCAGCGGAAACCGATAACGGCGGGCATCATCAACTATTTTTTAACTCCACCGGTATTGTGTGGAAAGATGCGTTGGAGGCTTTCAAACTTTTCGGCATAGATAATTTATATAATAACTTGCTGGAGGTGATAGAATTTTTTGGCGGAGATGTTTCTTTTGATAGGAAGCAGCGCTGGGATATGCTTTCAAAAGCGGAAGAAAAAGATGAAGAAGCTCTTTATGATTTTTTAGATAAGCATGACAGGTTCTTCTATGAAAACGAGGACTTTAGCGATAAGCTGACAGATTACATTAAGAATAATCCCGAGAAATTTGTCTTCATCGGCACTTACAAAACAGATGAGGATTAGAGAGAAAGCAACAAACTATGATTTATGCTAAATTTTATACTAAAAGCAAAGGTTGTTTAGAGGGCATTAACAGGAAACCAAGTGTCGAGATTGAAAAAATAATCAACAACCCCGAAGCTGATATTATCTATCAATCTCCTCATTCAAATAAGATTATTTGGGCTGCAAAACGGCTGGACGAAAATTGTGTACGCATAATGGCATTCGATAAAGCTGCAAACAAAATTGCTTCTATAAAAATGGAAGATGAATTGAGCGATTCAGATATAGCTTTTACAAGTTTAAATGAAAAAAATCGCATAGTAGTATCCTTTGCAGCAGGACAAGACGGTTCTCAAGATTATTGCATAGAATTAACTCAAAATGAGCTGAAAATAATATATAAGTTTCCGAAGAATTTATCGTATATGTTTAGCTTCGATAAATATGCTTTGCTTGCTGATTTTTATAGCTCAAACTTTTTTAAAATTTCCTCCTCCGATTTTACGCCGATTGCTGAAAAGACATATTCTTTATTTAAAGAAGATTCATTATCCAATGTACAGAAAATCAATGATAGGTTCGGAATATTTTGTACCACTGAAGGGAAGTGCTATGTATTTGATTTATCCGCACTTGAATTAATTGATGAGCTTATTATTGATTGTAAAATAGATGATTTAGAAAAAAATTGGGCTGTGAATGCATTATTTCAAACAAGGGATGAGATGATATTCCAATATTGCAATTATAAAAATGGGAAAGAAAGCATTGAATGGATCAGCGTAGATAAATTATATTTAGATAGGATTATCAAAGAACAAAAACTGTGATATAATTAAAAAAGGATAAATATTATGAAAGCTAAAACCGGCGATGTATACTGTGTGTATAATTCATATTTAAAAAAATATACTGCATGCCAAATAACCAAGATAGAGGAAGGTGAGAAAAAACCGAAAGCAGTGCTGCTCTGGTTAGATTGGTCGGGTGAACAGCCTCTCAAAGAGGAAGAATTACCTTTACTAAAGCCGCTTTATCAGGACTTTATGTACTGGAAACGTGGTCTGCATCTTTGTAATGTTGATGTCATGGTGCCTGCGAACCATATGTTAATCGGTAACATGCAGCCATTAACCGATGAAAGCACAAATACCTATGCAATGTCTTGGGGAAACGGATACGAAGTATATCGTCAACTTAAATGGCAGGAAATTCCTAAAGAGCAAAGAGATGCGTTTAAAAAAGCGGAGAGCAGTAAGGAAAAAATTATATTTGCCGGAAAAGAAAGACCGGTTTCCAAACATCGCATATATGATGATGTTCCTTTTGAAAATGTGCTGGAATTAAAGGCCTTTCCATGCTTATCCTATTTGGCATGTAAAAAATGGCATACCGGTTTATATGAATATTTACAATCATGTCCGTTTTTAGATGAGCTGGTACTTGAAAATCATCAGCAAAAAAGATTGGATTTTTCCAATACGCATTTACATCAGCTTTCCATTGATATGAACGGCGTGGAAGAACTGTATCTGAATAACGAATTGGAAGAACTTATTCTGTTAGGTGAAGTAACAAATAACTGTAAAATACATGCTGTTGAAAACGGAGCTTTATTACTTTTAACAGCAACTAAAATAGTGCCTAAAATACAGGGGCTAAAAGACTTGGGCAAACTGCATTGCTCAGAGATTACAGAACTTGATGTAGCCGAGATTTTAAAAGCATACCCGATGCTGAAGGAATTGCGGCTATGGGGAAAACCCGGTATTCTTTCTAACCTTTCTATGCTATTCCGATTTACAAAATTGGAGGGCTTTACCACGGTTGATTTATTCGGTTTTTCTGCCGAAGACATTCCGGAGCCGGAATGTTTACCTAACTTACATTGGTTTTGGATGAGCAGCCTGCCGGAAAATGCAGCCAAAAAAGCTAAACAGCTTTATAAAAAGAGAAAAGAAGAAGGGCTTGATCTTTGGATACAAAAGCCGCGAAAGCCGGAATGGTTGGCGCAGAACCTTGACAATCCGTTCCGCTCATGGGACGGACAAGAAAATATTTCTGCAGCGAATGCCAAGAAAGCAGCAGATGTATATAAAAAAACAAGAGCCGAAATTCTCAAATTGGAACAAAGCTCGCCGATCGAAGCTGCTCGGACTGCCGAAGCTTTGGTGAGGGCATACACTGAAGCCTTTAATAAGATGGACAAACGCAAATATTTTATTGAAACAGAGGAACGGGAGATTATCTATTGTGCCCTTGCAGAACTTTTAGATTTACTGCCACCTGAGTTATCTATCAATAAAGAGAAACTCTTGGAAATTTTTGACCTGACACGGGATTTTTAGGATTAAAAGATGTTTCCGAATTATTTGGACGGCGTAACTGTTTTAACGATTGCTTACTTAGCCGAGGATTCTGAAAATGAATTTGTAAAAAAGATATTCGCAAGGATAAATCAACAACCCCGACGCAAGCGTCGGGGTATTAAACCCTCCGCACGAATAAAGACTTCGAGAATCTTTCTCCCAAAGAACAGGAAGTGTTCACAGTAAATTTTCCGCATATCTTTAGAAATTAACATGAATAAAATTGTAACTACAACAGTAATGGTAATTTTTACTCTTTTAATTTTTACAGCCGATATAGTGTTAATCACAAGATTTTTCACACTGATAAAACAAAGAAGATATAATGATTCGGCTCCTCTTTGGGGCGGACTTCCCGATTTATTTCCAAAAATTGAAAATAAATATCTTAAAACTTTTTTGAACTACATCATACTGAATATTGCGGTGTATATCATCGGGTACTATTTACCAAAGACAGGCGTTTTTACCAAAACTCTTAAATTTTCTTTTGATATTGTTATCGAGGGGTATAGATTTTTGGTATCGTTTATAATAACGAATTTGTTTTTAGCTATTAGTCAGCTCACAAGAAAAATAAAAAATTTTCAACAAAATACAATTTCGGCTAAGCTATACTACATTGAACTTATCATCATTCCCATTATTGTTATTTTTTCTCTTTATTTTTTTGACAGCGTTTTTGATAATCTTACAATAAAGGTAACAATATAAAAGAATAGTACACTCACAAAATTGCTAAAAGATGATAGAATAAATATGAGGAGACAGCAATATAGAAGTTATTTTGAGTACGGTAATCGGCGGTGAAATTACGGTTGAGGTTGATGGTGGGAAAATTGTTCATTCATTGATAATAAAAATGAGAAACTCCTTGAAAGAGCATTTTAAAAAAATATTTTTTGAAGGGCTAGATAGAATAAAAATCAACGTATATATCAGCGGAGATGTTTCTTCTTATTGCGATAAAACGGGTATTACTGCAACCCGATATTTCCGTGCAAAGACAGAATATACGACAGAGTTTTGTATCGATAAAAACTATTGGTCGTTAGAACCTGTTCTTCCAGTGGATAGAAAGTTTATTCTATTCATGGAAAACTCGTTGATACAGTTAGGCGGAATTATTGAAAAAAAGCTTAAAGCAGCCGGATATAATTTTGATGGCGAGCTGTTTAAAGAAATTGTTCTTAAAAGTTTAAGAGGGATTAGTTAAGAATATGGTAAAGTATTCAAAAGAAGCATTAGATGAAGCATTGCTGCAAGCGCAAAGCAGCGATATTAGCATGAGAAGAAAAGGGATAAAGTTTTTAAGACAAGCTTCTTGTTTGGAAACGGGTACGAAAAATACCTATCCGATAAGAGATTGGTTTTCTGAAACTAAAAATTACACAAAACTTTTTAAAATAGTAAAATCCGAAAAAGATCCGAAACTGTTATGGGAATATTTATTTTTGATTAAAACATATTGTGAACGTTATATTGATTTAGCTTATTTGATACAAGATTCTCAAAACTTTATCGCAAAAAAAGAAAACACAGAATTCAAAATAAAGGCTCGTGAGCTCGGAGGATTATTTTTAGGGCATCAAGATGCCTCTGTACGGCAAGCTGCAGCAAGCCTGCTTTGGTATTTAAAGAAAACTTCCGAAGTTTGGCCTGTAATCATAGAGCTTATGCAGAAAAAACGGGATTATATAACGCTTTCTCATATCGGCATAATGATTCGCAATTGTTATTCACTTTTGAATGATGATAAAATTATTACGGACTCTTTTGAGAATACTGTGGCGAAGGAAAATCTTATTTCACTAAAAGATGTAGAAGCTTTAAAAGAAGCCGTATCATTTTCACTGGAAAAAACTCCTAAGACTGCAAAAAAAGCCGGCTTTAATTCCGTATCTGAAACACTGGACAATATAATTACAGCACTTACAAAAACGGTTGAAAAATGATAAAATAAATATAAGGAGGAGCGATAAACAGTTCGGCAGAAATTCAGCCTCACTGTTTATCTTCGAGTTTGCCTTTCAGGCAAACATCGCATTATTATATATGTGTGCTTTCCGGCACACATTTGAAAAAACTCTTTTTCGCAAATTTATATTTGCTGCAAAAAGGTTTTATAGGGGGTAAAAGATGAACGGAGAATTATATCTAAAAAAGGGTATGCTTCAACTAGACAAAAAATTGTATGATGAAGCTTTGGAAACTTTGAATAAAGTAATCGAACTCGATGATGATCTTGCCAGTGTTACATCTGCAAAATGTATTTTAGGTGAATATTATTTTATTCATCAAAATTATGAAAAAGCAAAAGAATTTTTATCATGGATTTGTGATAGACAAGATGAGCTTGAAGAAGAGTTTGACGATTTACTTTCAGAAGAAATTGATACAGCCTCGGTACTGATGGATATGATGGAAAGATATAAGCTGTAAAACACAATTTGCTAAAAATATGCAAGGAGTGATATTGTATGCAAAACAATTCTTATATTCATAATTTAAAAATGGAAGATGTTCCTTGGCATCGGCTTCCTACAACTTATGGAAGAGCAAAAATACTTTTTTCATGATTTTAAAAAGGAAATAAAGTAATGCCGAATTCAACGGAAAAGATTTTACAAGAACTTGAAGCGGAACGGTTACGCCGTCAAAATCTTACAAAAGAAGATTTACAAAAAAAGTATGCCGACTTACAAAGAACCGGTTTTCCTCTTAGCGAATGTATCGGTTTTATAGCCGATTTAGGCGGCAGTAATCAGCTCGCTTATCATTACGAATTGATTTGCAAAGACTGGGAGCGAGATGATTCGTTGCATTTGGATAACAGTTTCGATAAACACGATTTAGCGGGAATTGATTTTCTTTTTGCGGCTATAAACAAAGCTTCAACCGAAAAAATACGGGTCTTCACCGCCTATCTCATTGCCGAAATTCTTGTAAGGTCGAAACATCGCGATTTTTATACGGCTGCATGCAATTGTCTTGTACCGATACTTGTTTCGTATTTAAATACGAAGGACTGTGTTCTGAGGCGAAAAGTGCTGATAGCTGTCGGGTGGGTTGGGACAGCGCAAGAGATTGGTATTTTTAATGACAGAATGCTTCACGACGAGGATAGTCTTTGCCGTGCATGGTCAGCTTCGGGGCTATGGCAATTATCATGTAATAGACTGCATAGTCAAACAATACTCCCGGATGTAAAAGATGTTTTTAGACAGGCAATCGCTGCGGAAAAAGACCTTTTTGCATGCGGCGTAATGATAGAGTCGGCACAGAGTTTATTCGGCAAAAAATGGATATCGTCTATCGCTGTTGAAAATGAAGATGCAGTAAAAATAGAAAAGGCTCGCAAATCGGCTGTCAGATTTCTAAGTAAGGATTAAATATAAGGAATATGATCATGAAACAAATTCCCGATTTTATGAAAGAATACGAAACCGCTTTACAAAAATACAGGCAGCGTTCTGTCGAAATTCTTGCGACAGCCCTAAACGACGGTGAAACAACGGATATAAAAAGTTCCAAGTTTTTGGGAACCCCTTATTTGCCTGTCGGTACGGACTATCCGAAAGACAAGGATGGCAAGCCGCTTGTTTTATGGGCGCAATTAAATTTTTCGGAAATTCCTCATTTGGACGATTATCCCGAAAATGGTATTGTGCAGTTTTTCGTTTCGGCAGATAAGTGGTGCGATTGCGAAGAAATAAAAGTACTTTTCCACGAGCATACGGACTCGCCGCCTCAAACTGATTTTCCGTTCTTAACCGAAGATTTGTACGAAGAGTGTCCGATATGGTGCGAGCACCGTTTGCAGTTTAAAGAAACGGAAGAGTACGGCGGTACCGAAGATTTTCGGTGTAGCTGTATGTTCAACGGAAAAAGCCCGTGGGAGCTTTATGATACGCTTGTGCCTGCACAAAAAGAAGTATTTGATGATTTATTTTACGGCACGGGGCACAAGATAGGAGGTTATTCATATTTTACACAAACCGATCCGCGCGATTACGGGCAAGAACATAAGAATGATGTTTCGCTTTTGCAAATCGATAGCGATGATAAGATTATGTTCGGCGATACCGGCACAGCTCATTTTTTTATCAACAAAGACGATTTAAAAAACAGAAACTTCAATAAGGTGTGGATGTATTGGGATTGCTGTTAAACCAATGGACTCGGAATCAATAGTTAAACTATATGGAAAGAAAAACGGATATGAATGAAATTTATGCAATTAACGACTTATCGGAACTGGAAGATTTTTTACATTCTCAAAACTTCATTGAAAACATACGTGAAAAACTTTTTGCGGAATTTTTAAAATATGCGGATTATAAAAGCGTATCGGAGTGGAACAAGGCAGTGCGTCTTTGCGAATGTCTTGCCGTAATCGGTTGGGGAAACCATGAACCTTTGGAAGCGTCAAGAGGTGTGTTTTTTAACGGTAACCCCCGTACTTTTTTTTGCAACAGATTTGGAGAGCTCCGTTTTGTCGAGGCAATATGGTCAAAAAGAAAAATGGGCTTTACGATGGAGCAGGGCAGAACTTCCTATTATCCTGCCCCCGACCGCAAAGACAAGAAGCAATCGATGTGTTGGGATTACCCTGTAACCGAAAATATAGAAGACATGAAAATTGAAAGTCAACGCAATTGGATTCCTAAAAATCCTGTTTGGATTGTGCATGCAATATCCAACTGTTATGAAAATTCCAAACCGGTTATAGAAAGCATTAAAGAAAAACTTCAGGATGAATTAAATAAAAAGATGCGTCCCGAAAAATACGGCACAGCCGTAAATTGTATTTTATTGAAATGTGCTTTCAGCTATTATGATAACGCTCATTGTAAAACAAACTATATCATCGATGAATCGGGACGCAAATTATCAAGTCAAGAAGCCGCAAAAGAATTACAGAAATTATACACAAAAGAAGAAATTTCCGAAAACGGATATTACTTACGTCCCCGATTTCAATACGGGGCATTTAGAGCAGATACAGGCAAGATAAATGTAGTTATACATTTTGAAAAAGAATTCAGCCTATTAACACATCGTCAGCAAAAAGAAAAACTGGCAGAGTATTTTTTAATTGCACTTAAAACTATTGCAGAAAAACAAAAAAAGAAAACACCGAATTATGATTTCAATTTAATGATTTCCGATTTCACTGAAATAATGAAAAAATGGATGAATTAGGGAGGTATAAACATGCTATTCATTTATGTCGGTAAATCTAATTTTCCCCTTGTTTTTCAATAAGCTCTTGTACTTCTCTTCCCAAGGTCAATAATCGGCTCATGTCTGATATATCGCTTATCCCGAAAGGATTGAAGGATGTAGCGCCTGTAATTGTTTTGTATTCTTTCGGTCTTGATATAAATGATATTTTCCGGTTATCAATTCCTATATCAACCTTTAGCAATTTATCATGATTCGATTTGATTTTACAAAATGAGATTTTACCGGCTATAATTTCTTTTTCATTTTCTAAAATTCTTATATTAATCTTATCGATATAAACAATAAATTTTTTTGCTACACTTTTACGAATTTTTTTTATAATAAGATATGATATAACAAATGCAGGTAAAAACACTAAAAATTTAAATAGCGGATGAATTTTGTAAGTAATCATTCCAGAATAAAATAACAGCAGGTAGGTTAGTAATATAGGAAACATAAAGCTTATCGGAAAGCATAATCCCATAATCATGTCGCTTTTTGGTGTTCCTGCTACAAATTCAAATTTTTTCATCATGTATGTGTCCACTATATTATGTTAATTTCTTTTATCAAATGATAGGTTTCTATAAAGCGAAGTTGCCAAATCTTCTTGTCGGCGGTAATTTCTTCGTATATATTCTCCAACGTATGCGCAGGCGCTAATAATCCTAAAGAATAATCTTCAAAAACGACTTCACCTATCTTTTCAAGTTTATCTAATAGGAGTCCTAAATCTTTGTGATTAAACCAGCAATCCGTATCCAGAGCATATTTCGTGTTTTGCTTCTTACAGGCAATTTCGCTATTCAAAAAATCATCCATAGTCGGCTTATCTTTTTGCAGCAAGCGCGTACAAGCTAAATGATATTCTATTTTTCTTGGTGTCTGGTCAACATCTGAAACAAAAACGACGCCGTACTCATTCTCAAATTTAACGGCAAGCACTTCCCCCACGTTAAAATACGGATTTCGTTTAATTTTTGCCTTCGGTACCTTAATCGGTTTTTGATTTTCACTTTGCAGCTGTACTGCCAGTTTATCAAGTTCCTTCTGTCTTTGCTTTAAAGCTTTGCCGTCAATTTCAAGCCAGAAATCATCAGCACCTTTTGCAATTATTTTTAATGCCTTATTCTTTATCTTCTCAGGTAAATGTCCGACCTTCCACAAAGAATAAGCGAATGCAGTCCAGTAAATCTCCGTGTAAAATGAATCTATACAAAAATTATTCTCGTCATTTAAAATATCTTCAATTATTGTGTCGATATTTTCACCGTCTTTATATCGTTCTACTATAGTATTGTAAATGTCATACCCATCGTCACTGTCTATAATTTTTACACCGTCTATTGCCATTTCTCATCTCTCCGTTCATAATTCTAATGCATTCCTTAACAAGTGCTGCTTATTTAGTTTTGCTTACTTATAGAAAGGTTAATGTAATTCTTTTAACTTCTTTGTAATATTGATTCATTTCAAATAAAATCTTAATATTTTTATATTGCACACCTTCCATATTCTCTTGCTCTGTTTTTGGAGGAGAAATTCCTAGTACTTCATAAGGTTCTTTCCATTCTCTTCGTTTATCAAAAACAAGATCAATCCATACCGGTTCAATATATATTTCTTTTGCATCGTCTATAATTGCTTTGACAATCGTTGCCTCAAGCAAAGAACATGGTGAATCCGATAAGTTTTTAGCTTGTAAAGTTATATTTGTAAACTCATATTGATTATCACTTTTAAAAATATAAGCGTTACTTATTTCCCCCGGTTGCAAAATGATTTTTTTTAATTCTTCAATCGTTCCTTGCTTTACAATAAGGTTTTTAAAGAAACAATCTTCAAATGTATCACTGCCTAAAATACAAGACTTCCCAATATCTGCATGAAATGTAAATCCATTCGGATTATCCGAATGCGTTTTTAACTTTGGAGTTAATTCTTTACAAATGTCTTCGTATGCCGTAATACTAAGCCCATCGTTTTTTACTTCAGATATATCAAGATATATCATGCTATCATTATCGGCAACACCTTTCAGTCTGATGCCGTCAATATCCATTCGTATGTTTAGTAATCTCTCATCAATAAGCATCGGATGTTTTTCAGAAACGAATGCAATAAATTCCATCGCTCTATCATAAGGAACTTTCAATTCTTCAAGTGAACGTACTTTCGTATAGTATATAAAATTTATAGGGATTTCCCAAAAAATCTCATCATTACCAAGTTCATAATTTTTTTTGTATTCCTCAATGATATACTCGCCGAAAATCTCATCAAAATTCGTTTTTATAGAAGGTGATGTCATGGAAAGAGGATCACGGGAAACGGTATAAAAAATGATGAGATCGGGATATTCATTTAATGTCACAAGCCAGCGGCGATAATATTTATCTTTCTTAATGGTATATGCATCCTTACCAAATCTATTATCCAAATATTTGATTATCATTTCACTATCTTCTTTAATATGCGAACAGGCATTTAAAAAGATTGCACTGCACACAATACATAATAAAATGACTATTGGTTTAAAAATATGCATATACATTCTCCTTTTATGTTCGCATCAAAGTTATTTTCTTTCTCTTGTTTTTCAATAAGATAATACGGCTTATTCCATCTTTTCCTATTGCTTATTTATAAGAGAACAAAAAATACTTGTGTGAGATTTCTCCGCTCATTTTGCCGCCTCAAAGAACTATTTTTATAAGTTTATATTCTCAATCATCTGTTATAATTTGTTTTTCCTAAAGGAATAGGTGTCGGATTTGAAAGCACCCAGAGAACTGAAAGTTCACACAAACGCTCTGTTATAGCATCTTCATCACTACCGTTTGCACGTATGCTTGAAATAAGCTCTTTGGTCTCTTTCAGTTCTTCCTCAGAAAGCGACGTGCCTGAAGCAAAATGATTTGGCAGGGTATTAAGCATATTTCTATAATCTTTATCCCAGTTTACTCCGCCGTTTCTATATAGCTCATCCTGCACCCTGCCTGTTATACGGATGACTTCTCCCTGTACTGTTTTTGCAGCTCCGCTTGAAGGAATCAGCATCTCCCAAAGTTCATCGTATTGTTCCCTCCAAGACCCCGTCTTTACAATAATAGGAGAAACGCCGTCATGTATTTTACGTTTTGGAGCAGGCTTTACATTAAATAGTGTATAGAGTTTCTCAAGTCCCGCTTCTGTTTCAGCCAGATAATCTTTATTAAAGTTTTCTCTGTGAAATTCAAAATCCTTACCGATTATTTCGACTCTTTCCGCCATTTCAGGTACTACCTCAGCGCCCGCCTTTATTAACATTTCTGCAATTTCTGCCGCCTGGACAATATTAATATTCCTACAAGTAGCAAGGGCTTCGGCTAAAGGAGTTCGTCCCATATCATCTTTTGCATTAATGTCTGCACCTTTTTCAATCAAAAAACTTACTATCTTAGGCCGGAAAAAACCTGCTGCCGTATGCAGAGGTGTACTCCCATATGTATCAGGTTTTTGTATATCTCCTCCTAATTCATACAGCAGTTTTACGGTATCTCTGCCCAAAGTGGCATGTTTATATAATGGTGTACGCCCATAATAATCGAGTGTATTTACATCTAAGCTCTGTTCTACGAGCCAGATCACAAGTTCATCAGGAACACCGCCATAATGAAGCGCCGTATTTAAGCTGTATCTGCCGTCATGAGCGGTAAGCTCACATTTATCATAGACGGCTTTAAGTGCTTCAACATCTCCTGCTGTAATCAGTTCATCAAAATTTTTAGGTAAGGTAATTCTTTTCTTTGCCATTAGTCTTCTCCTTAGTTATAATCCAAAATTATTAAGTTTCCATTGTACTATGTGGGTATCAAAAGTATTTGATACTTGTATCATTAAATAATTTCATCTATAATTCCTTCTCCAACTTTATTTTGGCCTTCCATTATATAAAACTCAGTTCCGCAGACTAATCCGGAATAATCAACCTCTTCATACAATGGTACAACCAGACTTTTTACTAAAGTCTCAAAGTCCGCTTTCTGCCCTTCAATAAAACAAATACCCAAATATCTTGTATCTGTTTTTATCATAAAATGAGGACAATATTTTCCATTACTCAAATCAGGCGGTAAGCTTCTCTTTCCTCTATAAAATTTTACAGTGCAGACCAAAGTGAAATCAAAATTATCATGCCGATTCATATTAATCTCCTATAGCTTACTGTTTTACTCAAAAACAAACTAAAATTTATTATTTCTTTTTAGCCGCAAAATAATATCTATGAATTTTCCCCTTAATTACACCTTCTTTATCAAGAATTTCCTGTGCTTTAAAAAGGTTGTTTTGATATTTCTCCACTTCAAATCCGGGAAATTCCCAATCAATAATTCTGGCAAACCAAACCAGTGCACCTACATCATAAAATTCTATCGGTCTGTAGACTTCATCTTCTTCCACAATGTCAAATCCGTTATCAGCAAATTCCTGTCTTGCAATATTTAAATAAGCTTCTGGGAACGGAATTTCAACATCACCTATCAAAAGCTCTACAAGTTCCCTGTCATTTTCTGCACCGACTTGCTGCGTAAGAAATACTCCTCCGCTTTTAAGAGTTCTTTTAATCTCTTTTATATTATATTTACCATGTCTGTTAGTAATAATGTCAAAGTAATTATCTTCAAAAGGAAGAATATCGCCTCCGTCACATGCTTTAAAATCTATTCCTAAAGAAAGAAGTCTGCCCTCACATATTTTGATGTTTGGTTCATATCCTTCAATCGCAGCAGTATGTTTAGCGTTTACCATAAAAGACAAAAGAAATTCGCCGCCTCCGGTTTCCATGTCCAATAAATAATCTGTATCATTCAAATGGGATTTTATAATATTTTCAAAATCCCATGGGAGATCATCCTCTTCTTTATATCTTCCTCTAATATGTGAGAAATCCCAGCCTTTAATATGAGCTATTTCCTGCTCATGCAACCATTGATTTATAAGCACTTGTTTTTCCATTTTTTCCTTTCATTACCATAAATATCAGTATATGTTTTATCCCTCAATATCAGCTGACACAATCCCCTTCTTTAAGCTTCCGCATACTGTTATACAATGCCCGAAGAAAAGATCATCATCATCAAAATAAGCAGAAAATGAACCTCCCGATGTCATCCAAATTGAACTGAGGCTAATTCTTTTTGCAAAACTTTCTTCTGTAATTTCAGCAGCTTCTTCATCAGATTCTGCCCATTCGCAGGCGAGTTTAGTAAGCTTTTTTGCAGCAAAACTACGCAGATCTGCATCCCATTTTGCCTGCTCTGAAAGCATTGTTTTCAAGGCTTTTTTCGCCTTTGTTATTTCACCCTTATTATCCTTATCTACATCTAATATAATATTTATTTTTCTATCCTGCCAAATAATACTTCCTTGAAAACTTTTAAGAGGCTTATCATAAATCAGTTCACCTAATATATCATCTTGTAAAATTATAGGTTTTCTATACTCTGCAAGTATTTTTTCCAATTCCTTACAAGCCGCATTTTTTTCAAGAACTTCCACAACTAAAAAATGTTTTTTTGTCGGTAGTACACCGTTTGGAACTTCCTCAGGAAGCTTTGCACGCACCTTTAATTTGTAAATGGTTTCGTCTTCAAATTGATATGGTAAATTTTCTTTGTCTGTGACAGGATATACTATACGCCCTTCTTCTTTATGCAGCTCACCTGTTTCACAGTCCACATAAGCTAAGAAATAAGCAGCCCAGTCCCAAAAACCGTTTCTCAAACTTCCGCCGCCGCCTTCGTGCCTTAGAACAATAATCTCTCGTTTCTTTTTCTCAAAAGAGTCTTCCCATTCTTTTTGTGTCATTTTATTTCTTAGCCGCATGTATTCAATTAATTCCATTAAGTCCTCCAATCAATCCCCTCACCTGAATGTTTGACAAACTCATATACATCTGAGGCTACACGCTTCATTTCAATCGAACCCAAAGCTCCCAAGTCATTCATATAAATAGTATCATCAGAATCTTTTTTTATAAAGAAAGCCAAGTCACCGTCCTGTCCAATCATAAAAAAATTCGGCTCCCATTCTTCTATCTGATAAATAGCATTTCTTTCTACCAAATCCGCCTTTGAATATAAAATTATTCCGGTATCCTCTATTGTAAATTCTCCATCCTCTCCCATTTCTGATAAAAACTTATAATATAAAGCAGGCAGTATAAAATCCATCTGATTATTCATTGTAAACTTCTCCAAATATTTTCTGTCTTAATATTTTATATCTCATCTTCGCTTAATTCTCTAAAATTTGAAATATGATACCCAAAATAGCATTTTCCGGATTTGCCTATAAAAATTCCATGTTCCGGCATATTAGCTATCTCGCCTAAGTAAATCATAGGCATATCATCAGAAAACGGATATTCAAAAGATATTTCATCTTTAAGAGTAACCAAAGTTTTTTCTTTCATTGTGTAAGTGCTCAATTTATTACTCCATTTGAAATGCGATTTTGCATTTTGAGTTCTTTAAATTTGGAAAGCCATATTCCTCTAATCGATTTAATGTTTTTTGAATAGATTCGGTTATATTCTTTTTGCTAATAGGTAAATTGCTTACGATATATATAATACCATTCAGTTTCGCCGGATAAATAATACCGCAGTTAGATTCATTATTTATAATACGGAGCAGGTAAACATCATACTTTGTTTTGATATAGAAATCAAACTCTTGATTATCATAAATCTCCTCCGGGATCAGGTGGACTGGAGCTACGATACAGTCTTTCATTTGAAAACTATCACTCCCAAAATGTGCTTTACAATTGTGTTTTCGCTTTATTCTTTCTATCCATTCAGTAATCATCATCATCTCGGTTTTAAAATTATATAAATACAAACTGACGAACATGGTCATTTTGTGGAATATCTTTAAACTTTTCTGCAAACCTATCATTCCATATTTTATAGTCATAAGCAGGCATATTAACAGATAGGAATTCTAATTTTTCAAGTTCTAAAACAGGCGAATAATCTCCATTCAATAGCCTAAATCCCGTTGTATGAAGATTTTTAATATTCTTCAAACTTTTTAAAAAATCAAAAGAATCTACTTTAATTATATTTCCCATAGAACTATGAATTCCCAGCTGTTTAAGATCCTTTAATTTTCCCAACGGAGAATAATCCGTTACGCCGGTGAAGTTAGATAATATAAGCACTTCTAAATTTTTTATTTCGCCTATGGGCTGCAAACTTTTTACTCTTGATGAAGCATATACTGAAAGTGCCTTTAAATTTTTTAATTTTGCAATACACTGTATGTCCGAGAAATTGCCCTGAAATATAACGAGTTCTTCAAGTGATGTTTGATTACATATCGATTCCAATAACTTCTGATTTACAATACCTGTTACTAAAAGCTTTTTAATGTTTGTTTTTGTATTGTTAAAATAATCTATCCAGCTTTTTAAAATGCTGTCTCTGTCTTTTTTTAAAGGATATTTTTCTTCAGATAATCCGTAGCAATATAACTTTAAAATTTCTTCTCCTGTATACTCTTTTAACTCTGTAATAGAGTTTCCTGCCCATTTTGCATTCCAATTATAGTAATTCATAATTATTCTCCCATATTCACATAACAGTCAGTTCACTACTTGATTTAAACTCCGACAAAGGACTGTTTTATTTCAGACAGCTCTTTTAACTTTCTTTCCAACGCCGCCGGAGCCATTCCGTTTTTGATTGCAATTTCATAATACTTATCAAATTCGGGATGATTATTTTGTTTTACAACCGCTAAAAGTTCTGCAAAATATCCCCAAACGTTATTATAGCTTTTTGTTGAAGTATAATCTTCTCTTTTCGGCATCCACTTGAGTTTTACAAAGAATTTGTAAAGTATCTTACTCCACGTTTCTACATCATCATCATAGCAAAAAAACTTGGTCTCAAACAGACTGCCGAAACGCCTGTCCCAAAATTTTACATTGTCTGGCAAATACCAGGTGTTGCGGGTATCGCGGCATATCAATTCTGTTATTATTCTTTCAAGTATTTCGGATGGAAAACCTCCGGTACAACCATAACTTCCGGCAACTGAAGTTTGTGCCGCTTCCTCTTTAAGTTCTTCATAGGCTGTGCGGCTATCAAGCAACACCAAAGCAATTTTGGCACGGTGACCAAAGGCTTTTCCTGCACTCAATATTCTATATTTCTCAATCTCGTTCATAGTTCCTCCGCTCGCCTAACTTTTCCTATAATCCGAATTTTTCCCAGTCATTAACCGATTCAATGACAGGTATCCAACTATCGATTTCAAATTTTTCCTGTTCATAGGGTTCAGTATATCCATCCACTATTAATATTCCGCTGCATTGGATATGAGCCTCGCTATTCCTTATTTCAAGAATTTTTAATTTGTATGAAACCATCGGTTCGTGTTCATAAATGTAAAATGAATCTTCTCTGTCATCGCTTTCTTCTATTGTCATTACAGAAAAGGATTCTCCAATTAATTTTGCTGCTGAGTTTTTGTTTGTACCTATCCAATTTATGCAAATAGAAGGTGCTATTGTTTCGTCCCTAAAATTACCTTTAGCAAATCCGACATCTACTGACCATGATGCAGATCCATCTTCTTTTAAATACATCAGACAGCTCTGTCTTCCGTTCCAGTCATCTTCAAACGTATGATTTTCTCCGATCTTTAGCATTTGTTATCTCCCTTTCACTGATAGTATATGTCATTCAATGCTGATTTATTTGAAAATTCCTTGTAACCATTTCACAATATCATCCGTCGTTTCTGTTTCATTTATTATACTGATAATTAAGATAATAGTCCTCCCACGTTCCTTTTATGTTTTTATTATGCGGATTATTGGGAATAATTATCTTTGATGACGGCAAAAAATAGCGGTTTTTATATTCGTATTTTCCCATTACATAGCCGTTTTGTATACCCGGCAGAGTTTTTAATTTCTGCTGTAAAGCCGAATAAAATTTTTTGATGTTTTTATCAGGCCGCTTATCAATTTGTCTTAAATATATTTGTTCTCGTGTACGCTCCGTTTCATATCCGCCGTTGCCTTCGATTGTAAAAGGAGCTATTTCAGGTGTATAAAAGGCGCCAAACGGAATAGAACTTTTTTCATCATCAAACGGATAACATGAAAAATAAAAAGAATGATAACTTTGTTCAAAGAAATATTCGGTAAATACATTAGGACTGTCTTCCCGATAAGTATACACGTTCCGATTTCCGGACTTATTGTCAATTACTTCCACATAAGCGGATACGCCGTATTTTTTCATTATGTCATTGCTATACCAAAAGAAATCATCTACCGGTATGGCTATCCAAAAATTCATTACTACGCTCATATATCCTTCGCAACCTCCAATTACTCCGACTATTTACAATGCATCTTTTAAAAGCTCACCATAATCGCCCTACGGCGTCGGTTCGTTTTTGCACGTATAAGTTCATAGATACATTTTCAGCTCCTCCTCTCATCTCTCTGAACGATCAGTAAGTCTCCAATCTTGTATGCATATTATCCGAATCCATATACTTCATATCGTTCCTCTTCCGTATTTCTTTGTTGTATCTCTTTTGTGAAAATAATGCACTGGCAGAACGTTCCGGCTTATCGATTGATAAGTCATTCCTTAAATATCGATAATCAACATTTCCATAACCTACATTCCACGCACAATTCTCATTTCATTACATATTTGACACTATTCTACCCTTTTTAAGGTGTTTTTTCTACTGTCAGATTTTCATCGCCCCTCTTAAAAACGATAAGGAAAAATGATACAATAGAATATGAAAGGAAGAGGATTAGTTGATGAAGAAGCTCGGTTGAAAGGATTAAGTATACTTAGGATTCGGGCTTGAACCATCAAAGGAACAATGAGATAAAAACCATGATAAAACTTACAGAAATAAGAACTGCTTTTGAAAAAGGAAAACCCAATGACCTCTTTTTGCAGTATTTCGAATGGGCAAAAACATTAATCCTGTTTTGGAGACAGGCTGTTACGAGGATTGCCAAGCTAAACGGCACGGCGGAGGAAAAAAGAGACAAGCATTTGCACGTCATTGACAATTCTTTGGAACTGATGTACTCTTGGCGGTTTAAAAAGATAAAGTATATAAATCTAAGAAGAAAAGAGATCGACAGTGCCATAAGTTTTATACGAAACGGAGCCATAACAACTAAGGTTTCAAATTATGCTTTTGCTCCCGTTTGTAGAAATTTAGCGGGCATTTTGCGCGGCTTTTTATATGTTTCCACCTTCGGTTATTCCGACGAGCAGCTGCCTACCGTATTAGCTCAAAAAGTTTACACTACTGCGCTATGCCATACCCTGTTCCCTTTTGATACAAGCGATTTTGTGTATTATCTTCCGCGAGAGAAATCCATCCATACCGAAGACCCTGCCGATTTGGACAACTGGCATTTGATGATGAGCGAGGCAGGTAAGGCTTTGAAGATTACGGGGCTCATTGAAGAGGTAAATGAGCAGGCTTGTACAATTTGGGAAAATTACAAAACACCGTTTGAATGGAAATACGATGAATCGATTTGGTCTTTGGAATTCGAGAACCTGTCGAAAAAACTGCATTACGCCGCTGAGAGAGCTTTTCATAAAATGTAAAACGATTATTGCTTAATTGAAATAAATAAAAAAAGGAGTGGAATATGAATGGAAAAAATATCGGCCGAACTGTATCGTGGGTGTACTACAAAGACGAAAAACTCATAGGTGGGTCGGCATTTGATATACAACTCTTTCAGCAGATATTGGAAAACAACGCAAAGTTTTCGAGTCAGGCTCAAGAAATGATAGAGACACAAATTAAAGAACAAAATATTTTTGATTGTATTTCGCTTAAAAACTCAAAATACACCAATCGCTTTTACGAAAATGGCGACCATAGAGCATTTATACCCGAAAGTATCTGTATGGTTGATTATTGTGAAGATGAAATCTTTGCCGTTGTGAGAATCGGAGATCGTTGTGAAATTGTTTCTTATGATTATGACATCACAGGCAAACAGGGACAAGAGTGGTTCAATTTTATAGGAAAGAACAACCCTATTTTTGATAAAAAAATCATTGAGAATATAAAAACGGCTTTAGCACAATACGGACAACTGCAAATAAAAATACTTGAAGAAGAAGACAGACGCATTTGGGAGGCAAAAGGAAAACTTGCTTGCCGGAACAAAAGCTTACCTGCCGATACGGAACAAACTTTTTTATCACTTTGCAAATTACTCGGCATATCTCCGCAAAAAGCCAAGAAAATATACCATACAGCATTGGAGCAAGAAGATATTTGTGTCTCTTTGATAAACGATTTTATAGATTTGAACTATTTGGCAATGTTCGATTGGAAGGCGGATGTGGGAGATATTGTATACGGTTACAATCTATTAGCAAAAAAGATAAAAGCGAATATGCTTCGCTTGGATAAAGATACGGAATTTGAAGCGCCGGAAGTTTTCCGTAGGCTTGCTGCAATGAGTGACAAGGTATTATATCTTATCGATACAAATAGCGATTGCTATATTTTAGGTTTATCAGATAAAGAAAATAGAGAAAAAATCATAAGTACTTATAAACAACTGTTCAGCCTGCTTCAATCTGAAAATACGATTGAAATTGTGAACATGCTGTAATCAACAACCCCGACGCAGAGCGTTGCCGAGGACGGCGGGTATTAAACCCTCCGCACGAATAAAGGAAAGAATGAAACAAGTAATTGCATTTTGTATATTTATATTCATTACTTTTGCACTATCTGCTGATGGAAAGGACGGCTTTATGACTATTTCAAAACAATGTATTATAAGCCCTGATGAAATTGTATCAATGCAGTTTTCCAATAATACGGATACAGCCTTACGAACAATTAAGCATGATGATATAAGGGCAATAACGGATATTTTAAATACTGCAAAATATGATGATGAGAGTAATGATGGAAAGATGTTTAAAATGACTGCACCTCATTTAAGAATAGTAATACGATATAGTGATGACAGTGAACTAAAAATCCAATTATGGGATGCGCTTATGTATGTTAATAAAACATGGTATAAAATTGACATAAGAGCTATTAAAGAAATATTATATGGTAAGGAGTTATAAAATGAGTATTATAAAAAACTTGGAATCAAATAAACAGGATAAACAGTCGGCTATGCCGCAACAGAAACTTCATATCAATTTAACTAAAAACGGTTTGTATATTAATGATGAGTTTATTGAAAACCTATCAATAGATATTCTTGCGGAGAAATTCGGTGAATATAGAAAAGTATTGCGTAAGCCGACTGATGGAACAGTAAGTAAAGATGATTTAGAGGAAATATATATCTGGGATAATATGGGAGTAAAAAGTTTTGTTTCCAAAGGATGTATCAGCGAACTAGACATAAGAATATGTGAAGATAGGGAATGGGAGAAAAAAGTAAAATTTTCGTTTTTCGATGTAAATCCAACGCAGGTGTTTCCCGGCATTTTTACGATAAACGGTAAAACTATTTTGGAAGCTATACCTCAAAAAACATTGAGAGATGCTTATATATTTTTAGAAATGAAAGTGGGAAACTGGAAAATAAATTGTTCATTGTCGAGTAAATTAAACTCGGTTCTGAATGCAATATCTTTTCAGGAACGTTTACGAAAATCAAAAACCGATGAGATAGCCGATTTGGTATGTGCCGAACCTGAACCTATACGGGATATAAGTTTTTGGTATAAACCGCCGAGGGTGTCGAGCGGTAAATGGGCGCTGCCAAAGACGGAAGGTGAAGTGTTGACATTTACAAACCTCAATTTTAAACTTGCTATTATCCAAGAGCTGATGTACAAACAAGAACTGCTTAAACCGAAATTTGATGTATATGATTTTTGCAATGATTATGCAAAAAAAGAAATAGATCCCGATGATTACTACGATAAAATGATACCTGAAGTAAAAAGCTGGTTTCAGCAATTGGAAATTCCTGCTGAATTGGCCCCAAAGGTAACACAGCTGTTTCTTGATGGCGGAAATGAAATTAATATGCAGCTTATTCCGCAATGGGACGGCGAGAATGATCTATTTGATATTAAGTCTATTTCTGATGAGGAATTGGCACAGTTTCCAAACTTAAAACTTATTGACGGCACCGTTATTTATATTTCCGAAAAAGCAAAGAAAAAACTTATCAAGAAAGGAATTAATATTGCAGAATAAATTTAAGTCATAAAGCATATAGCATGCTTCATTTGGAAAAAGTAAACGGGAAAAACATTTGGGATATTCTGAAACTGCAGGTATCGAAAACACAGAAAAGCTTTGTTGCTGCCAATGATATAAGCATCATTGAAGCCTACATTGCAATCACCGCAAATGGTTATGCATTTCCATTCGGGATATATACCAATGAAATACCGGTCGGATTTTTGATGATCGGTTTTGATGTTCATGACTATTGGATTCATGCACCTGAAATAGCAAAAGGAAATTATAATCTTTGGCGTCTGATGATTGATAAAGCGTATCAAAACAATGGATTTGGAAAAGAAGCAGTTAAATTGGCTCTTGATTTTGTTAAGACTTTTCCTTGCGGAAAAGCTGAATATTGTTGGTTGTCTTATGAACTTGAAAATCAAGTTGCGCGTAAACTATATAGCTCATTCGGTTTTGTTGAAACAGGAGATACGGATGGGGAAGAACTTATCGCAGTGTTAAAGCTATAATATAAAATAGAAGATAGATTATAAACCGCATGGTTGATTTTGGAAGAACCTGTTGTTCGTATTCTCAACATCTTATACTACCCTATTCGTCTTCTCTCAGTATTTTCTCGTACTGTAAGCATAGGAATTTCGATTTTTGATATACATACTTTTATCCTGTCTTGTAGCGTAAATAGTCTGGTCTCATGTAGAGCCGATACGCATTCAAGAACCCCTTTTTCAGTGGATTACATCTGCATCAGTCCACTTACAATAGCGAGAAATCCTATTACCATACAAGCATAACAAACAAATTTGTTATTGTTTGAATTTCTTTTTTTGAATAACAACACTGCTCCAACAAGGATTAGCAACAATCCAAACCATACACTTCCCAAATATAATTCTGATGCCATTCTATCAAGAAAATTGTCCACTGTTCCTTCTATTTTTTGTTCCATTATAAAATCTCCATCTTATTTATTTTTTTCATCAAAAATATCGAACACAAGATACCAATCATTACCATTGCCGCTGCTAACACATACATCGCTGCTCGATTAGGGTTTGCATTTACCACAATATTACACATTAACGAAGCAAGGAGAACTGCAGAAATAATAGTTGTCGGCACTGATTTTTTGATAAATCCGATTCCTACTGCTATCACTCCGATAGTTGCAGCTATCGCTGACATCAATATGGTATTTTCAACAATGTTCAAGATAATAGAAACTGTAAAGTTGTTTCCTACAAGATGAATGAAATTTTCAGTGATACCGAATATCAAAAAAACAATAAAGTTACAGATAACCATTGATATAATCGTAAATCCACACACAATCAAAAGTTTGGATAACACAACCTTTTTTCGACTGACCGGATAGGAAAAAAGTAAAATAGGTCGCTTACCCGAATAATCTTCAATAACAAACCTGCAATACATCACTGCAGACATCACACAAAATACTGCCATGTTAAAAACACAAAATAGAGAAATAAGATTATCATATCCTGCAAAAATTGCCATGTCTTTATCATTCGGCTCTATCAAAGGGGCATATGCAAAAAGGAAAAGGAAACCAATCATCGTAATCGCTATGATAATATCCGCTAAGATATAAGTGTTGATGTTATTCTTTTTTAATTCCAATCTAATCAGCGTTTTCATTTTCTTTTCTCCCTATCATAATATCCATAAAATACTCTTCCAGACCTGATGGATACTCTACCTTCACCTTATCCATCGAGACCTCTCTCACTATCGTTCCGTTGACAATGACCCCTATTGTATCCGCAATATGCTCTATTTCTGTCAAAATATGACTGGAAATCAGTAATGTCATACCCTCTGTTTTTGCAAGGTACAAAAATAAGTCCCTCATTTCCTTAATTCCCATAGGATCCAGTCCGTTAATCGGCTCATCCAGAATCAATAGTTGTGGTTTATGGATAATTGCTCTTGCAATCGCTAAACGCTGACGCATTCCCAAGGAAAAAGTAGATACCGGCTGAACACCAATATCCTTTAATCCGACTTTTGACAAGACATCCTCTACATTCCCACCTTCCTTGCCCATGTAGGCAAGATGCATACGCAAATTTTCTGCTGCCGACAAATGTTCATAAAAAATGGGAGTTTCTATCAAAGTACCAATCTGTGATAACATATCACTCGGTGTTGAAAGATTATCTATTCCAAACATTTGTAATTTTCCCATAGTCGGTGTAAGAAGTCCTGAGAGAAGTTTGAATACCGTTGTTTTCCCCGCTCCGTTCGCACCTAAAAAACCATAAATCGTACCTTTTTCTACATGCATATTACAACCTTTAATTACTTCCTTACCGCCAAAAGTTTTTGTAAGGTTATTTGTTTCTATAATGAAATGATGATTCATCGGTCTTATCCTCCTTTGGATATAATTTTTGCAATAGCTCCAACGATTTTTCAATAAGTTCATCACTGAATAATACATCGATGCCTATCGACTTCATCATATATTGTAAAAATCCGAGTCTCGAGGATAACTTCTCACCATCACAATCAAAAACAGCCGGATCACACCACACATTGAGCAATAGCATAAAAACTTCCGCACATTCATCCGGAAAATCTGTAACGATAGAGCCATCTTGTATTCCTTTCTTAATAATTTTTGAAACAAAGTTAGAATCCTTATTGACACAAGATTGCATGTAGGATAGGACAAACTCTGCACTTTTCATGCGTACACTCATTGCATCATCTAAATAATGTGCTTCCTGATTCTCGATATTTTTCTCCAAAATAAGTTGCAACTGTTCTTTTCCACTCAAAAACCGGGTCTCTTCCATAAAGTTTTCTATTGTACCCTTTACACTTTGCTCCTGCTTCTCCATAACAGATTTGATAATTTCATCCTTCGATTTAAAATGATGATAAATAGCCCCCTTGGATATTCCGGCAGCTGTTGCAATATCCATCATGCTGGTCTTATCGAATCCCTTTTGTAAAAACAGCTTCGCTGATACGGATAAAATAGCCTCAATGGTAGCCTTTGCATTATATTCTTTCGCCATAGCTGATACACCTTCTTATTAAATTCCGACCGTTCGGTTTTTTATAATATCTTTTATCTGTTATTTTGTCAAGAGCTTTTATAAATTATTCTCTCACAGTCTCTTGCATCATACTTGGCTCATAGATGTTATCTATCATTGTTGTAACTACAATGATAGATAACTTAGTAGGATGATATGATGTATCCTATTTTTAATTTGTAATGCTGAAACTCAATATTTTGTTCAAAAAAATAGAGCATTTCAGAAACTTAAAAAGTTCCAAACCGACTCTATAACAGTCTAACAACAGAGAATCATCAAATCATCAAAAACAACCCTTGTAGAGATTGAAGCGATTCAACTATGCCATCAGTTTTCAATTTTACAAACAGATTCCCTTCCTTGCATAAAGTTACTTTTCATGAAAAATTAAAAAGACCATGTATCTTTGGTAAAAACGCCCTTGCTAACTGCTCTAACGGATATAAAAACGCACATTATCTTAACATGTTATCATCTTAAGACAATGTGCGTTATCAAAATTGCTCTATTTTAATCACTCTATTTTAATTGCTCTATGAAGTTTGGAGTGATACAATAAAAATGTAGAATATTCTACAAAATGTTGAAGGTAATTTTGGGAAAGGAGACTGTGGTAAAGCAGTATTATAAAACCGAAATATAAATATATTTGGAGGAAAGAAAATTGAATAAAACATTATTTTTAGGAGCGGTGCTTATTGCAATGACAGGCGGCAGTGCCGGTGTAAATGCCGAAAATGCAGACATACTGCCTACCGGTAAGACGTATACGGTAAACGGCGTATCGTTTACGATGATCACCATTCCTGCCGTAACGGACGGTACCCTCGGATACGGAGAATACGACGTAAACCCTGCACATACGGTCAGCTTACCGACCTATCGGGGCGGCGGTATAGATACCGATATATATAACGCAGCGCTGCCGGTCAGGCTCTTTTATACTCCCGATTTTCATGCAGGTAGTCTCGGATTACGCTTGGCATGCAGACTATAATTTTTGTATCTTTCGAATCGCTTATCATACTGGAAGAAATGATATTGAGTTTGCAGAAACACTACCGCAAAAAAATTATAAAGAGAATCAACAATCGCATGAGGACACCTATGATCAATACCATACAAGAATACCTGCACTTAGCCGCAAACGATAACATTCAAGACAACAACAAAACCAGAACCGAAGAGCTGTCCCCCGCTGTCATCGGCGAAATATTGCACCATTACCCCGAAAAAAAAGCGTGGCTCGTTCACAACAAACATATTCCCGCCGAAGTCTTGCGTCTTTTATGTACAGACGAAAATGCGGACGTTCGCTTCACCGTTGCGATGAAAAACCAAAACGACCGGTATATTTTTGAAACACTGATGAACGACCCCGACTTTTCGATCCGCCTTGCAATCATCAGAAACAAAAAATTGCCCATCGATTTGTTGAAAAAAATGACGCATGACACAAATAAAACGATAGCCCAAGAAGCAATGAGAATCCTACGGCTAAGAGATACGGAGAGCTCTTAAAATAGAGCGGAGATTTCGCAAGATTCGATGTTTTGCGTCGGGGTTTTTATTTATAACGAATGAGTTTTCTTATTCATTCCAATCACGTGCTATTTCGGTTGAAATCTCAAAGTCGGTCATATCATTACTTTCATTAAAATGAATATAAGCAAAGTATTCATTCCAAAAGAGATGATCGCTTCCGGTTGACCATTTAATACCGTAGTGCAGCTGAGTTATGTCTCTCGTATTTCTTGGCGGTACTAACCACAGTTTTTTATCGAATGTTTTTTGCAATATTTCTTGTTGCAATGGAACGAGCAGCTCAACATCATCAAGACAATAACGAATTGAATTTGCTCTTGCATCGGAAATGCAGTATTCATCAAGTTTTAAATGAATGATTTTACAGTCTTCTAATACCGTATCCTTTTTTTTATGACCGTAAAGACCGATGCTCCCGATCACAAAGCCGTCTTTTACAAGAAGATAATGAGCATAAGGTATAGCAGTATTATTTCTTCGGAATCCTTTTTCAACGAGAATACTCCGATCAACGGGATATTTTTTAAAAGCACCACAAGAAAGCAGTTTTTTATAATCTCTGCCGGAAGGATTAGCCTGTTTTACATAAATATCGAATCCGTCCGCAACTATATCGGCAACAGTTGTATATGCCATCTTAATCTTTGTGTTGTTAATCGTAAAAACAGGAGCCTTCACCGGAACGCTGATTATGATATATACCAAAAACGTATAAAGTGAAAATATTGCGACAGCCACAAACACAAAAATACTTCTTCCGGTACGCTTTCGTGCATTAAAGAGAGCCATAACCGGAGGCAAAATAATATATGTTGCCAAATTAGAAAATCCTGAGCCTCCCTTTTTTATCACCTGTAAGGCAAATAATACCGCCCCAAGTATCGAAGATGCATATACTAAAAACTCACTGAGCGCCATTTTTGTAGTATCGGTCTGTTCGTTTACTGCTTCTTCCATCAATGATTTTCCACCGGAAATAGTTCGTTTCATATAAATATACATTCCGAAGATAACCGCTAAAAAAATAAGTCCTGAAACGGAAAGCAGTAAAATAAAAATTAATCGCCCCAATCTATCATCTCCTCATCTATATTATAGAAATATCTGTCTATGCATTTTATATTCATTAAGCTTTTTTCTCATTATCAGTTATTATTCAAAAATCCGGTTCATATACTTTGTCATATCTTCTATAAAATCATCAAAGGTTGCCAAATCGATGAGCTCCTCATGTTCCATATCATAGCTTGCAATCTTTTTTGTTTTCGGGTTCCACACAATATAAATGTGACTGTAATCTCCGAGAGAGCGGGAAAGTCTTAATAATTTTTGTCGGCCGAATTTAAATGGAATAGTATCAATCAGTTTAAAGAACTCAATATATCCAAAGTCGGAATCCGCTAAATCAAAGTGTAGGTTTTCACCGGTTAAAAATTCAATTATTCTCTTTGGCAATTTATACGGTTTTAATTCATCTAATTTATTTTGTGTTTGATGAAACTCGGAAGGCTCTAATGATTTAAAATATTCTGGCATTTCCTCATCGCCTTTTTCCAAGGCTATGCTATATGGACGCATTCCGTTTTTTTCGGCAATCGTAACGTCCGCTCCATGCTTTACTAAAAATGTACACATTTCCAAATCAACATATCTTGCAGCTACACACAATGGAGTCGGTTGATTGGAATATACCATATCGGACTTATTGTAATTAATATCTGCTCCGTGTTCAATTAGAAATTCCAGAGTTTTATAATTACGGTCAGAAACCGCGTGACGCAAGAGCTGTCCGCCGTATTTAGCTGCGGTATGCCCAAGTTCTTGTATAATCGAAAAATTGTCAAAGCGTTTACCATAGTACGCTTCTAAAAAAGCTTCCGAATCTACATTGTTTACTACATCTATCTTTGCATCATGGGAAACAAGAAACCTTATTACCTCTTCATTACAATATCTCACTGCGAGAAGAAAACTTGGATGCTCCTTTACATTAAGGTTTGCTCCTTTTTCCGTCAGCCATTTTATAGATTGAAATTTTTCCATTATCAATGCAAAATCCAAAGGAGAGAGTTCGGTGTATTTGCCGACTCTGATTGCTTTATTAAGCTTCCACCCGTTTAATAGATGTTCTTCCAATGCAGAAATATTTTCATTTAGTACATCGTTTAAAATTTGCGGTATAGATTCAAATCTTCCGATGTTTCCGATTGTTATCATAATTAAATCCTTGTTTACCTATTTCTCGAAGTGTTAAGCACCTCTCTTTTAATCTTTAAATAATTCATGTATTTTTTTCGGTACATTAAATTTATAAGTATCATCTTCATTATCACATTTTGTCAAATTATTATTTACGGCATTTTCATTCTTTTTGAACACAAAAGCATAACCATAATTCTTGCTTTCTCTTTCAGTTTTCTCTATTTTTTCCAAGCCTATAAGATCGAATTCATATTTTCCTTTGGGTATATCAAAACCTAAACGATAATTATACGGCTCCATAATTTCTTTCGGACCGGTTTTAATATATTCCGTGTGATCTGTAATATTTTTTTTTTGATATTTTCAAAATCATAGTCCAAATCATCGAAGCAGGAAAAACATATTTTATTTAAATCGCCCACTTCAAGATAAAATTTTTCAAACTTGCATATTTCTTTAAATCCTTTAGGTATGACAGTTTCTTCATTTATAGAGGCGAATATATGATATTCAAAAGAATTGATACGATAAAATGGGACAAGCTTGCCTTTTTCTACAAGCTCCAGAAAAAGCTCGAAGTTCTTTTGCAGATAGCTTAAAAGCTTCTTTGCCCTGCATTTTTTTGAAGCAAGATATTCCGTAAGCAAATCAATAGGAATAATAGCCATTCCGTAACCGTATGTTGTTAATTCTCCGATATACTGCATTATCATTTTCTCTGTTATTCCTTTTCTCCGATAAAATTAATTACATCCGACCAGCCGTCATCTTTTGCATCATAAGCCCAGCGTTTATCCGTCAAGGATTCAAGGTCGTCAATGCTTTTATGTAACGCCTCGGACATTTCTTTTCTCTTATCTGCAGGAATCGAATTTAAATATGTATCGCTTATTTTGAATCTGACATTTTGAAGAAAATTGACCGTATCTACATAGGTGCTCGAATATTCAAAAACCGTATTTTCAGGGAAACATTTTATCACGTTTTCAAAAGCTGTTTTCATATCGGATAATTTTAATGCTGCCAATGTGTCAGGAACATAACGGATAAGCTGCGGATAATTACAGATAAATTCCCACCAACCATCTCCCTTCCAATTTCCGATGATGTTAACGGCAATATGAAAAAGGAATAAATCCTCATCGGTTTGATTTTTAATTTCTTCTATTTCTCCAATTTTCCATAGTTTACTCGAAACTTCCACAAAGAAGCTTTCATTAAATTTTTTTTGATTTTTAATTAATTCTTTCAATGTAAGCATTTTATTTCTCCTTATATTAATTATACTAAATCAGTGCATACCGCATAAACTGTATTATCATTAAAAGCTATTGTGTACAAAGTATCATCAATTACAATCATTTGTTGATCTGCTGTAATTTGAAAATTATTAAAATCTATTTTTTTAAATTCCGTACCGTTTTTTTTTATTTAACAATATTGGCTTGTTTTTTATATCGGCAAGCAAGATGTAATCCTTATACTGTATAAAGTTTTCAGTTCCGCCTGTTTTATAACTATAAAGGAGACTGCCGTCATCTATATTCACGGCAAAAAACCTTCCTCCGTGCCCGGCGGTTCCAAAATATAACACACCATTTTCTTCTTTTACTTCAGTATAAAGATATGAACCTAATTTCAGCTTCCATATTATTTCTTTTGATTTACTATTTTTACATGCCATTATATATTGTGAAAACATATATATTTCAGATTCATCAAAGTAATATGTTTTACCGTCATTATATATTTTATCAATAGGTTCAGGTGATTTTCCGAGTTCAACGAGATTAGTATCGGATATTTCTATCAGCTTTGATATTGAAGAATCAAGACCTTTATACTTTCTAGTATTCAATAAGAATCTACCATCTTTTATATAACAAGCCGCATCTCTTTGATAGACAATTTCTTCTTGATGATATATAAGATGGCTCTTAGTATGCTCGGTAAAATCTTTAGAAAAAACATCGAGCAGGATATAAGTCCATATGCACTTTTCTGCACTATTTTTTTCTTTATCGGCATGATTGAAAGCACAGTGAACAACCGCTATTTTATCTTTTAGCGGATATATTCCGACTATACAATGACTTACAAAGGTCGTATTTTCCAATATTAACGGATATGCTTTTACCATGGTTTTTACCTAGCCCCTCTTATGCTGATATTCATAAATATCAAATCCCAATTTCTTTAAATTGCTCATTTGTTTTTGTTGATATTCTGCCGCGCCGATTCCTGTTAGAACGTCGCTGTAAATTTCACTTGCAGGCCAATCATCGTAATAATTATTGAGGAACTGAGGGATTTTTTCGTACATAGGTTGAATGATTGAAATAAAGCCCTGTTTAAGGCATTGAATATATGTTTTTTCATCAAGTATTTCAGTATGGCCGCATTTGTCAAATGAAGTTCGACGGTTGAGTGCCCCCTCAATGTCCCAAGGTGTAAATACAACTAAATGCAGAGGGCGGCTCCAGCGTTCAATATCCGTTTTATCGGGCGAAGGAAAAAGCTTTTTCCAAAAGCCTCGTTTTACTGCATAGCTACCGGTAGAAATATACAGGCGATATGGTGTATTTTCAAATGCTTCTTCGGATATTTTACCGGAAAGGGGGGCGAATACTCCGTATAAATCGCAATTTAAAAGGCGGGCATAATAGGATTTTTCGCCTGCATCTATTTCGTAAATTGCGCCAAGTTCGTATCGTGCCATTTCATACCTTCCTTAAAATGCAACAGTCGAACAAAATATCAATTTTGGAGACTGTTGCATTCGTGCGCAGAATGCGCACATATAATCCGCAAGTTTGCACAAAGCAAACTTGACGTGTTTTTCAGCCGCGCCATTTTAGCGGCTGAAAATAAACCTTCCTTAAAATGCAACAGTTAAAGAAACATCAGTTTCTAAAGTATTTGTTTCTTTTGCCATGTAAAAGCCCTTCACCAATTAAATATTGTTTATATTATATCATTTTTAATCGTTTTTTTCTATAATAAGAATAGCTGTTTTTACGCTTTTTAAAGGATAGAAAAATACCGTAAAATCGTGTATAATTTGATACATTAGAACCGGATATGGCTTATGTTCGGATTAGGAGAGAGGAAATAAATGACTACTAAAAAATTTGCTCAATATATGGAAAAACAATGCAAAGGAATAAATAATTTTTCACTGGAGGCTATTTTTGAAGAGTATATTGTACTTGTGTCGGGGAAACGAATCGGAGTGCTGTATCAGGAAAAGTTTTATGTCCTTTATGCACCAACTTTTGAAAAAACGGAGAATATACTGCCTTGTTTTAAAACGATAAATTTATTTAATTGGAAGTATTATCAATTCATTGAAGTTACAAATCTTGAAGATAAGGAGAACCTTGAAAAAATCATACATTATGTCTATCGTGAATTATATTTTCTAAAAGAAGTGGTCATTGATATAGGATTTTTATTTCAAAGTTATAGAGGCTATCCCGGAACCATTTATAAACTATATGAAGAAAATCTTACATTTCTTAATTTTGCCTATGAAAAAAAGCTGATAAAGGAAAATCCTGTAGACAGAGAAGGCCGAATGATAAAACTCTTATATACGAATCTCGATTTAACCGAAACCGGACAGAAAATTTTATATGACTTATATAATAAATGGCTGACCTATACGGATAAAAATGATGCCGATTCTTTAAAAAGAGCACGGAATATAAAACAATTAGAGAAGTATTACCAAAAACTGATGGAAGATTTATGATTGTTTCGCCTATCTTGATGATACAAGTAGATGCGGGGTATAGAAAGTAGATAGATGAACACGATAATGAATAACACAAATTTTAATATTCAAGAATTGGTAAATTTGAATTCTTATACCGATAGTAAAGGCTGGAAAGGATATTGCAGAAGAAATAAACCTTTCACTATTTTTCGTGCAAATAAAATAGTCAGGTATTTTATGCATTTTTTTAGAAAATATACAAATAATATAATCATAGTCTCTAATGTTTTCAAAGTAAAAGAATATAATCTAAATAACAGCAACATAAACAATTACATAAAATACATAGAAAAATATTTAATTGATTTTGGATATATAAGAACAATTAGTGCTTCTATTTATGATAATGATAATTGCTTATCTTTAGGATTCAAAAAATTTCTCACTACGGATTATGATATTATATCTATGTTCTCTTTATTAATGATGATGGATGAAGGAATTGACGGGCATTGTTTTTTTGGTTTTGATGAATTAGGATTTATTGCTTATCCTCATGATGATACAGGTTTTGGATTTATACGCATCAAAAATACGAAAGTTCACTATGAGGATATATTTCTAAAAAATATATCTCAATTTTCAGATTTTACGAGCGTTTGGTGATTATTCTAATTAAAACCGGTAATGTTTTAGATATGTTGTTGTATAGCACGGACGAACCATGAGTATGATAAAGTTTAAAAGTATCGGTACATATATTGAACGATACAGAGGGTGTATTTTATGAGTGAAAAACCGAGGGCATTGTTTTTAAAGGGCTGCAACGAGATAGCGGAGGTCTTAATTCCGCATGGATTTAAAGCGGTCCAAAAAGGACAAACCGTTTCAAAAAAACCGAATAAGGATATTACGTTGCAGCTGTATTTTCAATCCTCACACTATAATGATGAAAATTCCGTTACCATCATTCCGCATATCACTGTGTATTCAAAAGCCGTAAAAATATTTGATATTAAAGCCTATAAAAACGAATATTGCACCGGAATAGTTTGGGGAAAACAGCTTTGCTATATCCTCGGCCCTGAATATAAAACATGGGATCTTGCAAAAACCAATTATGCACGGACAGTTTCTGAAATATAAAAAAACCTTACCGATACGGTACTTCCGTTGTTCGATGTCTTTTGTAAATCGCCGGACGAAATTATCGAATACGGCATCAAGCAGGACTTTGATATTTCATTATCATATTTTCTTGTATTCGGAGGAAAAGAAACGGCAGAGCGAGTATTCCAAACGAAGATAAACCAAAGCCGGTACAAATGGCAATATATGAAATTATATAATACCTTATTGAATATGAATGAAAATGAAATCGATCCTAAATACAATGAATTTGTCGGAGCCGGGGAATTTAAAATGGCGTATTTGCAGGGATTACGATTGAAGTGATATCCGATAATTGAATATAAGGGATAAATTAACAAAAGAATTTGGAATAGATAAATATAAACTGAAGTGTAAAAAATGAAAATATATAATATAACGAGCTATGCGGGAAAAGATAGTTTTGCCATTCTTCGACCAAGTAATAAACAAAACATTAAAGAAGTTGATGTTTTGGATGTTTGGTGGGATGATTGGTGTAGCGGTGGAGATAAAATTGGTGATTTTGTTTTTTGCTATGCGATAAATGTCTGTAAGGACTCGATTTTTAAATTGTTAAAAGAAAATTTCAAAGAGCTGAAAAGTGTGGAATTGAGATACAATAAAACAGATAAAGAGTTAAACGCAAAAGAAATCAGACGTTTAAAATGGCTACCCAAGGAAGCTATTCCCTTAACCGCTTTTTTTAGTCCGATAAGTTTCGACTGTCTTCCTCAAAGTACGATAATAAGGAGTGAACGGGGGATAGAAGAAATAATAGGAGTTGCAGATTTAAGAGGCGATGTCATTATTCCAAGAGAGCAAGGAAAAGGATTGTTTTTTAGTTCTGATGTAATCGGCGACTTTGACTTCTTTACCCTTACAAACTCTGGTTTTTTATTGTGTACAGAACGAGTAAAAGAGTTTTGTAAAAACAACAATTATGAAAATGTTGTATTCTTAGAAATAGGTGAAATTATATAATTCACACGCGTTTCAATCGAGGCGTTTTTTGTTTTCTTTTTTAGCCTTTGGTGGAACATTGGCGGGTGGAAACCCAACATTGTATGGGCATGTCAAAAATCAAAATGCTTGGGTAGATGTGTTTGATTTGGATTGTAGTCAAGAAATTTTGAGGAATATAGGTTATCTTCAAGGTAGAAAAAAAGAAGAAATACAAAAACAATATTATCTTAATAGTGAGAATAAATATGAAAAATCAGTTCTCCAAAATGAAAAGACGGAACAAGAAGAGGAATTAAGAGAAGCATACATTCGGTTTGTGTCTAAACAGAAAAACGGATTTTTTGATGAAGACTTATATAATATAGTTAATAGGGGTTAAAAGTGTTCCCAAATTATTTAGACGGTTCAAAGATTAAATACTATACAAAAAAAAGATGACGAAAATGAGTTTTTAGGAGGAAGTTATGAAACCAAGAGAACTTTGCGAAAAAGCATGGCAAGAAATAGCACGCAATTTCCCTGACTTTAAAGTGTTAGGTAAAGGAAAGACTTTACGAAAAATTGCAAATAACAAAGACATTATCTTTGAAATATATTTTCAAGCTAATAAATACAATTGTGAATCTAATGTTGAGTTTATCCCGCATATCAACATTTATTCAAAGGCTATGAAAAAAGCAGGAAAAACCGGTGAGGGAATTATTTACGGCGGAGAGCTTAGTTCTTTAGCCGGAAGAAAAACGGGTGCTTGGTGGCAGTTGGCCGGAGCAAGCTATAAAGATACCGTAACGCAAATTACGGGATTATTACATAAACACATTATGCCTTTATTTGCAGACTTTGAAGATACAAATAAAAATATCGAAAGAATTTTAAACGGCTCATTAAAAGGGTATGCTTTGCTCTACTATATCTACTATTTTGGCGGTAAAGAGCCGGCTGAAAGATACTTTAATAAAGTTATCAAAGAAAATAAGTTAAAGAAAAAATATATTTCGTTTTATAACTCATTAAAAGAAATTCCAAAAGAAAACATCGATTTGCATTTTGAAGACTTTTACGGTGCAAGTTTAATCAAATTTGCATATTTACATGGTTTAGAAATTATTCAATAATCTTTAGAAAAATGGGACAAGAGGAGGTGGTAAACTATGGACGAGCGTATTGAGCAATGGATAAAAAATAATCCTGCTATTTTCGGAAAAATAATAGCGGTTGTGGTTTTTGTTTTCGGAGTTTGCCTCATTATAGGCGCCATCAGAGATTGGGATTGGCTGTATGCGCCGGACGCTCACTATCAAAGTAAATGGGGAATGGGACAGATAAGTCGTTATTTTGGCCGTCCTGTTGCCCGCATAATAGGTTTTGTAGGCGGTATTTTCTTTGCTATTGTCGGAGGTATTTTTATTTATGGTGTGTTTAAATAAAAATGAAAAAAGCGTCGCTAAAAGAAGGGCATAAACAAATGGTATGATGAATGGAATTAAGGGAAACATACATTCGGTTTGTGTCTAAACAGAAAAACGGATTTTTTGATGAAGACTTATTAATATATTCTTTGAAAAATTAAATGAAAGATTTAAGCAATGGAAGAAAAATGGAGCTGTACCGATGAGAGCATTTGAAATTTGTATCGACTGCATATATGTACTTTCAAAAACTGCTCAAAAGCTTTCAGAAAAAGACTTGGAGAAATCAAAGACTGTAAAAGACGAAATGTATGGTCTTTTAATGGGATTTGAATAGACAACACATAATATAGTTAATAGGGGTAAAAAGTGTTCCCAAATTATTTAGACGGTGCAAAGGTTAAATACTATACAAAAAAAGATGATTTTGGTACCGTCGACTGCAATGACGGAAAGAAAACTCTCGATATAAAACATCTTGCAATTTGCAGTTATGCAAATGAGCAAGGTTTTTATTTGTTTTTCTGTGATGAAAAATTCAACACAGTTAGTGATTATTTTTTTGACACGGTAGAAGAATGTAAAATAATAGCGGAAAACTCAAAAGAAAATATTGTGTGGATTGAAAAAACAAACAGTGCGGCTGAATTTACTTTTGAAGAGATTAAAACCTTATTATTAAAAAGCATAGATGAGTACCACTGCGAAGCCGAATTACACATATTTTTTGCAGATAACCCCGAAGAGTATATGATTATTATCTACAAAGACCATTGCTCCTTTCAGAGATGCGGCAGTAATGATAAAAAATCAAGCGGAGAATATAATTACAAGTCATTAGATGAATTATATACAGCGGCACAAGTCGATGATATCATCTTAAAAAGAGATTGGGATAAAATTACCGCATTTAACTGTGAAGATTTTGAAATATTAGGATTTTGGAAATAAGTTTTTAGTATGAAAAAAACCACACGCACAAGACATACGATAGGGACAGGACTCAAGATTACGGGACTGATTATCTACATTTTTTCGATTGTGGTTATGTCTTTTTTGGAAATACCAATCACAAAAATATTGGGAGTACCGGACGGTGTATTGGATCTGCAAATGGTCAGCTTCGGTATCGGGTGTATGATATGGGGACTCGGAGTTCTTGTAGATCCCGAAACCCGAGTGAGTCGTGTCAATGAAGAGGCCGGCAGAGGGCTCGCCGTACTACTCGGAATCTGCCTTATCCTATTCGGTATTTTTATAATCGTACTGTTTGTCTTTTTTTTGCGATAAACGTATCGGCAAACAGTCTCTTCCGTTAATTTGACTGCTTTTATACTAATGAAGCGGGGAGCTTCTCAAGCACATTTTCCATTATGCGTGTGCAATAGAAACTCCCTATGTATCTTTTAAAATTACAGCGAAAGCTGATTTAGATACTTCATGACATTCTGCGCAGCTTTTCGATTCCGCGCACTGCTATCGCTTACCTCATCGATAACTTTTCTAATCTGTTCCGTGTCACCGCTTACACTGCTGATCGTGTTATCAATATTTTGAGTAATTTCTACCAACCTTGCCATCTCTTTACCGACTTCCGTATTACCCGAGCGTATTTGTAAGGAGCTCTCCTTAACCCGCGCCGTTATAGCATTGACTTCTTTAACGGATTCAAGCACTTGCGTATTACCGTCATTTTGTTTCGTTACCGATTCCATAATGGTATTACTGCCGCTATTAACCGTCGAGAGCTGCCGCATAATTTCTGCAAACTGAATAGCAGTTTCTTCCGCAACCGAATTCAATGCTTCAATTTTTTCCTTCAGTGTTTTTAACACCGCAGTAATAGTCTTCCCTTGCGTACTTGATTCCTCGGCAAGTTTCCTGATTTCGTCGGCGACAACTGCAAACCCCTTACCAACATCCCCCGCATGAGCAGCCTCGATAGCAGCATTCATTGCAAGTAAATTGGTTTGGCTTGCAATATGCTGAATGACGTTACTTGCTTCCAGTAATCCTTCGGATTGATCGCTAATATTTTTCACAATTGTATGGGCGTTCGAGACCGCTGCATTACCGGCATCGGCTGCGCTATTTAAATGCTTAATCGAATCGACGGTATTTTCTATCGTATGGGTAACCGATTGAATATCGAAAACCATTCGTTCAATAACAAAAACCACTTGACCGATGGAAGTTGATTGTGTTTCAATACTGTTATCAAGATCTTCGATATTTTCTATCGCTTGCTGCAAGTTTTCCTGCATCTCTAAAACGCCGCTCGACTGCTCTTTGATACGCTCCCGCACAAAAGATACGCTTTCACCGATTTTCTCGGCGGCTTTAGAGGTTATCTTCATGTTAGAAGAAAGCGCTTCCGCTGTGTGGGTTGAAACGGCAACACTTTCATTCAGCTCGTTTAAGAAAGTCTTATTAAATGAGAGCAATCTATTAAAGTCCAATAGTAAAAGAGATATTTCATCCCGTGTCCATGCCGTAAGCATCTCTTGTCGGTAATCTCCGTTTGCCAATTTCCTAACAATTTGTTGAATCAGCGATATTCTTCTTCCAAATGAGCGTATAATTGTTAGCAAATTAAATACTGAAAAAAATAAGCCATATATAAAAAGAGGTAAAGCTGCGGTAATCAACTTAACATGGGTATCATGTTGTTGATATCGTACAAGTGGTGAAAGGACGAGTAGAACGATTGCTACAATACATGCGATGCTTACGAATACTACTCGTTTCAACATAGAGAGCGTAAGGCTTTCCTCATCGACCGGTACGAATAGAACCCATTTTTCAAAACTCCTTACCGTATATGCGCAGAATAAACCACCGATTAATAAGATATTACCGATTGTGCTGAACATCGCGGATAAAAAGATTCCAGTGCTTTGCAGCAAACCCATTTCAAGCGAAATAAAGAACGGAACAGTAATCGCTATAAGAACCGGAAATATCAGTAATAATTGTTCATAGAGTGTAATGCATTTTTTTGCCTTATGAGGATTTTCCTTCCAATTAATGATCGACGGAAATAATAGGTGTTGTTTTATAACAGGATTGATGAACGCAAGAATTAAACCGATAATGAAAGCTTTTGTCCTGATAACACCGTTTAAACTACCGGTACTGCCGATAAAAGGTGAAGTAATAAAATTAGCTGCTATCCATCCGAGATTAGTACATAAATCGAGAATAAGAATTTGTTTAGGGGGATCTTGATACTCCGGACTTGCTGTTGTTTCTGCCATAATATTCTCCTTTCTGTGTATATGTGCCAACTTTTTTATATGGTGGAAACGGGGATGTCCCAAAAGTTTCTATCTTTCAGAACATCCTCAACAAACTTAAAATTAAGTTTTTATATATCAATGACTTAATTTTAAGTATTACAGCTAGAAATATTACTCCTCTTGTTCTTCGATAAATGCCTTGGCAGCGGCAACTACTTCATCGGCAATTTTACCGGATATCGGGTCGTAATGATCAAACGACATTTCGAAAGAGCCGGTACCGCTGGTCATCGACCGTAAATCGATAGCGTAACGGAGCAGTTCTTTATGCGGTACCTGTGCACGGATTTCTTCAATACCGTTTGCAAGTTGAGACTGTCCGAGAATGCGTCCGCGGCGTGAAGATAGATCACTCATAATATCGCCGAGGTAGGCCGTTTCCACATAGACCGTCAAATTCATAATCGGTTCCAGAAGGATGGGACCTGCATTGCGCATTGCATTTTTAAATGCGTTTCGGGCGGCGATCTTAAAGGCCATTTCCGATGAATCTACCGGATGCTCTTTACCGTCTAACACTGTCGTACCGACATCGACAACGGGATAGCCCGCCATGACGCCGTTTTCCATTGCTTCTTTTACACCCTTTTCAACACCGGGAATGTAGCCCTTGGAAATCGCACCGCCGAATACCGCATTGGTAAAGCTGTACTTTGCGCCGCGCTCCAACGGTTCAATTGCCAAGACGACCCGTCCGAACTGTCCGTGTCCGCCCGACTGTTTTTTATGCGTATATTCCGCCTGTGCTTTTTGCCGGATGGTTTCACGATAGGCAATGCGGGGGATGGAGGTTTGTACTTCAATCTTTGTCTGTTTTTTGATGCGGTCAAGCACAATGGAGGTATGCAAGTCTCCCATGCCGGAAAATACATTCTGCTTTGTTTCAGGGTTGTAGACAAAAGAGAGCGTCATGTCTTCCTCGCAGGCGCGGAGTAACTGCTCGCCGAGTTTGTCGTCATTTTTCTTATCGACGGCTGCAACTGCAATTGAATAGATAGGATCGGGATTGCGCAGTTTTACAAACGGCGGGCAATCTTGAGAGGCGGCAAGGGTATCGTTGGTTTTTGCTGCCGCGAGTTTAACCGCAACGCCGACATCTCCGGCTACAAGTTCTTTTACTTCGGTCAGTTTCTTTCCAACAGCGCGATATAACTTACCGACTCGCTCTTTCTTTTGTTCGTTAATGTTATATACTTCTGCATCCGACACGAGCGTGCCGGTAATAACTTTGATGTACGAAAGCCGCCCTGAAAACTGGTCGTTTGCAGTTTTAACGATAAAGCCGGAGAATGCGGGCTCCGGATCGATTTTGACGGTACACTCCTCTTCGCCTTTTACCGCACGTTCCAAACAACCGGCCGGAGAGGGTAAAATCTCCGTGATAAAGCGTAAAAGCGCTGTTAAACCGAGTCCCATTTGTGCGGCTCCGGCAAAAATCGGCACAATTCTATTGTTCTTCATCGCGAGCGTGAGCCCCTTCGCAATTTCGTCACTGCTGAGTTCACCTTCGTCGATAAATTTTACCAATAAATCTTCGTCGCCTTCCGCTGCAGCTCCTGCAAGTACCTCGCGCATTTCTTCGTATCGCTTTTTTTCCGAATCGGGAATAGGTATTTCCTTTTCTTTACCGTTTGAATCTGTTTGATAAGCAACACCGTGCAGGACATCGACGATCCCTGCAAGATCGTTACCTTTTCCGATCGGAAAGGTAACGGCAAATACATCAGCGTTGAATTGGGTTTTGACATCCTGCATCGCATGATTAAAGTCGGCGCGGTCTTCGTCCATCTTATTGACAAAAACCAAGCGGGGTTTATTTCGGCGGTCAAGGTCTCGCCAGTATTTGATGGTTTCAATCTGCACTCCCGATTTTGCATCGAGTACCATTAAACCCGTTTCTGCCGACCGGAAAGCCGCGATAACTTCGCCCATAAAGTCCGAAGAGCCGGGAGTATCCCAGAAATTGATCACCGTATCATTCCAATTTGTTGATACCAGCGCCGAATATATCGAAATTTTTCGCTCTATTTCTTCGGGGGTGTAGTCGCTAACCGTTTTACCGCCTGCAACCGGCTCCGCCCGTGCAATTGTACCCGTTACTGCCGCAAGATTTTCAATAAGTGTTGTTTTGCCGGACTGCCCGTGCCCTGCAATCGCAATCGTTCTTATGTTCTCTGTTCCAATTCCCATCACGAAGCTCCTCATAAGATGTTAAAAAGTATTCTATATTATATATTGTAAGGGCTAGTTGTAGGTATTGTCAAGGAAATAATCGAGAACTTCAAAGTTAAACGCATCAGATACCTTTTGAAATAGCCGGTACATCTACTTCGTTGCCTTGCCAAAAGTGTACATCCTTGTACACTTTTGGCAGCGAGTTTCAGCATCGCTGAAACATCGCTTCTGATATAACCAGCGGCATCCGTGCCGCTACTGAAAAATCCTCAACGTGTCAGAACTGCCAAGGATGGCAGTGGTTTCGAGCGGAATCTAGTTCGCAATGCGAACTAGCAGACAAAGAATGAACACGGACGTTTATTCTTTGTCGTGCCTGCGGTTAATTTGTGCTCGCGCCTCGTATCTATACCGTCTATTTCAAAAGGCCAATGAAGAGTTTGTTTTTAAAAAACCTCGTGATTTTGCGATTCTTATCTATTTATCTGATGCGTTTACCCATCTGCCAAAAAAAGATGTACGAAATTTTATTTCCTTAAAATGCAACAGTTGAACAAAATATGAATTTTGGAAACTGTTGCATTCGTGCGCGAAAAGCGCACACATCAATGCGCAAGTTTTCGAAAGAAAACTTGACGGTTAATACATCCGCCACGGACGGCGGTGGTTAGAGCAGAAGCGATATTTTGGCTTTGCCAAAATTCGTCATCAACTGATGGACAGGGATGTTCATCAGTTGATGAAGGCATCATTGTAGACGCTCACCTTATACCTATGAAATTTCGTACAGGAGGAAGACAACCGCTTAAAATACTTGTACTGCGGTTGTCCTACGAGAACTTACCCACGGTTTTTAAAGTCTAGGCCGAGCAGGTAGGTTTCGAAGCTGCTGCTACGGCATGCTTCCGGTTTAAAAGCTCGGGCGGTTTTAAATAGCTTCCGCATCTGCTGTAGGTACTGCTGTTCGCTGCCGCCTTGAAAGATTTTAACAACAAAGCTGCCGTGAGCTTCAAGCTGCGTTTCGGCATAGTAAAGCGCCATATCGACAAGGGCGGCGGAGCGGGCGGTATCGACGATTTTATTACCGGTGGTGGCGGGCGCCGCGTCGCAGATAACGGAACGGTAGGGGCCGCAGTTTTTTACAGCAGCAGCCATGGCCGCCGCTGTCAGATCTCCTTGGAAAAACGAAAGCCGCGGATCCTGTATCGATTCCGAAAGCGGCTGCAAATCCACTGCACATACGCGCCCTTCCGGAGAAAGAAACCGCAGTAAAAAATGTTGTCCAGCTCCCCGGCGCGGCACCGAGGTCAAGCACGCTGTCATTTTTCCCAAACAGGTTAAATTTCTTTTGCATTTCTTCTAATTTATAGACCGACCGCGCAGGATAGCCTTCCGAAAAAGCCTTCCGCGACCAATAGTCCGGTTCTCGATACTGATTTCCCATCTGTTCCTTTGCACTTTGCTAGAGTAGTTCTCTATCAATAAAATATGAGGTATAATAGTAGTATGAATGATGAATTTAAGCAACGGCTTGAAAAGATTGAAGGCGCACTGCGAACTGCATTTTTACCCGATGTACCGGAGTCCGCTGCGGGACAAAATCCTATTGCACTTTTATCCGCTCCGTGCGCCTCGTTGGTGTCCGGCGGCGGGAAACGCTGGAGACCGCTGCTTGCGGTTCTTGCCTATCAGCTTGCAGGGGGCAGCGGTGATGACATTTACACGCTTGCGCCGCTTATCGAAGGAATCCATACGGCAAGCCTTATTCATGATGATATAGAAGACAATTCCGAACTGCGCCGCGGAAAACCTGCCGCTCACGTGGCCTACGGGCTCGATTCGGCACTCAATTCGGGCAGCTGGCTTTACTTTCGGGCATTGCAATCGATTGAAGGCTATCATGCCCCTGCCGACATAAAGCTCGATTTATATACTGCGGCGCTCACACATATCCGTGCTTTGCACGAAGGACAGGCACTCGATATCCACTGGCATCGGACGGCGGGGTTTTTCCCTTCACGGCAGGATTATGAGCGGATGATCCGCTTAAAGACCGGAGCGCTCGCTGCGCTTGCCGCCTATACCGGTATGCGCGCTGCAGGAAAAGAACATGAAGAAAGCAACGTTTTTGCAGCGCTGTTTGCAGAAGCCGGCGTCGGCTTTCAAATACTCGATGATGTAAAAAATATCAGCACGGGAAATGCCGGAAAAAAACGGGGCGACGATATTGTGGAAGGGAAGAAGAGTATGCCTGTAATCCTGCATATCGAAAAACATCCCGAAGATGCTGCAGCTCTTACCGCTTATTTTGAACAGGCGCGGCGAGAAGGTATCGATTCTCCTGCGATAGAAAAAGCGATAGCACTGCTGAGCTCAAGCGATTCGATTGCCGATGCGGAAGCGCAGGGAAAGAAAACCATCGATTTAGCGCTGGAACAGCTTGCTGCCCGATACGGCAATGCGGCAAAAGAGAAGTTTAAAAGACTCTTTAATCTGATGCAAGGTAAAAATTTATAGGCATTGGAATTTTTTCTATTTCCGGAATTTTATTAGCATATTATCAGCCCTTACAGTTTCCGCATACTGTCCAAGGGCTTTTCTTTACCTGCATACACGGCAGGCAGCAAGCAGACAATCACCGACAAAATAAGCGTTCCGGCGGCGATTATATACAGTTCGGTCGCATTTAAGGATATAGGGATATACTCCAAATAGTATTCAGGTGCTAAGAGGCGGATGGTTTGGGGAACACCCGTTTTTCCCACCATATAATAAAGTGCAGTCTGTCCCGCATTGATTGCATATTCAAAAAAGGTAAACAGTTCATTGATGTGTAAAGCTGCAAGGATACCGCCGGTTAAGCCGATACAGAGTCCTGCTGCTCCCGTAAAGAGACCTGCAATTAAAAACGACAGGGTAATAAAAAACGGATGTGCGCCGGTCGCTTTAAGAATTGCAATTTCCTTCCGCCGCTCCATGATGAGCATCACCATTGCCGATGAAACATTGACCGAGGCAGCAAGAAGAATCAAAAACATGATGAACATCAAAAGATTCTTTGAAGTCTGAAATGAATAAAATTGAGAGCGGTTTAGATCCTGCCACGTATATACCGAAAAACCTGCCGGCAATAATTGTTGGATGGCATCTTTCGCATCAGCAAGCAAAGTGGCATTGAAAGGATCTGCAATACTGACCGTAAGAGCGCTCAGCGAGGACTGAGGCGATAACACTGCATCGGCAGATGCCAACGGGATAAAGATCCACAACGCATCTAATTCCTGATAACCGGAAGAAAGAATACCGGCAACCTTAAAACGAGTAAGTTTCGGCTTTGTCTGATTACCTGTATACTGTGGCACTAGCGTAAGCAGAGAGCAGCTATCTCCAACTTTAAGACCGGTTTTCTCCGCAATCTTTTTACCGAGCAGAATTGATCGGGCATCGTCAAACTCAAGATTACCGTCTACTACCGTTAATAGATTCCGTGCAGCAGGATTTCCGGTAAAATAGCCCGCCTCTATCGCCCGTATCGTGCCCCCGCTGCGGCCGACTTTGCCGATCAGTAAGCCGGTACCTTCCTGCTGCTGCCGCGAACCGGTGAGTAGCAAACGTGTATTCATGCGGATTGAATCAAAAACTTCTTGAGCGCTTCGCTTCCGATCAGCGGCTGTTTGTACACTGCGCGGTGCAGGGCGTAGGTCGAGTATCTGTATATGCCCGCTTCCGAGCTCAATCATACGAGAGGTAATCCCCTTTATCATCCCATCTGACACCACAAGCACGATGACCAACGGGATAATACTGATACCGATGCCCCAGATGGCGCCGATTAAACTCTTCCGCGCGTTAGAGACTGCCGTACCTGCGTTGAGTCCGAGATACCGCAGCGCCAGTTTCCATGCCAGTAAAAAATTCATAAGAGATTCAGCTTCCCTTGTTCAAGCCGATAGCATAGATCGGTATCGGCAGCGATTCCCTGATCATGCGTTACGATGATGAGCGTTTTATGATGCTTATCCGCTATCGAAAAGAGCAGCTCTTGAACCCCGTGCGCATTCGCAGGGTCAAGGTTGCCGGTCGGTTCATCGGCCAAAATAAGCGAGGGATCATTTATAAGCGCACGAGCAACCGCTGCCCGCTGCCGCTCCCCTCCCGACAGTTGAGAAGGGAAATGATGAAGCCGTGTTTCCAGTTTGACATCCTGCAAAAGCGCAGCAGCCTTCTCTTTTACCTCTTTTTTCGGCATACCGGCGATGAGGGCAGGCAGCATTACATTTTCAAGCGCTGTAAAATCCTTCAGCAAGTAGTGAAACTGAAAGATAAAACCGAGATAAAACCGTCGGTAGTCCGTTAATCCGCTTTCATTGAGCCGGTGCAATTCGTACCCGCCCGCAACAATCTCTCCCGAATCAGCCTGTTCCAAACCGCCGACAATATTCAAAAAGGTACTTTTCCCGGAACCGGACTCCCCTACTACGGCAATTTTTGCCGGACACTCGATTATCAGGTCTAAATTTTGTAAAATACGGATTGAATCCGCCTCCGACTGAAATGTCTTTGAGACGTTCGTCAGTGCTAAAATCGGTTTATTCATAGCGTAGCACCTCTGCAGGTTTTAGAGTAAGAATTTTCCGGGCTGCAATTGAAGCGGCAAAGCTTGCCGAAAAAACTCCGAACAAAAATATCAAGAATACTTCGTTAAAAAAAATGCGAACCGGTACCGAATCAATATAAAAATACTGAGGACTGAAAATACTGAAACCGGTAAAAAACGTATACTCCAACAAAATGTTTGCCGCTTCAATGACGGTATTTACCAGATATTCAGCCAGCAGAAATACCCGATTGATGTCGGCGGAAAGCAGCAGCCCCAATAGTAAGCCGATTAAAGCACCCAGAAGTCCGATGGTAAAACCGTTTGCGATAAAGAGAGCTTGGATATGCTCCTTTTTAGCTCCCAATGAGGCAAGCACCGAAATCTCTTCCCGCCGCTCATAGATGGAACGCCGCATCCCGTTGTAAATATTCACCGTAACCACTACAAAGATTAAAAACACAAGTATAAACATCGTATTTTTTTCGATGCGTAGTGCACCGAAAAACGCCTGATTATAGGTGCGCCAGGATTCGGCTTTCAATTCGGGCACAGCTGTGGAAATGTGGGCAATATAGATCCCGTCGGCTTCAGAGTTTCGAAGTTTTACGGCAGCAGACAGCTCCTGCTGTTTGCCACAGAGCAGTTCGCCGGTATCGGTTGACACAAAGGCAAACCCTGCATCAATTGCATAATAGCCGGTCTTCATTAAACCGGTAACCGTACATTCCGCATCTTCCGGAAATATATCGGTATCAGCAGTCCCCGAAAGTACAAGAAGTGAAATTTTATCCCCGATAGAAACCGAAAGCATACGGGCAAGCTCATACCCAAGCACGACAGAATACGGCACACTGAGGTCAAAGCGACCTTCCATCATTGTTATAGCGCCGGCAAAGCCACGGTCATCGCCTAAGATTGTTTCGGGCACAGCGCGCAGTATGGCGGGCTGCTGCCTGCCGTAATTTCCCTGCATTACCGTTTGTGTTTCTGAAAATATAGAAAAAGATTGGAACCCGCCTGCAGCCTTTGCCTTTTCAAGTGCCGCTTCGGAGCCGTACAGCTGCACATGCGCCGAACTTACCTGTAAGATGGTGTCGATAAAGCTACGCTGAAAACCGTTCATCACGGCAAGGATCACAATCAAGACCATAACTCCGAAAGCAATACCGAGTACGGAAAGGATTCCGGTAACTGCCGAACGCCCCTTGGTATCTGCGGCATTAAACCGCCGCAATACAAAAAAAATCCATGCGAGGTCGGTACGTTTCATTGTTCCTCTCCTGCATATACTTCTTTGTCATCGACATATAAGTGTATAATATGAGGAATATTACCCAGTTCGATAAGGGCCGTTCGTTTTTTCCGTTCCGATATTTAGTCTGAGAAACAGCCTTATCTCCGGCAAACACCCATACCGATTTGTCGGTATTTTTCCCCGCGGTAATTGTCTGCTCAATTAGTTTACCGTCGCTGTTATATACATTTTCCGTCTTTGAGGTTAATGTCTTTCCTTTATATCGTTCAATAGTCAACTCTTTTCCCTGCTCGTTATAACGGAACGTCTCCGATCCATCCGCGCGAAGTATCTGCTTTTTTGTGGGATGACGGGTTTTTCCTTTATATGCCCACTCTGTTTTTTCAATAGCCGTACCATCTTCGTAAAGTACCGCAAAGGTAGAACGCCCCTGGCGATCAAAAGTCTCGTAGTACCATCTGTTCCCGTCTGCGACGGTCAATCCCTTGCTATGGATAGAGGCAAAAGCTACATCAGCAGATTCACCACTTTCGTCTTTTTTCTCGTCTTTTACGGCTGATGCAGTGGTTCCGTCATTATCAACCGTTTTTCCATCTGTATCCGCTGTCGACGGAGCAAATTCATCACTTTTTGCAGGTTCCATGGAAGCTTCTTTTCTTGTTGTAGCAGGTGTCGAAGTCATTTCATGCTCTTTTGTAGATTCGGCAGAAACTTTCTCTGCTTGGGTAGTATCTATCGGCGCTGAGTTTGCCTGAATATCCGGAGTACTGTCTACCGCCCCACCCGGCACTGTACCGATCGAAGTATCCGTTAATTCGATTCCATCAGCAATGCCAAACGGCAATTGGCGGAATGCAGACGCTAAAATGAAGAGACAAAAGGCAAAACGTTTCATACCGGCATACCGATAAATTCCCGTAGATAGGTATCGGCATTGAAAGGGGCAAAGTCCCCGTATTTTTCTCCGGTGCCGGTAAAAATGACCGGCAGATTCAGCTGCCGTCCCACACTGAGCGCGATACCACCCTTTGCCGTCGAATCGCATTTTGTCAGGATGACTGCATCGACACCGACCGCCTCGTGAAACACCTCAGCCTGCCTGAAACCGCTTTGTCCCGCCGTTACATCGAGTACAAGTATTTTTTTATAACATCCCTCATCGGTTTTAGATTCGGCAATCCTATTGATCTTTTGCAATTCCCGTACAAGGTTTTCCTTATTATGGAGTCGCCCTGCGGTATCGGCGATGACAAGTCCTCCTCCCTGCGCCCGCGCTGCCTGTGCCGCATCAAAGATAACCGCTCCCGGATCTCCGCCGTACTGATGTGCAATAACCCGCACTCCAAGCTGTTTGCCGTGATATTCAAGCTGTTCTATCGCAGCGGCCCTAAAAGTATCCGCAGCGGCAAGTATGATCGGCGCTTCAAAGCGAGGCTTATAATACTGAGCAAGCTTTGCCGCTGTCGTGGTCTTCCCTACTCCATTCACCCCCAGTAGCAAATACACGGAGGTTTTATCTTTCTCCGGCGTAAAAGAGACGACCGGCAAAAAAGGAAGCAAAATATCGTATAAAATTTGCAATACTTGTTCTTGCTGTTCAACCTTCCGTTTTTTACATTCTGCACGAAGCATGTCTTCAATCTCGAATGCAAATTGAGCACCGATATCGCCTTCTACCAAAGTATCGGTAACACTTTCAAAAAAAGAATCGTCCAATTTGGAATGAATGCCGAACAGTTTCTTTAAGCCTTCGGAAAAACTTCTTTTAGCCATATTTCTCTCCAGTATATCCGATATTCCGACAAAGCGTGATAGTATCACTGCTTATCCGGTTATAATTTACGTGCCTCTTTTGGGATACTTTGGTCGGCGGCATACAGATACAGTCCAAGTTGTACCACATAGTTAATACCTAAACCGATTGTTATTCCCTGCATAACCGCAGTACTGATAAACAGTGCACGATATTTATTTCGTACTGTTGTATCACTTCCCAAACGGGAATCCGCAGCGGCGGAAGCCATATCCGCAGTAAGTCCCTGCAAAATCATAAAAATAGGAAGCGACACGTAAAAGGCGCCGAGCGACCAGTACAAGACATTCCGCCGCCGATCAACCAAGGTTTTGGTCTTTTCTTTATTGAGTGTAGCTTGCAACTGATAGATTGTCTGTCCTTGCTGCATAAAATCATGAGGCCGAAGTACAATATAGGTTTTTACGTCTCCATAAGAAAAACTGATAGCGGTATTTTTACCTACCGGAATATCAGTTTGAAATGGTGCACCGGCAAAATACTGTGTATGTAAAAACACATCTGCATTGGGTGTTATAAACTGAAACCCGACGGAAATAATTTTTTCCTTTTTTAATTTTATGTTCAACAAATAGTTTTGTCCTGCTTGAACCTCAATAGTTTGACCGGCTGAATCGTAACCGTCAGCAAGCGCTTCCAGCCGATGGCTTCCTTCATACATATAAATAGACTTTTTCCCAGTTTCCAGTGGTTCGCTGTCTAAATACACTTCTGCATTTTCCGGTTCGACAGTAAGCAAAACCTTTGCAGGCTGAGTATTTTTTACCGCCGTCATAATTTGTGCCGCTAATGAACGAGCAATTGCTTCGATTGACTGATATGGCCCCGCTTCGCTGAACCGATAATCGGGCATACCCGGCAAACCGGTTGTCAACACAACAGACACATACATATACCCCGCCAAATCCTGTATCGATCCGTTAATAACTGCTGAGATATTCTCAACTTTGAGCGTTTGCGGAATATTCGCATATTCAGGGAGCTCAAACAACTGTTGACCGTCCTTCCATATCGTAACCGGGAGCGTTTCGGCAGTAAAAGAAGTATCGTTCAGTAATGCATCAATTTTCTCTTGGGCTTTTTGGATATCAATTTCCTTCGCAGTTATTTTCTTGTTGAATGCGACCGCTTGCTTCAGCTTCTCCTTCTCGGGCATGACAGCAAGGTACAACGAATCCCGTTCTGCGATTAATGATACTCGCTCACGAATAAGCATAAGTTTTTTTGCAGCATAATCTATGAGCTGTCGTGCCTTTTTTTCTTCGGGAGTCACAACTCTGCTTGTAGGTACCGCACAAAAAAGGTTGAGCATTGTAGGCAATGCAGTCGAGTACGACGCATACAATTCAGGCACATCGGTAAGCGTAAATTTTGATGCTGTAATTGACCATGTAGGAATTTCCCCATTTGTTTGCGCAGTACCATAGGATGCAATTACTATCGCAATCAGCGCAACGCACACCCGTTTTACCTTCATTCTGGGCTGTCCTCATCCATAAGCTGATTTGCCCATTGTTTTTTTAAAAAGTCTTCGATAAAACCGTCTATATCGCCGTCCATAACAGCTTGAATATTGCCCGTTTCATGTTTTGTACGATGATCTTTTACCATCGTATAGGGCTGAAAGATGTATGATCTGATCTGATTTCCCCACGAAATTCCTTTTTTCTCGGTAGCGAATTTCGCATTCTCTTTTTCTTTCTCGTTGCGGTAGTATTCGTAAAGTCGTGCCTTGAGCATACTCATTGCCGTTGCCCGATTAGAGATTTGGCTTCGTTCGTTTTGGCACGCTACGACAATACCGGTAGGCAGATGCGTCAGCCGTACTGCAGAGTCGGTTTTATTAACATGCTGTCCTCCGGCACCGCCCGCGCGGTAGGTATCCACCCGTAAATCCTCCGGTCTGATATTTACCTCGATGGTATCGTCCAGCACGGGGAATACATAGACGGAAGAAAAAGAAGTATGTCTGCGGGCATTCGCATCAAACGGGCTGATACGGATAAGCCGATGTACACCGGTTTCTGCCTTTAAAAAGCCGTAAGCATAGTCGCCGCGTATCTGTAGGGTAATGGATTTTAAACCTTCATCGGCTTCCAGCTCATCAAGCGTTTCGATAGTAAACCCGCGGCGCTCCGCCCAGCGGAGATACATACGGGTTAACATCCGCGCCCAATCACACGCTTCGGTGCCGCCTGCCCCTGCATGAACGGTCAAGAAGGCGTCATTTCCGTCGACCTCATCGGAAAGGAGTGCCAGCGTATTGAGCTTTTCAAACCGTTCTTGAAGGTTTGTGAGCGACGTATCGATTTCTTGAATGGAATCTGCATTATCCTCCTCCCCCGCCTCTTGGGTAAGTTCATAGAGGGCTTGCAGATCGTCGATATCGGCAATGAGTGTTTCCCACGGCTCGATACGGTTTTTCAGCTTTTTGATTTCCGACAAGAGTTTTTCGGCATTTTTAGGATCGTTCCAAAAACCTTCTTGCCCCGCGATAGCTTCTTTTTCCGCAATCCGTTTTTTTACCGCTTCGGAGTCAAAGACGCCTCCAGATTTCATCGACATCGGCCTTAAGTGCTGCAATCTGCGGTTTATATTCTTCCAATAACATCATATCTCCTATAAAAACTTTTGCAGGATGTTTCAACATCCGAAAAAAGGTTTTAGCCGTGCGCGTAACGCGCACACGTAAATCGACAAGTTTGCCCCGCAAACTTGAGCTAAAAAGGTGTCGGCGATAATTTTAGACGGCACTTTTTAGCGCATCTCCTATAAAAACTTTTGCAGGATGTTTCAACATCCGAAAAAAGGTTTTAGCCGTGCGCGTAACGCGCACACGTAAATCAACAAGTTTGCCCCGCAAACTTGAGCTAAAAAGGTGTCGGCGATAATTTTAGACGGCACTTTTTAGCGCATCTCCTATAAAAACTTTTGCAGGATGTTTCAACATCCGAAAAAGGTTTTAGCTGTCCTTAGGCGGACGAATTAAGAGTTTCCGCCACTTCTTTTTAGCAAGCGTAGAAATCGCCAATACCCCTTCGACAGGATACTGATATATGCGAATAACATCATAATAATCGGTTACCCGATCAATTTCGCGTTTAAGAGCACCCAATTGTTTTTCACTAATCGTAGTGGACTCCCAACACGCCCGCTGTACCCGTTCAAATCCATAAAAGGTTAACAATTCAGAAAGATGAGCGGCAGATTCCTCTCCGCCCGGATCTATCATTATCGATACAAACATATTGTCGTATAGAATATAACAAACACTGCCCTATTGTCAAACGGCTTGCACCAAGAAGTCAGGGTAAACGCATCAGGTCGGTTGTTTAACACCCCCGCAGTCGGCGGTTTTTGAGGGCTTTTTCGGCGGTAACGGCAAAACGTAAGAGATTTTCGATAAGTGCAGGCAATAGTGAAGCAAACCGGCGGTAGGCACTGACAATATCACGCCGCCGACAGGTACGTGCATCGTAAGCGTAGTTCAATTGAGCCCACACCTCAAACACACGGGGAACGCACATCAATGTGATGGTAAAGAGCGTTGAAAAAGCGCCGGTGTATTTTTTTCTGCAAAAGAAGCGTTCGATTTTTTCGCAGAGTACAAAAAACTCCAGTTTTGAGGTGGTTTCGTAAAATATCGAGGCAGTAAATAAGATAAGCACGAGCTTTTGCATAAACAACAGCGTTTCCGCCGTCATAGTTTTAAGCATATCTGCCGTCAGCGGCACACCGACTATCTTGATAAAAAAAATACAAAGTGCATAGATACCTAAAAATCGGCAATTCCTTTTTACCGTTAGCCACGAAAGCTTTGCAGCAACGCTGGCCAATACAAGAAAGAGTGCATAGACTGCCAGCAGCGTTTGAGGTGCGCCGTATAAAACGAAGGATGAAAGACATAATACGCAGAATTTTACTCCCGCCGGAAGGCGGTGAATCACCGTATTTCGAGCCGTATATTGAAATAAAAAGTTATTTTTATCGACAGTCACCGGTTCTCCATACAAGGTCGGAAAATACACGGTATGAGCAGAGAGGATTCCGTATGCCGTATTGTTCAAGAATACCGCTATGGAGTGCAGGCTCCGGTTCCGCGTTATAAACAAGACGCCCTTTGTGCAAGATGATAAGCCGGTTCGCAAGTGCAAGCACTTTTTCCAGCTCATGGGTAAGTACCATAACCGTTTTCCCGTCACGCTGCAGCTGCTCTATCATTGCCGTTACCTGCACCACTCCTGCAAAATCGAGATTGGCAAAAGGTTCGTCAAAGATGATAACATCGGCTTCCATCATCAGGATGCCGGCAACTGCAAGCCGCCGCTTCTCGCCCCCTGACAAACTACGTGCGGGCGAGCGGCGCTTTTCGTACAAGCCCATCTGTGCAAGCACCGTTTCCAGTCGCTGTGCGATGACGTCTTTAGGCAGCTTACTATCCCGCATACCGAAAAGCGCATCTTCCTCGACGGTATCGCCGAGGATTTGAGCGTCGGCTTCCTGAAACACCAGTCCGATACGCAACTCACCGCCGTCTTTCCTGCTGCTGACTATCGAACCGGAGGAAGGAGTTTCCAGTCCGGCAATAAGCGTCATCAGTACGGTTTTACCGGATCCGTTCGGCCCCGATACGACAACACAATCACCGTCATATACCGAGAAAGATATACCGTTCAGCACCGGACGTTCGGTACCGGTAAAAGATTTAGCTACATCAGTGAGCTTGAATAATTCATAGCGTTCTGAGGAAGGCATCATCAGTATAATAGTCGGAGCATCGATAGAGGCTGCGTTATTCCGTATAGCGCCGTATAATCGGGCGCAATTTGAGCGTAATCGGAACGACAACAACCAGCTTAATCAGATCGGGCAGGATAAACGGCACAAACCCTTTCATAAACGTATGCTGCCAGCTGAGGTTCAGAACATGTTTAAACCACAGAAGACCGAATACGTAGATAGACAAAAAAGCTTAAAAGCCCTGCAACCGCAATAATACTGCAAGCAAGCGGCCACCGCTGTTCTTCTCTGTAAAGTTTCATGATGCAACCGCCGACAACAGCCGCGGCAAGATATCCGACTAAAAAGCCGCCCGTCGGTCCCGCAAAGACGGCAAAACCTCCCGAACCACCCGAAAAAACAGGCAGACCGACGGCTCCGGCAACCAAAAAAAGCAGTACCGAAAGACCGCCGAACAGCGGCCCCCCAACAGCAAGCCGGCAAGCACTGCAAGCGCATTTTGCAGCACAATGGGAATAGGTCCGACGGGAATGGACATCATCCATCCTGCACAAATTAATGCAGCAAAAACTGCAGAAGTAATACTTTTACGCATAGCGTATAACTCCTACTCAAAGATGACTTACAGTTTCGACGGAATCAGTTTCCAGCTGCCGTTAATATTTTCCAAACCGTAGACAAGCAGCGAAACATTTGCCTGTTTCATAATAACATCGACCCGTGTCGGGGAAACGAACCTAATATCGTCTACCCGTACATTCTGACGAGAAGGAACAAAAACATACATAAAGTAATCACGCAGCGATTTGAGCTTAATCCCTTTAACCGGTAAGGCTTCAGAAACCTTTCTAAGCGTCAAAGGTTGGGAATATTGTTGTTTATACTCTTCCGATAAGAATGTCGTCCATTGAGCATAGTCCTTTGTCGCTGTAATACGGTTAAGCTTCTCGACAATCTTTTCCATCTCCGTCTTTGTTTGATCATAGGTTTCTTTTGTAATGGTAACCCCTTCAAACTCGGCAATAACGGTATTTTTTTCTTCGACAGGTTCGGGCTTAACTTCAACAACAGGCTCTTTAACCGGCTCAGGCTTCATGGGAGGCTCCTCCACCTTCGCAGGAGGTTCTTCCACCTTTACAGGCGGTTCTTCTACCTTCGCAGGAGGCTCCTTCGTTTTAACAGGAGGCTTCGGTTTAACAGGAACCGTGGGTTTAACGGATTCCCGTTTTACCGGCACTTCCGCTTCTTTGACCGGTTCAGGCTGAGGCGCAGGAACCGCGATCTCTTCGGACGGTGTAGGTTCCTCTTTAACGGAAGACGGCGCGGCAGAACAGCCGACCAATACACTTATTATAAAAGCTAAAAATAAATATCGATGAAATATTTTCATATCTACTATTCTATAGGTAAAAATCGTTTTGGTCAAATCCTCAAGTGATCGTACGCAGGGCAGACAGGCTAATCCATTCCAAGTTTTTAGGAATACCCAATCATTTTGAGGCATCCTCTTATCTCGTTTGTTTCTTCCAAGCGTCTATAAACTCAAGCATGTACTGCTGAATATCGCCGAACCATTTTTGCTGAAAGACACAGGCTTCTACGCCAATATAGCGATAGTGCCACGACTCCCATACATAGCCGGTTACTGCTTCGTATCCTTTGGGAAAGGAAAGCGACCACCCGTATCTTGAAGCGTTACGCAATATCCATTTGCCGGCGCGCGTTTGCACAAAGTCATCGGAGATAGAACCGAAGTCGACGACCGTCCCAAGTTGGTGTTGACTTGTTCCCGCACGGGCGGAAAACCGTTCCGCTTCTTTTTCACCGGATTCCCGCACATAGCGGTCAAATAAATTTTTCTGATATGTGTATGAACGGTACGAGGAGCTGACGACCAGTGTAACACCATCCCGTTTTGCTGCAAGCGCCATTTCTTGTAACGCCTGTTCCGCCGTTTTTGTCAGAGATAAATCCTTCCGGTTAATTATATATGCACGGCCGGTATGCAGCGTTACAAGATTTTGCGGCGTATATCCATCCGGCAGCAAATGCCGTTTATCAACCAGTATAAATAAGTTCTCTTTTTCTGCAGCCAAAACTTGTTTCAGATCAGCTAAAAAAGCATCTGCATCATTGCCGATATGGCGCCGTATCTCTGCCGGAACAGCAGAGGGATATACAAAGTTGCGAAGCTGAGCTTCCATAGCAGGATCAGCTGCCGTTATACAAAAAAACGATGACAGACACAGTATTATACAAAGTATTTTTTTCATACCACCGACTTTTAACAATGTGTTTATAAGTACACGATAATATAAGAACGAGATTGCTCTTGCCGATAGCACACTTTTCGAGCAATGTTTTTCGTCATCAATAGACCGAAGCCTCGATACCGCTTCGCTTTCGGATCAAAATGAGGTTTTGTTTCCTTGAGCGCATGCAGGAGATTGTCGAAATTCGTACTGCGATAGGAAAAACAAAGGCGCGGAAAGAACATATTTGATATGCTTAATTGAAGTTCTTTACGTCCTGTAAAAGCGGCATGCTCAGCAATATTGTCAAACACTTCTGTTGATATAATAAGCGCTGCTACTCGCTTATTCTCGGGAATATCTTTAGAGGTAGAGATAAATTCTTCAATAAAGCCGATATTTTTTAAATCGGCTCCTACCTGTAAATGGTTCACGTCCTACTACCGTATCGGCCTATTTTACTTCATCAAGCGAGTGAATGATAGGAAACACTTCCGTAAAGCCGGTAGAGGCGATCGCAAGCTTTACAACCTCTGAAGGATTCAAAATATAGATTTTATGACCAAGCTCCGCCCCGTCTTCAGAAGCAGCCATGAGAATCCCTAAGCCTGACGATGATAGATTGGTAACCCTTGACACATCAAGTACAATTGAGTGTTCTTTAATAAGATTGTAAACTTTTGTTTCAAATTCATGATACGTGTATGAATTTATTGAACCGGCTACCGTCAGTAATACAAACGCATCATTCGTTTTTTCCGTAATCGTTAAATTATCCATAAATCTACTCCTATATATTGAGGCCTTCTAAAGACTGCAATCCTATCGGCTCATTCCGTAAGGGAATTATTATCGTATCCATGACATGGATAGCGAATCAGTTTTTAGAAACACCCTGTTGATTGTATTTCAATACCAATATGGTAACATCATCATCGATTTTACGTAAAATAAAATCCAGAAGATTATTATAAATAGTGCGGGCGATCTGAGAAGCCTTTGCCCCGTTGTTTTCCTGCAGAATTCGTCCGACGCGATCACTGCCAAACCGATCACCTTTAAGATTCGTTGCTTCAAGCAGGCCGTCAGTCGTAAAGACAATTGTATCTCCCTTGTGCATGGTGATTTTCCGTACCTTTAGGAACGGTGCGATATTCTTTACAAAACCGAGAACTCTACCCTCCCCTTGAATTTCGATTGCATGCTTATATGAACTGATATACATTGACATCAATGGAATACCGCAATTCAAGTAATAAATCGTATTAGTCGGGAAGTCGATAATACCGAAAAGCCCTGCAAAGAAAGTCCCACGCGGCAAGTTATCCTTTATAAACCGGTTTACCTTTGTTATCAATTCTTTAAAATCGGAGATTGTCTGCAAGTAGGTATGAATAATCGACTTTAAAATAACCATCGACATACTTGCACTTAACCCCTTACCCGAAACATCACCGATAAGGAACATTGTCCGCTTTTCATTCAATGTAATATAGTCGATAAAATCACCGCCAAGCTGATGCGCCGAATATGCAATAGAATCCATTGAAAATCCGTGTGCTTCAAGTGTATCCTTATAGTTCTGAATGGATCCGATAATTTGGTCGGACATTTCAACTTCACGGTCGATCGTAACGATAATATCCTGCTTGGATATATTTCTGAGGTAATAGATTACCAAAAAGAAATACGAATACATATTGGACAATACGTGTATATCATAAGGGGTATATTCCGCGCTATGGGTTTTTGGCGCGAGGAGGATACAGCCGATGAGTTTCTGCCCCTCCCGCATACTGATAAGAATTTCGGTCTGTGTTGTTTCAAAGACATCCAACAGTTCATCTCTTATAGAGTCATACAAATAATTGGCAATAAGTTCCGTTTTCGTAAGAACAACATTATTTTGACTGAGCAAATATTCAAAACAAGCGAGGTTAGCACTCAATGTATTATGATGCTCAAAATCCGAATAGACTGTCTGTAAATTCATATTTTCATCACTTACAAGAATATCGAGCCCTTGACAAGTGATATATTGTTTCATTATTTTCGGAAAAGATTCCAACACGGTATCGTGGCCTTTCCCAAAATCAAGTTTTTGCAACTCAGTGTCCAGCATTACTTCGTAATCCGTCGTTTTACCGAAAACATATTCAAGCTTACCGGAAACAAAACTGCGGATAAAGAAAAGAATAATACACGAAACTATAATTAAAACTATCCAGCCGCCGACTGAATGAATAAACTGCATAATAAGTGCCGTCGTAAAACCTGCAGCCCCTGCAAAGATAGCTGTAAAAAGGACAAATCGGATAAGGCCGAAAGCGATTTGTTTAATATCAAATACGCGCGTCAGTGAGAATATTATATTGTCAAACGCCAACATTGCAGCATAACCGACCGGTATAAATGCGAACACCCAAGAAAACATCAAGAAATAATAGCCTTCTGCAATCCATATCGCGAGGCCAAGCCCGATGGCAAGAGTATGTAAAAACAGCTGTTGACGATGGATATTACTTTTAACAAAAAATATTTTTATAAAACATATTGCTATCGAAACCGCAGAGGTAAAAAATACATAAATATACTGAAACAGTCTAATACCGCTCATGCCCGGAAACACATCGCGCTGTACAAAATAGAAACCTTTCAGCGGGTTCCATTGAAATCTACCCACATAGAATACGATAAGTCCGATACCGGCGAGATGGACTACCGTATTCACTTTTTGCATTATCTTGTACGTTTTCAATTCAGAGAGAACAAGAGCCATATCGACAATATGATAAGAAGTAAGCAGCATAAAGAATAAGGTAGCAGTTGATATGATACGCTGCAGTCCGATTTGTTTATAAAAAACCAGATGAATAGAAACGGCAATACAAAGCGCAACAAGAGAAGCCGGTACCGTAATCTTATTTAAAAGGACATTAATACGGTTCGATTTATGAAATGCAAGATAGGAGGAGTTCACAAAAAGTGATACGGCAAAAAAATAAGTAAAGAAAATTAAACCCATACATTATCCCTTTAATTTTACTGCTAAAATAGTAGTGTCATCGCGGAACGCTTTTGAGGCACTGTAAGTAAGCCCCAAATCTGCTACCTTTGAAGCAATAGTCGATGCATCCGACGAGGCAAAAGATTTGATCGATTTAATATAAATTTCGTTACTGCCGAGTTCTACGCCCTCTTCATTCGTTATTTCAGGAATTCCATCCGTTGTAATAACCAGTAAATCGTTACGGTATAAAGGTTTTTCATCGACATCAACCGAATCGATGTCGATGATTCCGATAACGGAACAATTCGAATCAAGCTGCTTTACTTTGTATCCTTCCGCAGCATGGGTAAAAATCATCGGCGCTTCCATCGAAGCGTTGACATAACGTATTTTCATCGCTTTGGTATCGATCAACCCTAAAAACACAACGGTATATTTATCAAGGAGACTCATACGTTTAATAGCGCTATCTATTGCAAGGATCAGGCCGGCTAAATCCTCTTTATTTTCCATAATCCGTATTGTATTTACGACAACCCCCATAACGAGCGCTGCAGCAAGTCCTTTTCCTGAAACATCCCCCGTAATAATAAGTGTCTTATCCTCATCGATGGGAATAATATCATAATAGTCGCCGGACACGTTTACTAACGGTCGGAAATAAACGCCAATTTCTAACTTGTCAAGTGCCGGTATTTTTTGAGGCAGGAATGCACGCTGAGTGTTTGCAACCATCTGCCACTCCTGTGCGAGTTCCGAATAATAGAGCAGTTGAGAAAGCGTTTTTTCACGTCCGAAATAATTTTTAAATTCTTTAAAAAGCTGAGAAAAAATCTCCGGCTCAACGGAACGGATATATCGGCAGATAATAAAAAGGCGTGAAGAGCCGTATGCAATAACCAAACCTCGTGCTTTCTTTCTGTCAGAGGTCATCTGCATATCGGAATCCAATAAATAAATATTTTCTCCCCAGTGGTCAAGCCATTCGACCGAGAATCGGTGCGCCAGCTTTGCATATACATCAGGATCCGAAACATACGCAGACGTACTGCCGTATATAACTAAATCGGTATCGGTATTGGTGAGCAAGACAGAACAATCAGCCTTGTATTCAAGTTCTTGCTGGATAGCTTCAATAAGGTTTTCACGTGTATAGCAAAAGCGCAATCTATTGATAAAAGTATCAAAAAGAGCAGTCTCCGTTTCTTTATACACTCTTTCCCGAACCCTACGAGACAAAAAAACAGTCCCAAGTGAGGCCATAATTGAAGCAATAGCAAAGATTCCAAAGGCGAAGCCGAAACGAGTAAGAAAGCTGAAATTCGGGAGTATCCGGTATTGAGTTACCATCAATGTAAGGTCTTTTGCCGAAATCAATCGCCCTAAAAATGAAAAGCGGGGACTCAACGCCAGCATAAAAAATGCAAAAACCAAACTAATACCGGTGAAAATAACTAATTTTCCCCAAAATTCCTGCTGTTTTCGTATCATGCGCTATAACCTCATAACAATTTTAATTTACTTTAAATGCAAATAACACTGATCGGTTTTGTTTGACCGACCAGTGTTATCCCCAATCATTATTTTTACTTGGCTACCGTTATTTCATCATATTAACGGCAGGCTTATCGTTAATCAGAGCTAGGTCGCACCAATCCCAACCGGTAACGAACTGTTGATCCCAGTTCTTTGTCCGCTTGTTTACCGCATACAATTTCATACGATAAGCAGTCGGAATCGCAGGAGCTTCTTCAAGAATATTCTCGTCCCATTCTTTATAAGCTTGAGCACGGAATGCTTCGTCAAAAGCAGCTTCGGAAGTTATTTTGGCAAGAAGCTCCTCATTTTTCTCATTTACCCAACGTTCCAAATTAAACTGCGCAACTTTTCCGTAAAGGCCGGTCGGTTCGGGATTGGATCCGACTCCCCATGCCGCGGAATACATCTCTACCGTCGGGTCGTCATCTTGCAGCTTATCATAGAACGCATTGAATTCGATCAACCGGCCGTCATTCAGCGCGACATTTAAACCGACATCTTTCCAGTTTTGGATATAGTAATTCGCAATCGGAGCCGCTACATCGCTGCCGCTCATAAACATGAAATTGATTTTAAGCGGTTTTCCGTCAGGCGTTTCGCGGTAGCCATCCCCGTCGACATCCTTGTAGCCTGCTTCGTCAAGCAGTTGTTTTGCTTTATCAGGGTCGTAGGAATAACCTTTCCGTGAGACATCGTAGAAACCGGGATGGTACGGTGTAATAAACGAATTTGCCGTAACACGCAAACCGTGGTAGTAGATGGCATTGATACCATCGTTATCCATTGCATAACCGATAGCCTGACGCAGAGCCTTATCTTTAAATTTACCGCCGTCGGGGAACATTTCGCACATTTCTTTTTCTTTATTCCACGTCCCGAATTTAAATCCGACGTATGTATAAGTGTTTTCGATATTACCGACAATATCGATATTATCGATTTTCATTTTCGGTTTTCCGTTTTCGTCAAGAATTGTTTTACCCTCATCATCAAGCTCAACGAATTGATCGTATAAATCGGCTTTGAATTGAATGGCGTCAACTTCACCCGCTTTTATTGCCGCGGCAGCAGAGGTCGGAGCAATCCGTTTTACAATGAGCTTATCGATCGCAATTTTTCTACCGTACCAATAGGGATTGGGCACATATTCAATTATATCACCTTCTACCATAGAATTGATCACAAACGGGCTGCAGGAGAGCGGCGTTTTCCGTACACGGTCGTGAGAAGCCATTTCCGTTAACGGAATATCTTTGAGGTAATGATAGGGTTCCGCATCATAAGTAAGTCCCGAACCCCATAAAATGCCCGGGAAAAAATTTTTAAAGGTAACTTCTACCGTTTTATCATCTATCTTTTTTACACCGGAGATGGTTTTCGCCTCACCTTTGTGGTACTCGACCATACCCACAACATTTTCATACTCGCTGTCATAGCGAATGCCCGTATAGTCAGGATGTCCGACACATTCATAGACAAAAAATAATATCCTCAGCCGTTACCGGCACTCCATCCGACCAGGTAAGTTTTTCGTTTATGTGGTATGTTGCCGTTTTTGCCTCGCGATCGAATGTCATGGTACAGTAGCCGTCTTTAATTTCATGATTCGGGGCCGTCGGTCATAAACTTACCGATCCGTGGACGCATCACCTCATACGTAGGATTATCCTGATACAGGAAGGTATTAAACACTCCTTTCCACGGCGTATCATATACAAAACCGTATACAAAGGTGCCACCATTAATAGCCGATCCTTCCCGCTCAATCATTTGCGGAAACATCAGTTTTAATGTCTTATCCCCTGCATCATCCCCGCCATTCTGTGCAGTCTGCTTTTGTTCCGTCTTACCGCCACAGCTGACAAGCGCCAACATTACCGCACATAAAAACGCAGCGCGTTTTAAACCTTTTGACATTGTTTTCCTCCTCTTAAAACTCTCAAAAAACCGGTTAGGTTTTTAAAGATGCTCTCTTTATTTATAACGCTGCTTTGCATCGGAGGCACGTTTTATCGTTTGTCCGACGTAGTTGATACACAGCATTAACACCATAATAAGAATGGACGCAGGCAGCCATACCCACAACTTGCCGGAAATGGTTCCCGGGTCACGCGCATAGCCGATCAGCGTACCGAGCGACGGTGATGTCGGCGGAAGTCCGAAGCCCAGAAAGCTCATTCCCGTTTCTATACCGATATTGCCTGCCATACCGAGTGTAAAGTCAACGATAATGATGGAAGCAATATTCGGTAAGATTCCCCCGTACATAATCTTAAAATCTCCGGTACCCATGATCCGCGAGGCATTCACATAATCGCGATGGTTTTCAGACAAGGCTTTACTGCGCACGAGCCGAGTAACTCCCGTCCAATAAAAAGCGGACATAATAAAAATAAACGTCCAAATATTATAGGTCGGTACGATAGTTACAAAGACGATAATCAGCATAACAACCGGCAGGATAAGAATAAAGTCGCAAATACGCATAATGATGTTATCAACCCTTCCGCCGTAAAAACCGGTAATCAAGCCGAAAAAGACGCCGACGATTTCGGTAATAATGGTTACGCTGAATGCGATGAGAATGGAATTGCGCGCTCCGATAATCAGCTGAGGCAAAATCGGCCGACCGCCGAGATCTGCACCGAGCAAGAATTTTTTGCCGGGTACCGAGAACTTATCCCGTAAGCTTACCTTCATGACCGTTTCCGTATCAAGCACAAAACCACCGATGATAATCACCGCAAAGATAATAACCAATATGCCAAGCGCAACGATTGCCGCTTTATCATGTTTAAATTCTGTCTTTACAATCTTCCAAAACGATGGCACGGAAGACATTTCTTTTAACGTCGCTTCATCTATAGTATCAATATCAAATGCCGTTTTTTCCATAATACCCTCTCAAAATCAACTGATGTACAAGGAGGTACATCAGTTGATGATCTTATTCAATTCTGATCCGCGGATCAACGATTATCATAATAATGTCCGAAATCAAACTACCGAACAGGGCGAGCGTACCGTACAACAAAGTAAGCGCATTGATAATCGAATAATCGCGCGACATAATCGCTTCGATAAACAGCAAGCCCATTCCTTGATACATAAAAATCGTTTCGATAAAGATCGAACCGGCGAGCAACCCCGTTACCGTAAAGCCGAAGAAGGCCGCTATCGGCAACAAGGAATTTCGAAAAATATGGTGCGTATAGACTTTATCGATCGGTACGCCCTTACTCCGCGCCGTTTTAACATAATCTTGACTCTTCGCATCGATAACCTCGTTACGCAAGTATTGCACAATCCCCGTCGTACGTAGTACCGCCGCCGTAATTGCCGGCAGCAGCATGTGATATATTCTGCTCGCAATATAACGGCCGGTATTTCCCATAGCTTCCAACCCGACAAATCCCGACGTGGGGAAAATCCTCAGCCGATAGCCGAACAGCAAAAGGCTCAAAAGACCGAGGATAAACGTCGGAATTGCGTACGTGATAAAGTTATAGACCAGCACCGCCTTATCGAATTTCGACCCGTTATAGCGGCCGGCACGGATACCGAGCGGAACGGCAATTGCATACGTTAACACAACCGTTAAAAGTGAAAGCCACAGGGTGTTCTGTGCAGGCAATTTGATTTTATCGGTTACCGGGATTTTATAGGTATAGGATACACCGAAATCACCGTGCAGCAAAATCCGCCCCATCCAATTCTTATACTGAACCGGCCACGGATCGTTTAAACCGGCTTTCTCCCGCAGTTCTTCGATACGGCTTGCCTTGATGTTCGGATTACCGACAAGTCCCGTAAACGGATCACCGGGCATCATCTTCCCGATTAAGAAAACCAAAACACTCAATATAAATAGCTGCGGTATCATAATAAGGATACGGCGTATTATTGTCTTCCACATACTCTTCCCCCTAATCCTTCAACGCAGCGTAATGGGTATCGCTGATTTTCTTTAAATCGTACACTCGCCCTTCGGGGCTAAAGTAGCGCTCCGATTCACGCTTGTATATTTCTTCAATTTCGGCACGGCGCTTTTTATATTCATCGCGCATTTCGACATTCATTTCGGGAATTGCCGCAATAAGTCGCTTGGTGTAGATATGCATAGGGTTACGGTAAATATCTTCCCGCGTTCCCGCCTCTACGAACCGACCGCGGTACATAATATAGATGTAATCGCACATGTGTTTGACAACGCCTAAGTCGTGCGAAATAAACAGGTAACTCAGCATAAATTCACGCTGAATCTCTTTGAGAAAGTTGAGAATTTGCGCCTGCACCGAAAGGTCAAGTGCGGAAACCGGCTCGTCCGCCACAATGAGCCGCGGATTAACGGCAATTGAACGCGCAACGCCGATGCGCTGCCGCTGCCCGCCCGAAAATTCATACGGATATTTATATAAGCCATCGGGCGGAATTCCAACAATCTGCAACAGTGAAAGCACCTTCTTTAATTCTTCATGCTTTGAAAGCCGTTCAAAGTTTCTGATGGGTTCCGCAATAATGTCGCGGATACGTTTTTTGGGGTCGAGGCTTGACATAACGTCCTGAAATACCATTTGAACATTTTCGTTATATTTAATCTTTTTTCGCTGCGCCTTGGTATTTACAAGGCTGTCTTTGAAGCGGATTTCGCCGCCGGTAGGCTGTTCCAACCCGACAATCGCTTTGCCGATGGTGGTTTTCCCCGAACCGGATTCCCCAATAAGGCCGTAAGTTTTTCCTTCTTCAATCTGAAAAGAAACACCGTCCACCGCCCGAACATAGTCTTGTATCGTATTGAAAAAGCCGCCGCGGATAGGGAAATGCACTTTTAAATCTTTTACTTCCAATAATGCCATATCCGCCTCCTCTAAACCTCACCCTCGAACCGGAAATTTTTCCAGCAGGAGCAGCGAACAAAATGCCCGGGACTTACTTCATGTAAGACGGGAGTTTCTTCATGTTCTTCGGCCGGAATCCACGGAATACGGTCGGCAAACCGACAGCCCGTATGCTTGAGTTTTTTTAGCGACGGAACCATACCTTTAATAACGTGCAGCATATCATCGTCTTTATCGGCCTGCGGAATCGATTTAAGCAAAGAACGGGTGTACGGATGCAAGGGATGAGTAAACAATTCCTGCACGGTAGCCAGTTCGACAATCTGCCCCGCATACATAACCGCAACACGGTCGGCTACCTGTGCGACGACACCGAGGTCATGGGTGATAAGGATGATACCCGCCTTGTGTTCTTCCTGCAGGTCTTTGATAAGATCAAGAATCTGCGCTTGGATCGTTACGTCGAGTGCCGTCGTCGGCTCATCGGCAATGATAAGAGAAGGATTACAGGACAGTGCTGTTGCGATAAGTACCCGCTGCCTCATTCCACCGGAAAGCTCATGCGGGAATCGCTGCGCCGTACGCTTGGGGTTCTGGATACCGACATCGTTTAAAAGCTGCAAAACCCGCTCCTGCCGCTCTTTTTCGCTGAGGCTGGTATGGTACAACAGGGCTTCTTCAATCTGCTTCCCTACCCGCTGCAGCGGATTAAGTGAAGCAAGCGGATCCTGAAAGATAAATCCGATATCCTTTCCGCGGATCTTGTTCATCTCGTCTTCGGGGAGTGTCAGCAAATCCCTGCCGTTCAGGAGGATTTCGCCCGAAACGCGGGTAAAACGCATATCGTGCAATCCCATAATAGACATTGCGATAGTGCTTTTCCCGCAGCCGGATTCCCCTACAATCGCAAGCATCTCATTGGGATGAACGTCAAACGATACCCCATCAACGGCATCATAATAGTTGCCGTCGATACGGAAAGCCGTGTGCAAATTTTTAACGGTCAATAAATTGTTTTGTTCCATGGTAGTTTACTGTATTTATAACCTTTTTTAATAGCTATGTAACACGGTATCACGGATATGGAAATTTTGCAACCGTACACCTATAAAAAAATCCGGGTAACTGCATCAGGCTCTTTTGTTATCCCCGCAGAATAATTGAGGCCGTTCAACCAGAACTGCCAAGGATGGCAGAGGTTCCATACAGCAGCGATGTTTTGTGCGTGCACAAAACTCGCCTTCAACTGTTGTACACGGATGTACAACAGTTGAAGATGGTTCAAATGGTCTCGCGACCTCAATTATTCTGCGATGTTTATCAATTTTTCCTGATGCGGTTATCCGTCTGCTAGAAAAAAATGTGCGAAATTTTATCCAAAATTTCGCACAGAAAGAAGGTACCGCATCTTATACACTACAGCACGTACTTCTCTAAAAAGCGGGCGATGCCGTCTTCGTTATTGGTATAGTCTGTTACTGCGTACGCAATATCTTTGATAGCGTCGAGACCGTTTTTCATAGCGATGCCGTATCCCGCATAGCGAATCATTGTTTCATCATTCATGCTGTCGCCGAATGCCATCACAGCCTCACTTCTGACACCGAGCAGCCATGCCAGCTCCTGTAGGAATTCCCCCTTACCGGTATCCAACGGAATGATTTCCAAAAAATACGGCTTACTGGTAAACAGGACTGCCCGCGTACCGAACCGTTTTCTAAACTCAGGTTCGACGGCAGCGATAATTTCCGGCTCTGCAGGAATGAGGAGCTTATACACCGGCTTGGTGCGCAAAATTTCCCGATAGTCCTTCGGTACGACAATCTTCATTTTTGTCAGATGCGCATCCCTATCCGAAAAAACCGTCCGTTTAACGATATAAATGGTATCGTCAAAGTAGAGATGACAAGAGAGATTTTGCGACTCGATATAATCGTAAATCTCAAGCGCAAGATCGGCGCCGAGGCAGCGGCTGATGATTTCCAGCTTCATATCGGAGGTCAATATCTGTGTTCCGTTGTTGCACAGGATATAGCTTTCCGTTTTATCCGAACCGATCCGCTGCGCGTACGAATGCACCGAACGGGGACTTCTCCCCGAAGCGAGCAGCGTCAACACACCCTTTTTCATTAATGCCTGCAACACCGATACCGTATAATCGGAGATCGTCAGATCATCCCGCAAAAGGGTGTCGTCCAAATCCATTGCGATAATTTCTATATTTTTCAACTTTGCCATTATAGTGGTTCACCTTTCAAGAATCTGCCGATACGTTCAAGCGCAATCCGTATTTTGCTGATGTCGGTAGCGTAGCAGCAGCGGACAAAGCCTTCGCCGCCGCTCCCGAACACGTGCCCGGGAACAACGGCAACTTTGTAGTCGGTAATCAGCTTAACCGCAAAATCTTCCGAACTTAAACCGGTACTGCGAATATCGACAAAGAGGTAAAATGCGCCGTCGGGCATTATATACGGAATATTCATCGAGTCAAAGCTCTTCATCATCAAATTGCGCCGCTGCCGGTAGGAAATCCGCATCCGCTCAACCTCGTCCCAGCCGCGCTCCAAACCTTCCAGCGCCGCATATTGGCTCATAATGGGGGCGCAGATTGCCGCATACTGGTGAATTTTATGAATTTGCGCCATCAGCTCCTGCGGACAGGCGATAAACCCGATACGCCAGCCGGTCATCGCAAAGGACTTTGAAAACCCGTTGAGGATAATGCAGTAATCCTTCATTCCGGGAAAGGAACCGATAGACACATGCGGCGCTTCATACCGAAGTTCGCAATACACCTCGTCGGACAGCACCCAAATCTTATGCTTTTTAACGACGGCGGCGATCTTTTCCATCTCATCAGCAGGAATCATCGTACCGGTGGGATTGTTCGGGCTACAGATAATCAGCGCCTTGGTTTTCGGCGTAATAAGCGCTTCGATGGCCGCCGCAGTCGGGATAAAGTTATCCGCCGAGGTATCCAGCCCAACCGGTTTCGCCCCGCAGAGCGCAACCAAGGGCTGATACGAAACATAGCACGGTTCCGCAACAATCACCTCATCTCCCGGATTCAGAATGGAACGGAACACAATATCGATTGCTTCCGAAACGCCGAAAGTAATCAGTACCTCGTTTTTAGGAGAATACGACATGCCGTAGCGGTTCAAATAACCGGCAATCGCCTTGCGGAGCGGTTCAAGCCCCCAGTTTGAAGTATAGGATGTATGCCCGCATTCGAGATGATACCACGCTTCCTCGCGCATAACCCACGGCGTTGCAAAATCAGGCTCCCCTACCCCCAGAGAGATAATATCATCTTGTCCGGCGGCAAGCTCAAAAAAACGGCGGATACCGGAAGGAGCGACGCTCACAATCCGGTTGGAAAATTTATCGGGTCTGTCCATTATGCAGTAATCTCTTCACGGGGATCTTTTTTGGGGTCGATATAATACGTCCCGTTTTCTTTATAGGTCTTTAGCACAAAATGAGTACGTGTACTGATCACTCCTTCCAGCGAGGCGAGTTTTTCCGACACGAAAAAGGCAACCTCTTTTAAATCTTTTCCTTCGACCAGCACATGCAGATCATATCCGCCGGACATCAGCTGTACCGTCTTTACCTGCGGGTACCGATATATCCGCTCCGCAATGCGGTCAAATCCGTGTTCCCTCGCCGGTGCAACCTGAATTTCTATCATCGCAGATACCGTATCGCTGCTTGCAAGCCGTTCACGGTTGATAACCGCAGCATATTTTAAGATGATGCCCTCATCCTCTAATTTTTTAATGGCAGCGCGAACCTCTTCCTCGGACTTACCCGTCATTGCGGCAATATCCTGCGGACTCAGCCGCGCATCGTTTTCCAGTAAATCAATGATTTCCTGCATACCAGCTCCTTTCTTTTATAACAATGTTCTTAAAGGCTTCATAAAATACATCGCCCTTACACCGGCAGCGGCTCGATCTTTTCTTTGTAAATGCGATGCATAAAAAAGATACATGCGATGATGGAGACAACTTCGGCTATGAGGTACGACCACCAGATAGCATTGACATCGCCGGACATCGAAAGCAAATATGCCGCCGGAAGCAGCGCGACAATTTGACGCACAAACGTCGCGATCATACTGTAGACCGCGTTGCCGAATGCTTGAAACACCGAAGAAAAGGTGATGCCGAGTGCCGCCCCGAGGAAGCTACATGCGATGATGCGGATTGCAGGAACACCGATCGCGAGCATCGCGGGGGAGGCGTCGAATAGCCCCAAAAGCTGCGCAGGGAACAGTTCAAAAAGTGCCATTCCGAAAAGCATAATCCCCATAGCGAGAAAAAGGCCGTTCCGTATCGTCGCCGTAATCCGTTTTCTGTTCCGTGCTCCGTAATTGTACGCGATAATGGGCACCATACCGTTATTCAACCCGAACACCGGCATGAAGATAAAGCTATTCAGTTTAAAGTACACACCATACACCGCGATCGCAGTGCTCGAAAAAGCACTGAGGATGATATTGAGAAAGTAGGTGGTAATCGATGTTATCGAGCTGAGAAGAATCGACGGCACGCCGACTTTATAAATTTCCGCAACGATGCGCGGTTCGGGAAGTAGGTTTTTAAGCTTAAACTGAATTTCATGGTTTTTTGTTAGGTTAAAGAAAACCGAAACACAAAGGCCGAGGATCTGTCCCAATACGGTTGCAAGCGCCGCCCCTCGGATACCCATTTTAGGAAACGGCCCGATCCCGAAAATCAGCAGCGGGTCGAATATCACATTGAAAATCGCACCGGAAAGCTGTGAATACATTGTATACAGCGTAAGTCCCGTCGATTGGAGCAGCCGGTCAAACGTAATACCGAAAAAGAGCGCAAACGACATACGGAGCACAATATCCAAATACGCTTCCCCGTAGGAAACAATTCCGGCGTCTACTCCCTGCGAGGCAAGGTACGGGCGCACCAGTAGAATCCCTGCGATAAAAAAGACGATAAAATTACAGGCCGCCAGAAAAACGGCGTTCATCGCGGTTTTATTGACATCCGCTTGATTCCGCTGACCGAGCCGTTTGGACAGTAGGGCATTAACGCCGACCCCCGTCCCTACGGCAAAGGAAATCATCAGGTTTTGGATGGGAAAGGCAAGCGATACGGCTGTCAACGCATCCTCGTTGATTTTTGCCACAAAGATACTGTCGACGATATTATACAACGCCATAATGAACATCGAAAACATCATCGGCAGCGACATATTGAGGACGAGCTTCATAATCGGCATAACGCCCATCTTGTTTTCAGCCGAGCCGATAGGTCTTGCCTTTATTTCTTCCATTTATCTCACCTTACAAAACAGACCTGTTCGATAACTGCGTTGTCGAACAGGTTTAATCTATTAAAAACGGTTTTTGTTTAGCATTTTGCTAATCGAGCAGGGCATCCAAGTCCGCGCAAATCTTCTTTTTATCAAGCTTTTGCCCGATAATGCAGAGCTTAATCATCCGGTCGCCGACTTTTTCATCCCATTCTTCCCTCATCCGAGGTTCTCGGGCGAGAATTTTTTCCTGCTCTCGCTTAGAGGCAGTTGCAAGCCATCTGCCGGAAGCCCCCGCTTGGATTTGCCGCCCCGAAGTTTCAAAGACGTAGGCCATATCTTGTTCATCGCTGAACCAGACGACACCCTTACAGCGGATAATATTACGCGGCCATACCCCAGCGTATTTTTCAAGCTTTCCTCTATTAAACGGGCGGCGGCGGTAGTACACAAAAGAGCCGATACCGTACTCATCCTCATCCGCACCTTCATGTTTATGTTCGTGATGATGATGGTGATGCCCGTGTTCTCCATGCTCATCATGTTCGTGATGTTCATGTCCATGGTGTTCGTGCTCGTCATGGTGATCGTGATCGCAGTGCTCATGGTCGTGGTCGCACTCTTCATCATCATCGTCTTCTTCCGCACGTTTTTCCAGTTCGGCGACCCAGCCCGCACTTTCAAAGACTTTTTCAAAGTCAAACCGCTTTGTCGCAAGCAGATCCTCGAGCGGTACCTGACACCGCGCTGTCTCTATCACCTTCACATGGGGCTGAAGCTTAGTGACAACCGCCCGCACCTTTTTCATCTGATCTTCCGTTACCAAATCTTTTTTATTGATAATGAGCGTGGAGCAAAACTCAATTTGCTGGACAAGGAGCGATTCGATATCTTCTTCTCCCATATCCTTTTTTAACAGCTGCGCCCCCTCGGAAAATTCATCCACCAGCCGCTTTGCATCGACAACGCTGACGACATTATCCAAGTAGCCGTTTTCGATTGTTTCAATAGCTTGCGCAATCGGCATTGGCTCGCATACGCCGCTCGATTCAATCAGCAGATAGTCATACTTTCCCGACGCAATGAGGTTTTCAATCTGCATCACAAGATCGGTTTTAAGCGTACAGCAGATACAGCCGTTGGTAAGCGGCACAAGGCTGCTTTTATCCGTGATATTGGCGTCCTTCTCTATCAAACTGGCATCGACGTTGATTTCGCCGATATCGTTGACAATGACTGCCACCTTGTACCCCTTTTGGTTCGCAAGGATCATATTCATCAAGGTTGTTTTGCCCGCGCCTAAGTATCCGCAGAGCAGGGTAATCGGTACTAATGGTTTTTTCATATAGTTTCTCCTATCTAATTAATTTCTCCTATCTAAAAACGATAAAACATGAATATACTGTAAAACAGCATAAAATGGAAGGACTTTTAACCTTTTGAAATATACGGGGCATCTGTGCCGTCTATTTCAAAAGGCTAACGGCAAATGGTATTTCAGAATGTACTTTTATCCGATTATCACGGCTTCCGCCAGTGGTGTCAGTAAATTTTGCGGATACTCAATCGACCACAAAAAAAGCCCTTGCGGAGGAGCGGTTTCTCCCGCATTCCGGCGGTCTTTTGAGCGAAGCACAGCCTCAAAATCCTCTTTTGTGCCGTTCTGCTGCTCATAGTGCAGTAAAGTACCGGTTATCGAGCGTACCATGCGCCACAAAAAGGCATTGGCGGAAATTTCAAACACCAGAAACTCCCGATCGGTAAAAAAATGAGCACTATAGATATAGCGCGATTTACTTTTACTTTGATCGCCTGCGGCAGAGAACGTCGTACAATCCAACTCGCCTGATAGGACGCTTGCCATCTTGTTGAGCAGGTTAATATTCGGTTCTCGCCGTATGTGCCAGCAATAGGGTAATTGATGCGCAAAAGCGGTTTTCCCACAATGGATGAAATACCGGTATGTACGGGATCGGGCACTGAAACGGGCATGCAGGTTATCGGAAACGTGAACTGCTTCCATAATCCGGACATCCTTGGGCAGTGCGGAATTGAGCGCCGGAATAAAACTTTCCGGTTTAATCCGCGCTATATCGGTAAAAAAATGAGCAGCCTGCCCGCACGCATGGACGCCCGCATCGGTTCTCCCCGAACCGAAAAGCTCGACGGGGTGCTTATGTAGCAGCGCCAATGCCTGCTCTATTTCGCCCTGCACGGTGCGGAACGATTCTTGTCCGTGCCGCAGCTGTTTCTGCCATCCGTGGAAATGTGTTCCGTCGTATGAAATACGGAGCAGAATATTCCGTTGCGGGATAGCCGGATCGGGATCAGTCGTCGTCATCGGTTTCTTTTAATTCGAGTTTTAATGCATCATAGAGAGTGCGGGCATGTTCCAAAATAGGGCCGGGCTTAGCTTTGGAGGATTTTCCGAGGCCGAATAGTTTTGCCAACGCGATTTTATGCATTTCAAGCCGTTTTAGCCGCGTTTCGGCATCTTGCCTCTGACCGTACCGGTACTCCAATAATGCTCCCAGATAAATAACGCCGTCGTACCCATAATTTTTATCTACATCAGGCCCGAAGGATTTTAAACCTGCTATCATCTCTTTACCGGTTGTTTCCAATTCAAGCGCTCGTCGATATAAGAACAGCGCTTTCTGATAAAAGAGTTTTGAAATATAGGTGTAATTCTCCTCCGGTTCTTTTTCTCCGAGCGTTGAAAAGAGCCACGCGGCGCGAAGCGCACATATTGCCTGCTTAATAGTAGGAGAATATTTTGAATCGAAATGGTCGTAGCAGAGTAAGGCCAGATAATAGGACGCCGCTCCTGCATGAAGTGTTCTGGCAGTATTAAAATCAATATACCCAAAAAGACCTTTTACCGCACTGTAGCGCTCATTCATAGCTTCGAGTAATCTTTCGGCAATCGGCTTTTCAATAACTCTAAAGTCCTGGGTAAATCCTGTGTATAAACATTGCGGACAAACGGTCATACTGTAGATAAGTGGATAGACCTCTCCGTATTTCGCCGACGGTTCATATAAGCGGCGCAATTCCTCCGTTAAATCACCGGCGATAACGCGGCCGCCACCGGAATACATTTCTTCTCGTTTAAACTTTGCCCCGCATACGGGACATTCAATCTGATCCTTGGAATAATAAGAAATAGCTACTTCTTTTTTGCTTTGCTGATCTTCTTCACGTTTCATACTACAGATCTCCTTGTAAACATACCGGGTATTCGGGAATATCTCAATAGTCGGTTGCTTTTTTGGCGTTCCCCGTGTCTGACTACTAACTTTCCAATATTACAGCTGCAATAGCCATATTACTTTCATGGGTCAGTGAAAGATGGATACGGGTACCGCAGATACGCTTGAATGGCGTTGCTGCATCTCCTAAGAGTGTCAATTCAGGTTTTCCGTTCGGATTATTGGTAACGAGAATATTTTTTAGTGTTATCCCTTTTAATCCTGTACCGAGCGCTTTTCCATACGCTTCTTTCGCGGCAAAGCGGGCTGCCAAAGAGTAGGCAGCGGTCAAGCCTCTACTTTTAGTTTCCCTCAATTCTTGCGGATGAAAAAAGCGAGCAAGCAGTCCTTCATCTTCCATCCACCGCCGTATACGACTGATAGCAACGGCATCTATTCCGAAACCGACAATCATCTATGCATTTCATCCCCTTCCGATACCTCCGGAAATTCCGCTGTTACCTGCACCGATTTAGGACTTACTTGCAGTACATGCAGTTTTGAATATTCTGTCGATAATACCGGAAAAACAGGCAGCGTATACACACCCCCGCTCGGTAATACTTTCACACGACACTGTTAATATATTTTCGGAAGGGCTCCATGTTTCCAGCAGTTTTTTTGGTCCCTGTACTTCCAAGCTACCGGTTTTTGTATCAGCAGTTATCGATAGTCCTTTGTTTTGTTTTTCAAAATAAAGAGGGATGTTATCAAATTTTTTTTGGATAGTTGTTTCGTTTATTTTTTACCGTATGTTGTACCTGTGCCTTACCGACGATAGAAATTAACGGGTTGTTGTTGATGATGGCGGCTGTTCCCGAAAAACCGCTCGTACGCGCTTCTATCGAAAGCGGCTCAGTCACAAGTTCGTTGATTTTTTCAACGAGTTCGGCAGGACATTCAATTTCAACAGCTGCCGGTTCCAGCGAACTTTCGGTTACCTCATATCCGTCGGCTGGGATCCCTTTTAAAGAAAGCGTAACGGGCACCTGTTTGCGTATACTTGTCGCCAATCGAAGCGTTAAAATTGCCGGTTCCGTACTAATTTCCATATTGCCGAGCGGCGTTACCGTCCCCGCCAACCGAGTTTTGATCGGTATTCGATACGTCCCTTCGGTTTTAAAATCGGATATATTGATAAAAGCAATAATATCATTTTCATCGATGGAACCGATTCCGATTGCATCGCCCCAAATGCTAACCTTTATCTTTGCGGGATATTGTTCCGCAGGTGTGAGGAGGCCGTTATTTTCAATCGTAAGCGGTACAATGAGATATCGTTTATCCAATAGAGTTCCGCGATAAAATTCCGAAAGGAAAACGGCAAAGACAAGACAGATAATTTTAGCCGGCCAATTTTCGGTAAGCCGGAGTAATATTTGTTTTATATTCATGAAGCGCTTCCTTCGGATGTCTCGATGTTTTGGGTCTTTGCCTTGACTTTGAGCAGATAGGTCAGCTCCGATTCGATATTGTCCGTGGTAAGGTCGTAATACAGCTTTGAATCGTACGCGAGGCTGATTGCCCCCGATTCTTCGGACACGATGAGCACAACCGCATCGGTTTCTTCGGCAATACCAAGCGCCGCACGGTGCCGTGTCCCAAAGCTCTTGTTGATATCCTCTTGCTTGGTAAGCGGCAGATAGCAGCCCGCCGCAATAATCCGCCCGTTATCGATAACGACTGCTCCGTCATGCAACGGAGTGTCAAATTCAAAAATGGTAACAAGAAGATTTGAGCTAATCTCCGCATTGATTCGGGTTGCAGAGGGGTTTTCGATAATCTCTTTTAAATTATTCTGCCTTAAAAATATGACCAGCATTCCGCGGCGCTCTGCAGAAAGGCGTTCGGCGGCGGTTAACACGTAGTCGATATGGCTGTGTTGAGATCGGGAACGTCTGAACCAATCGTTTTGTCCCATCGTCAGGAACATTCTCCGCAGTTCGGGTTGAAAGATAATCGCTGCACCGATAACAACTCCGGTTGCGAGCATGTTCAATATCCAAAGCAGCGTCGTAAGGTGCAGTAGGAATGCAACTGCGTAAATAAGGAGCATCAATAAGGCACCCTTCCCGAGCTGTGCTGCCTGCGTTTTAATCAGTATCTGATATGACTTATACATCAGGAACGCGAGAAGGAGTATATCCAGTGCCGGCCCGATATAGGAAAGATAGAATGACAACATATCCCTAAGTAGTTCCATATTTTTGCAATTCCTTTAACACCAGTAATAGTTCTCGTGTTTCGGCAACATCGTGTGCCCGTACGATAGAAGCTCCTTGCTGCACCGCATACATCGTTGCGGCAAGCGTTCCTGCAAGGCGCTTTTCGGGAGGTTCTCCGGTAACGTAGCCGATAAACGACTTCCGCGAAAGGCCTACTAGCAGCGGGTATCCTAAGCCGGTAAAGTATGCGCTTGCCGCAATCAGCCGGTAATTATCTTCAGCCGTTTTCCCAAAGCCGATACCATAGTCGATAATGATACGCTCATGCGCTATTCCGCAGTTTAAAGCATGCGCCACCCGTGCTTCAAGATAGTCCCGCACTTCCGTTACTACATTGCGGTATTGCGGAACATTTTGCTGCATGGTCGGCGGTGTTCCCCGTTTGTGCATAAGAACCACCGCACCGGCTTCTTCCGCAATCAGCGTACCGAGTGCCGGATCATCGATTAAAGCCGAAATATCGTTACACAGTGTTGCTCCAGCCTTAAAAGCGGCCTTCATAACCGCTGCTTTCCGGGTATCTACCGAAATGGCAACAGTACTGCGCCCCCGTACAGCTTCAATTAACGGTATGACCCGTTCAAGTTCTTCTTCTTCACTGATATAGGAAGCGCCGGGACGAGTCGATTCACCTCCGATATCGATAATATCGGCGCCTTCCGCTTCTAAAGCTAATGCCCGTATCAAGCTTTTTTCCAAACTTGTTGAACGGCTCGGTTCATAAAACGAATCGGGGGTTGTATTGACAATCCCCATGATAAAAGCCGGTAAATCGGTTTCTATTATATGCCCTTTCCCACAATCAAGCTGTAACCGCATAGCGGATTATAGCAGATTTTTCGGCTCTTGTCCTAGAGTCCACACACCACCTGACTTATATCCCGTGGAGCTTTTTTTCTTTTTATGTTAAAATGAAAATTGTATGGATTATTACGCAGTGCAGGTAAAAACGGGCAAGGAACCGGAGCTGTTAAAAATAATACGGAAATTAAATGAAGAAAATCATGAAATAGAAGCCTATTTTCCGCGCCGCGTACTGTATATTAAAAAGAAAGGTATACGGCATAAAGTTGATGCGCCGGTATTTCCCGGCTATATCTTTTTAGAAATCGATGACTTATCGCTTCCTCTTTGCTGGCGACTCCGTAAGACACCGAATTTTTATCATTTTTTGCCGAATAATCAAAATCCGCTGCCGCTTGCCGATAACGACCTCTCGCTTTTGCGCCATTTTCTTTCGTTCGGAGAAATCACCGCTCCGTCTAAAGTATTTTTTGACGCGAATGCACGGATATGCGTTATCGAAGGAGCGCTCAAAGGGCTTGAAGGAAAAATTATCAAAGTTGATAGAAGAAAGCAACGGGCTAAGGTACTACTCGACATGTACACCGACAGCTTTCCCATCGATTTGGCTTTTGATGTGATAGAACCGGCAGCTTCCGGTTCATATAAATTGGAAGGGAGAAATGACAGTTCCAAATAATAAAGTACAGCCGACCGTCTATATTATCGGGGCGGGGCTGGCAGGCACCATGATTGCCCATGAGATAAAACGAAAGGGCGTATTCGGCCGCGTCGCAGCGTTCCTTGATGATGATCCGCAGAAAATCGGCAGTAAGATTGAAGGGATACCGGTACTTGGGCCGATTCAAGATGTTGCCCGCCTTATCAGAGTGGAGGCGCGCGATGAACTGCTGATTGCCATTCCAAGCATAAAGGCAGAGCGGCTGCGTGAAATTTATGCGATTGTAAAAGAGGCAGGATTTACCACCATCAAATTACTGCCCGGCATTTCGCAGATTGTGGACGGCAATGCGCACCTTGTACAAGCACGGGAGATAAATCCACAAGACCTGCTTGGACGCACGCCGATAAAAATCAGTTTAAAGAACAGCCTCGCCTATCTGCGCGGAAAGCGGGTATTGATAACCGGTGCAGGCGGCTCTATCGGCAGCGAGCTTGCACGGCAGCTCCTTTCAGGCGGCGCCGAGCGGCTCTACCTATTCGGGCATGGGGAAAACTCAATCTATCAGATCGATAAGGAACTGCGTCTCTTGCAGGAAGAAGGGGTCGGCGACAAGGCGACGATCGTGCCCATCGTAGGCGAGCTGAAAGACCGCGAGTATATGCGGTATATCATTGGGAAGCTCCGCTGCGATGCAGTCTTTCATACGGCGGCTTATAAGCACGTACCACTGATGGAAGCGAACCCCGTCGCCGTCATCGAAAACAACGTGTTCGGTACTAAGAACCTGCTCGACGCCTGTATCGAAAACGGCGTTAAACGCTTTGTACTTATCTCGACGGATAAGGCGGTTAATCCCGTATCGATTTACGGGGTATCGAAGATGCTCAACGAGAAGATGGTACTTGATGCCGCCGCGCGGGGTCAAAGAAAAATACGGTAGTCCGGACTATGCCTATATGTTTGTCCGGTTCGGAAACGTACTCGGTTCGCGCGGCTCGATTTTTCCGCTCTTTGTGGAGCAGGTAAAAAAAGGAGGCCCCGTAACGGTAACCTCCCCCGATATGATGCGCTTTTTTTATGACCATACCGGAAGCCTGTTCGCTGGTACTGCAAACGGGCGGGGTTGGCATCAACGGGCAGTCATACTTACTGGATATGGGCGAGCCGGTCAATATTCTGGAAACCGCCCGTCAGCTGATACGGTACATGGGCTACGAACCCGAGAAGGACATACCGATAGAAATTATCGGGGTACGGCCGGGAGAACGGTTGGAAGAGCCGCTCACTTCGGAAACGGAGTATACCGAGCCGACCGATTACCCGAAAATTCTTTGCCTGCAAAACCGTGAAGAATACGACCGCGATACCCTTGGTAAACTACTTACCGCACTACACCCCGTATGCTGTCCTTCGGGAGAGACGGAGCTTTATCGGAATAAAGAATACCTGACGCGTATACTCTGCGATGCATGTCAGTCGCTTAGGGATGCGCAGTAAAAGCACTTCCCGCACATTAAATCTAAAAGGTTTATAGGAGATTCGATTATATGAAAAACACACATCATCAATCTTGCACCACCGTGTTGGTCGGTAAAAATGCCTCAGTTGACGGTTCGATAATGATTGCCCGTAACGAGGACTTTCATGAAGCAATTTCAGTTAAGCTTTTTACCGTGATGCCTGCAAGCGAGATCAAAAACCGTACCTATACGTCGAAAAATACCGGTGTTACCGTTGCGCTGCCGGAGAAGGCGCTGCGCTGCACTTCTACGCCTCAGGCATTTCAGCTGCTGAAGGGCGATGAAGGAGAATACGGTGAAGCGGGTATCAACGAAAAGAATATTGCCGTCAGCTCAACCGAAAGCGTATACGGCAACCCGCGTGTGCTTGCATTCGATCCGCTCGTGCCGGACGGCATCGGAGAAGATGCCATCCACAGCATCGTAGCGCCGTTTATCAATTCCGCGCGGGGAGGCGTCGCCTTTTTAGGAAAATTGATTGCGCAATACGGTTCGGCGGAAGGCAACGGGATCCTTTTTGCCGATGCGGATGAAGCGTGGTATATGGAAATCCCGTGCGGACATTACTGGGTCGCGCAGCGCATCCCCGATGACTGCTATGCGGTTGCGCCCAATCAGGTCTGTATCGAAACCATCGATTTTTCAAACGAACGTGATTTTATGTGGGCGGACGGCATTCAGGCATTTGCCGATGCGCATAAGCTCAATCCCGACCGCGAAGGCTTTAATTTCCGGCATATTTTCGGCACTTCAACCGAGAAAGACCGTGTGTACAACACGCCGCGCGCATGGTTCGCACAAAAATATCTGAACCCCGAAATAGAGCAAAGCCCCGTATCCAACGATATCCCGTTTATACGAAAGGCGAACAGGCTAATTTCGGTAGAAGATGTGCAGTATATCTTGAGTTCGCATTACAACGAAACCGTCTACGATCCGCTCGGCAAGGCGGGAACCGACTATGAAAAAACGCGGTTCAGAGGAATCTCCCTTTCCCGCACGGCGGAATCCCATATTCTTCAGCTGCGTCCCGGCGTACCGGAAGGCATAGCCGCTATTCAGTGGCTCGCATTCGGTACCACCGCCTTTACCCCCTATGTGCCGTTTTTTACCAACATCAACGACACGCCGAAAATCTATAAAAAAAAGACGGCGACCGTTTCGCTCGAAAACGCCTATTGGCTGTTTAAAATCCTCGGTTTTCTGACCGAAAGCCGCTATCCGACGTCCCGCGACGCAAATACCACCTATCTGAACGAGATGCAAACCTACGGATTCAAACGAGTTTATGAGGTTACCGAAGCAGGCAAAGCCCTGACCGGAGAAAAACTGACCGAATTCCTCACTGCGGAAAACGAAAAGACCGCCGCTTATGTCATCAAAAAGACCAAAGACCTCATCGCGCAGCTGATGCTGGAATCATTTAACTATTCAAAGCTCAGCTTCAAAATGGATAAAAACCTGTAAAAACTCAGGGCAACCGCATCAGACTGTTTTTTTAACAGCCCTGCAGAATAAACAGGCTATTCGACCAGAGTTTCGCCGTTCCACGGCTCAAATGGTCTCACAGCCTATTTATTCTGCAGTTTTGTCTATTTCTCTGATGCGTTTGCCCTTTTTCTGAAAAAAATTGTGCAAAATTTTAGATAAAATTTTGCACAAATGGAAGGTAAAAATATGCTTACGATACGGAATGTTTCAAAAACGTATGGACGGTCGGCGGGAAAAGCGGTTGATAATTACCAATTACCCATTACCCATTCCATTAAATCTCAACCCATGACCAGCTTCCATTCCACTTATACATCTTCCACTTCTTGTTATTTTTAGCATTATTAAAGGCGGTTTTCAGTGCCTCAGGTGTGCTAAAGTCTGTGTGATTGCCTTCGCTAAGGCCGGATTCTTCGGTGTAAAGAATACACTCCCCCTTATCACTATCCTGCCGCGCCGGTAAATCGTCAAAGAGTTTGGTAAAGGCTTGTGCGGTGAGCTTATTGTTGTAGCAGTGTAGCGTTCGCAAAGCAGTTAAGCCTTGCACATTAAGTGTAGTGAGTTGATTGTAGCCGCAGCTCAGCCCTTTCAAAGCGGTACAGCCCTGCACATTAAGTGCGGTAAGCTGATTGTTATAGCAGTACAGCTCTTTCAAAGCGGTTAAGCCCTGCATATTAAGTGTAGTGAGTTGATTGTAGCCACAGCTCAGCTCTTGCAAAGCGGTACAGCCCTGCACATTAAGTGCGGTAAGCTGATTGTTATAGCACCTCAGCTCTTGCAAAGCGGTACAGCCCTGCACATTAAGTGTGGTAAGCTGATTGTCAGTGCAGACCAGCCATCTCAAAGCGGTACAACCCTGCGCATTAAGTGCGGTGAGTTGATTGTTATAGCAGTGCAGCTTTTGCAAAGCGGTTAAGCCCTGCACATTAAGTGCGGTAAGCTGATTACCAGAGCATGTCAGCGTGTGCAGAGCGATGCAACCCTGCACATTAAGTGCGGTAAGCTGATTGTTATAGCAGTACAGCGTTTGCAAAGCGGTTAAGCCCTGCACATTAAGAGCGGTCAGCTGATTGTCCGGACAGTACAGCGTTTGCAAAGCGGTTAAGCCCTGCATATTAAGTGCGGTAAGCTGATTGTTATAGCAGTGCAGCCTTTGCAAAGCGGTTAAGCCCTGCACATTAAGTGCGGTAAGCTGATTGTTATAGCAGTACAGCTCTTTCAAAGCGGTTAAGCCCTGCATATTAAGTGCGGTCAGCTGATTGCTGTAGCAGGACAGCTCTTGCAAAGCGGTTAAGCCCTGCGCATTAAGAGCGGTAAGCCGATTGTAGCCGCAGTTCAGATATTGCAAAGCGGTTAAGCCCTGTACATTAAGTGCGGTGAGCTGATTATTGTCGCAGCCCAGCTTGATGATCTTGCCTTTGAGGATAACCCTTGTGCCTTTTGCGTGCAGCACGGTTTTGGCACCGCTTGTAAGCTCCGTTTCTTCACAGCCTTCCACCGTAATGGGGGCACTGTCGGCGGTTGTTACCTTAACTTTGATATCGAGCTTGTCGGGGCTTAAGATGAGCGATGCGCCGCCTTCGACAAAGGGGGCATCAAAGCTCACTTTAACGTCAACCGCTTTTGTAACGGTATGGATATATGAATTTTCCGTATTGTCTGTAACAACGATGCCGTCTACTTTCCACTCTTTTATCATGTAGCCTGCGGCAGGCTCTGCCGTAAAAGTTACCTTTTTACCCTGTTCAATGCTTATGGGACTCTTCGCCGTTTCCTCTACACCGTCCGCCTTTACTTTAAGCGTTCCGCCGGTGCCTTCTACGCTGAAAGTTACCGTGTGTTTGGGAACCGCAGAACTTTCACCCTTTTCCTCCTCAACCAGCATCTCCTTTAAAAACGGGTTTTTACAAGCGGAAACCGATACTAAAAGTACCGCCAAAACTAAAACAATCTTTTTCATATTCTAAATCCTCCGCTTACTCCGGCAGCCCAGATTATCGGATAGCCGCCTCTTATATACGGTTCGATAAAAAAGGTTTTTACTGCAAAGCGGTAACCGAATGTTCCTTCTCCCAAGCCGAATACAAAGGGTTTTGCGCTCTTTCCGTTCCAGCCTAAGGAAACGCCTCCTTCCGCCTGAACAAAAAAGCCCGAATCGCAGGTTTTAAACTTTGCAAAATCATAAAAATTCCAGCGGAACAAAACAGCCGTATCAAGAAGACTGTATCTTTTAAATCCCGTCGAATACAAGAGCTTTGCACCGGCTGAAAACCTGCCCGTTTTAACCCAATCAGGCAATACAAACAGCCCGTACAGCCCTGCGCCCAAGGCATAGCCTTTCGGCATGTTCATATTCCCTTCCGCAGAAAGCCCCACCGACCAATGAAGAACGTCTTTTTGTTCTGCAGGTTCCTCATTCACCTCTTGGGCAAAAAGAACGGAAGCTCCCATAATCCATAAAAACACCGGCACACAGAGTGCTGTTTTTACATAATTTTTCTTCATACATCAATGCTCCCGATAACTAATTCATAATTCCCAATTATTTAATCGCTTCTACTTCCGCTTTGCTCAGACCGGTCATCTTTTCGATAAATGGGATTTCACAATTCGCTTGTTTCATCAACCGTGCTGTTTCAAGCGCTTTTTGGCGAGAACCTTGAGATAGTCCTTGAGATAGTCCTTGAGATATCCCTTTGGCAAAGGCTATTTTGCCTGCTTCTTCTCTCTGTACTGCAATATCTGTGTCATAATCATATTCGGCTATTAGCATATTGATCACCTCCCGTGACTTTCGCTGTAAGTATTCTTTTAAGATTCCTTTTTCTATACATATTTTTACCGCATTGGTAAAGCCGTTTTCAGGGTCGAGTTGCGTTTGGATGCGCACCTCTTCAATAAACAAACTGTATTCATCTAAGGTTTTGCAATGGCTCAATACTTCTGCTCCCTTGCTTTTGTTTATGTTATATACCTTTACCTCAAGGTCTAACGGCATCTGCTCAGGTTTGGTAATAAAGGCATCTGATAGTTTTAACACTGTAGTTTCAGGGTAGTCTTCTATGCCATTGTAAAAAACGTAGAACTCCGGCGTAGGTATTTTTGATAGCTTTCTTAAATACCTGTCTGCCGGTGCTTGTAACTTTTCATACAATCTTGCTATATATTGCAAAAAGCGTAATGGCATATTCTCGTTTATGGTAGATTGATGTTCAGCAAGAACGATAATCTTATTGTCTACAAGGCAAGAAACATCGTTGATGATGTTCATATACATAATGTTATCAAGCCGTATGTTTTCTACAGGACAGGAAAGTTGAAGGTTTGTACCATGCAGGGCATTATACAGTGATAAAAAGTTCTCTTTAGCCTTTTCATCTTCACTGAATAGGTCAACAAATACCGAATCTTTATATTTTCTATTTGCCGTAGTCATAGCGGATACCTCTTACTGACTGCATTATAGCATAGATTATAGGATTTAAAAATAAATTGTTCTATTCTTTCCATATAAAATTCTTTGCGTTTTTGCGGTGAGGTTTTTAGGGAAGAAAGGGAGACGCTTCATAATGTGTAATGTGTAATCAATTTGTAATTGGTAATGTGTAATTTGTAATTGACAATTCGACAATTACCCATTACCAATTACCCATTACCAATTACCCATTACCAATTACCCATTCCATTAAATCTCAACCCCGAGCCAGCTTCCATTCCACTTATACATCTTCCACTTCTTGTTATTTTTAGCATTATTAAAGGCGGTTTTCAGTGCCTCAGGTGTGCTAAAGTCTGTGTGATTGCCTTCGCTAAGGCCGGATTCTTCGGTGTAAAGAATACACTCCCCCTTATCACTATCCTGCCGCGCCGGTAAATCGTCAAAGAGTTTGGTAAAGGCTTGTGCGGTGAGCTTATTGTTGTAGCAGTGTAGCGTTCGCAAAGCGGTTAAGCCCTGCACATTAAGTTCGGTAAGCTGATTGCTGCCGCACACCAGACTTTGCAAAGCGGTACAGCCCTGCACATTAAGTTCGGTGAGCTGATTGCCCCAGCAGTTCAGCGTTTGCAAAGTGGTTAAGCCCTGCACATTAAGAGCGGTAAGCTGATTGCCCCAGCAGCGCAGATCTTTCAAAGCGGTGCAGCCTTGCACGTTAAGGGATGTAAACTGATTGCCCCAGCAGTTCAGCGTTTGCAAAGTGGTTAAGCCCTGCACATTAAGTTCGGTGAGCTGATTGTTGTGGCAGTACAGCTTTTTCAAAGCGGTTAAGCCCTGCACATTAAGTGCTGTAAGCTGATTGTTATAGCAGTACAGCTCTTCCAAAGCGGTTAAGCCCTGCACATTAAGAGCGGTAAACTGATTGTTGTGGCAGTACAGCTTTTTCAAAGCGGTTAAGCCCTGCACGTTAAGTGCGGTGAGCCGATTGCCGGCGCAGGACAGATATTGCAAAGCAGTTAAGCCTTGCACATTAAGTTCGGTCAGCTGATTGCCCAAGCAGTCCAGCCCTTGCAAGGCGGTTAAGCCCTGCACATTAAGTGCGGTGAGCTGATTGATGTGGCAGTCCAGCCCTTGCAAAGCAGTTAAGCCCTGCACATTAAGTGCGGTCAGCTGATTGTTGTCGCAGCCCAGCGCAGTGATCTTGCCTTTAAGGATAACCCTTGTGCCTTTTGCGTGCAGCACGGTAACGGTGCCGCTTGTAAGTTCCGTTTCGGTGCAGCCTTCTACAGCTACGGCGGAACCGTCCGAGGTTACTGCCTTAACGCTGATGACGAGCTTATTGGGGCTTAAGATGAGCGATGCGCCACCTTCGACAAAGGGGGGGGCCTGCGGTTTTTCAGGTACAGTGTTTCCCTTCCCCTCTTCAACCAGCATCTTCTTTAAAAACGGGTTTTTACAAGCGGAAACCAATACTAAAAGTACCGCCAAAACTAAAACAATCTTTTTTCATATTCTAAATCCTCCGCTTACTCCGGCAGCCCAGATTACCGGATAGCCGCCTCTTATATAGGGTTCGATAAAAAAGGTTTTTACTGCAAAGCGGTAGCCGAATGTTCCTTCTCCCAAACCGAATACAAAGGGTTTTGCGGTCTTTCCATTCCAGCCTAAGGAAACGCCTCCTTCCGCCTGAACAAAAAATCCTGAATCGCAGGTTTTAAATTTTGCAAAATCATAAAAATTCCAGCGGAACAAAACAGCCGTATCAAGAAGACTGTAGCTTTTAAATCCCGTCGAATACAAGAGCTTTACACCGGCTGAAAATCTGCCTGTTTTAACCCAATTAGGCAATACAAACATCCCGTACAGCCCTGCACCCAAGGCAGAGCCCTTCGGTACATTCATATTCCCTTCCGCCGAAATACCCAAAGACCAATGAAGGCCGTCTTTTTCTCTTTTAGGTTCATCCTCAACCTCTTGAGCAAAAAGAACGGAACCGCTCAAAAATACCAGCGCACAGAGCGCTGCCTTTACACAATTTTTCTTCATACATCAATGCTCCCGATAACTAATTGTTAATTGGTAATTTGTAATGTGTAATTTTCGAAACTTGTATAATAAAAGTAGACAGGTAAAATGGAGAATATATGGGACGTGTTTACAAGAATTATACGAAAGATTTAAAAGAGCAGGCATGTAAGCTGGTTGTTGAAAAAAACATACCCGTGCGCATTGTGGCAGAGAAATTGAGTGTACGAGTACAGCTTTTATACAAATGGTTAAACCAATATGAAAGCTATGGACAGGAAGCTTTTGTCGGTTCAGGACGAGTAAGAAGTGCAGATGCGCAACTGAAGAAACTGCAAAAGGAAAACGAGTACTTAAAACTGGAGAATGAAGTACTAAAAAAAGCAGCGGCATACTTTGCGGAAAAGTGAGCGAATGCGTCAAAATAGCAAAAAAATATTTTTCTCAAAGAAAAATAAGCACTGTATGCCGGATACTTGGCGTATCGCGTAGCAGCTACTATAGGCAAGCAAAGGAGCAGAAAGAAGAAAAAACAGCTTGAGCAGCGTATCATTTCTACATTTGCCAAACATAAGGGAAATTATGGGCGGATACGGATCAAAAAAGCGCTTGAGCGAGAGCATATCAAAGTGAGTGAATGGAAAATTGCTCGAATTATGAAAGAGAACGGGTTAATAGCGAAAGGAGGCAGAAAGAAAGGGCGAGGGAAAAGGAGCAAAATGGTGCAACAGGAAAAAATAATTAAACAAAATGTGATTAAGGACAAATTTGCTGTGAAGGAAGTAAATAAGCTTTGGAGTTCGGATATCAGTGAATTTAAGATAACAGGAGGCAAGGTGTATGTTTGTGGGATAATAGATGTTGCAAGCAGGGTGATTGTTGGTTGGTCAATCCAATTACATATGAGAGAAGTTATTGTACATCAAGCTCTGAAAATGGCTTGCGGCCGCCATGTGAATGTACCAGCTGAACGCTATATGCACACTGATGGCGGTAGCCAGTTTTGCTCAAAAAAGACAACGGAGCTGATTGAGAAAGCAGGCTTTATCAAAAGTATGTCAAGACCCGGAGTTCCGCAAGACAATCAGCCAATTGAAAGTTTCTGGAAGACCATGAAACGAGAGATGCCGAGTATTCGCCATATGAAATTTGAACAGGCGAAAGCAACGATAGTCGAATATATAGAGTTGTATTATAACAGTGAAAGACTTCATTCAAGTATTAATTATCGAATACCAAATGAAGCTTACCAACAATTATCAATTTAATGTGTCTACTAATACTTGACAAGTTTCTTCTTAAATTATCCATTACCAATTACCAATTAATTAATCGCTTCCACTTCTTCTTTACTGAGACCGGTCATCGATACACTGTTGACCGGTGATCGATTTCGATGACGGTGATAACCAATTTATCATCATGGATACGGCACAAAATGCGGTAATCGCCCACGCGGTAGCGTCATAGACCAGCAAGGTTTGAACTAAGCGCTTTTCCGCGGGAGCGTGGATTACCGAGCGCGGCAATTTCGCTCATATACCTTTTAATGCGGTTTTGTATCGGCTTATCAAGACTTGAAAACTGTTTACCTGCTTTCGGAGCGTATTCAATTTTCATTTTAATTATAGTCCAAGCTCTTTGTACAGAACTTCAGCAGGGATTGCAGGTTCCCCGCTTTTTTCAAAGTCAAACCACGCCTTTTCGGCGAGTGCAGCATCTTCAGCATCTTCTTGCAATTCGGCAAGGTAGCGGCTTAGGGCATTTTCCAAAACCGTATCTTTGGTTGCTCCGCTCATTTGCGCAGCCTGCTCCAATTCCCGATATGCTTTATGTGTCATAGTCATTGTAGGCATAGTAAGCCTCCTCGTCTTTTATTATACCATAGGTCATCTCTAAAAACTCGGTTAGCTTTTAGAGATGACCGACGAGTTTAAACTTAAGCCTTTATACAATAATGACTTAAGTTTAAACGTCGCAAATTAAATCTAAGGAAAACCTCTAAAAACTGAGGTTTTTAGAGGTTCCCCATAGTTCCCTTGAAATCTTAATTAAAAATTATCCATCTCCCCTTGCCGTAGGAATCCGCCACGGATGACGGAAAAGTGTTAAGTAATCAATGTTTTGGTAAGCGTAAGCCTGCCAAAACTCGTGTTGAAAACTGTACTTAGGAAGTATGCGCAAAGTCCGCAATGCGGACTTTGCGCCGTTGTCAAATCCCCCCCCTTAGCTTGGCTCCTTGTGCGGATTTTTTGTACTGTTGTGAAAATAGTAGAGACCGCCGTTTCTATCGGCAACTGCCCTTATGCCGCTAACTGTCTGATTAGCGCCTCCGTTATCCTTTATGTCGCCGCCGTACCAGTAAAAGTCGTGCTCAAGTTGCACCGCCTTGCAGTTTCTCTCTGATTGATTCCCGGTAATTGTTCCGCCTCTCATCTCAAAATTGCCCTGTGTGCATACGCCGCCGCCATGGCCGGTATATTCGATGTAGGAATAGACGCTGCTCACGGTGGCTTTGTTGTTTTTAATCGTTCCGCCTTTCATTATAAAATTGCCGTATATATACTGAGGGCCGTCCGCGCTCACGTATACGCCGCCGCCATTGCCGGCTTCGTTGTCGGAAATCGTTCCGCCAGTCATCGTAAAACTTCTGTCGGGACATATATACACGCCGCCGCCCTTGCCGTCATCGTATGCAGTGCCGTCGCCTTTATTGCGGGCTTTGTTGCCGGTAATTGTTCCGCCTGACATGGTAAGATTTCCGTCTACAAACACAGTACCTCTTCCGGTATTTTTAAAGCCGGTAATTGTTACGCCGTCTTTGATTTCCGCGTTGCCGTCCTTTTCTACACAGAGCGCGTAGTGGTCCTTATCGCCGTAGTCGGCGCCTTGCAGTTTTATCTTACCTTCTAATATTAACGTCGCATCTCTTTGTACCTGCAAGTGTTTATAGTGGTCATGCCCATTGTTAGGACATGTTAAGGTTACGTCTCTATCTGCCTTGAGCATAATCTTTTTATGACCCGGTATTTCAACCGTTTGAAGGTCGTCGATATTCCCCAGCTTTATAATAAAGGGCGTATTGTTGGGTCTACTACTAATTACTTCCTGCAACAGTGAAGAATTCTCGACTTCTGCTTTCAAGTTACCGTTGTCAGCAATATACCAAAATACATTCCAGTCCTCCGATTCCACCGTAACTTTCTGCGGCGGTACAATGAACTTACCCGTTTCATTTTTAAGAGTTACGCCTGAACCGCCCCTAAGTACTGGCACATTCTCCTTGTACTCTTCCGGCGTAATGCGTGCAGCTGGGTTGTTTGACAAGGTTCCGTCAACGGTTATCGCCTGTCCGGTCTTCAAGTACACATCGTTTTTACCTGGCGTATATTGATCAGATCCGGTAGATGGGGTAACGATTGCGGATCCGCTCATCTTAAAGGTTCCGTCCTGTACATAAACGCCGCCTCCTGTGGTCGCCGTGTTGTCCTTAATCTGTACGCCGTTGTTAAGCGTTACGATGCTGCTGCCTCCGGTGATATAGATGCCGCCTCCTGTGGTCGCCGTGTTGCCCGTAATTGTGCAGCCATCCATGGTAACCTTTGCGCCCCCCTCGACCAGCAGGCCGCCAGCCCTCACCTTTCCATCGTTGCTCTTAAGGGTACAGCTTTGCATGGTGACGGTTCCCCCGTTGACATACACCCCGCCGCAGCCGTTTGACGCGTCGCCGTGTGTCGATTTATTACCCTCAAAGGTACAGCCGTTCATGGTAACGGTTGACTTGTTTGCACGCACACCGCCGCCCCTCGCGGCCTTGTTGTCCTTAACCGTTACGTTGTCTTTAAGCGTCAATTCACAGCCATCGTTGATATAGATGCCACCGCCGAAGCCAGAGTTGATGGTCACCGTGTTGCCGTTGATGGAACCGCCGCTGATTGTTACGTGCGCAGCATTATCGCCGCGTTTTGTTGCATACACTGCGCCACCATTCTTGTTCGCCGTGTTGTCCGTAAGGGTGCAGCCTGTTATTTTGACACTTGCACCATGTACGTAAATTGCACCTCCGTCGCCGGGTCCATCGGATCCCTCAGCCTTACCATTTTTAAGCGTCAGGTTTTCCAGCGTGAGCGTTTTGCCGCTTTCCACCTTGAAAATGCGGTGCTTCGGTTTGCTGCCGGTGCTTTTGTTTGCGTCGATCACAGCGGATGATGCGCCGTTCGCCCTTTTAATCGTCAGGTTTTTGTTGATAACGATTTCGCCGTTGTTGCCGGCATCGCTCGTCGCCTTTATTTCGCCGTCTATGGTAAGGGTAGCGTTATCGGGTGCACTTTTAACTGCACGCGCAAGGTCTTTCCACGTTGCCGGATTCTTTAAGGTCGACTGGTAAAATTTCACCGTTACGGTTTTATCTGCGGTTACATTTGAAAGCGTATAGGCGCCGTTCGTTCCGTTTACTTCGTCATTGTTCTTTTTCCAGCCGGCAACGTTCCAGTTTGTATCGGACTTCGCGGTAAAGGTTACCGAATTCCCGTGCGCAACCGAAACGGTACCGCTCGTCTTTTGCCCACTTGATCCGGTTTCAATTGTTCCTCCCGCTACTTCGTCTACGATTTCTACGCGGTAGGTTACCGTGTGAGCCTTCACAACCTTATAATAAATCGTTTTTACCGGCGTTGCAGCAAAGCCTGTGCCGTCCGTGTAATACTCCAGCTTGTACTGCTTTTCATTGCCGCCGTTTAACGGAAGCGGTACGGTAACGGGATTGCCGTCGTATGGAATAGATGTGCCGGTATCAGTACGCGTACAGTGTACCGTCGTATTTGCCGTTGCGGAAGCTATACGTATTTCTGCTTTATCACCATCGGTACCGATAATGATCGGATCAGTGTCGCTGCTTCCGCTTCCGCTTCCAGGAATCTTTTCTCCCTTCGTGATGCGGACAATTTCTGCTTCCGGTTTATTCGGTTTTGTACTTGCGTTCACTATGTCAGAAGCTAAGCCTTTTTCGTCTATAAGTTTAATCGTATAGTCTTTTTTTGCAGCGCCGGATTCAACCTTAACATCGGTTTTATAGTACAGTACCCAGCTGCTATCGGTGGGAATAGCATCGTTAGGCTGGTTGCTCAGCTTTTCTACATCGGAATGTGTAATAAAGACCGGACCTTCCGGTTTTGTAAACTTATGCTGCCCCTCGTCTACCGAGAAGGTATAGGGTGTTCCGTTAACCTCAATACAGGCAAGGTCTTTATGCAAAAGCCCCCCCCCTGCTGTCTTATCCATATCCGGTACCGTGATGCACAGCACGTAATAAGCGGTCGTCCCCGTCGTTTTTGCAACGGCATAGCCCGGCTTCGGAGGTGGGGTATTCACTTTAAGAGGAATGGTAAAGGTTTGTTTAAACGGCGGCCGTCCGTCATTGGCATACAGGGTGATGGTAGACGAGATATCTTTTTCGCCCCATTCGGCGTTTTCTAAAAAAGATTTTTTATATACAAGCTTCAAGGTATCCGCCGAACGCTGTATCAGCTCATAATCGGTACCGGCTACGGGTTTTGTCCCTGCAAAATGAGCGAACTCGACAATCTTTCTTGTTTCGGACGCGGACGGTATAACAAACCGGAACGACTTGGGGTTCTGTACTTTCAGCGTAATGGTAACCTTATCCGCAGAAGCGACACTTGGGATACTGCTTCCATCATTATAGGTTTTCTTGTCTATAGTCGAGCTTTGTATAAAGGCCTCGGAAGACCAACGACTCAAATAGTCGTCTATATCTGCGGTAAACTGCTTACATGTTGCAAACAAAAGAGTAAACAGTATTCCGGTTAAAACGATAAAAGCTTTACGCATAGAATGGCTCCCTATTATTATAGATAGAAATGGATACAAAAGAAATTAAGGTATAATAGCAAAAATCTTCTATAAAAAAATGTTTTTAACTCAAAAAGAACCTTAGTTGCTTAAAAAGAACCATGGTTACTCTATCGGGTATGACTTTGTTCGTGCGGAGAGCTTAATACCCTCCGCTTTAGCGGATTACACATTACCCATTACACATTGAATATAGGAGGTATCGTTCATAATTCCTTTGAAGATCTACTAATTTATGGTATATTCTTTCCAGCGTACATCCTTGTACGCTGGAAAGAGCCAGTTTCGGCTTTGGCCGAAACATCGCTACTGAGTTTTTAGAAGATGCTCTATTGTAGTTCGCCACGCTCGACAGAGAATTTTCCTTCTTTCTTTTTTGCCTCAACTTTTATATCGCCGATAGGATTCCATTCCACCGCAAAAGTGATGGTCGGACTAAATTCATAATATTTACGGGAACCTTCATTCTTTAACTGAGGTTTGATTTCACAATTGAGTTTTAATTTCCAATCCTTGAGGTAGTGGGTAAAACCGATATCCAGTGATTGCAGTTTAAATCCCGAGGCTTCCCGTTTCGATCTGTTCCAAAAATTAAAAGACTGAGCCAAATCGGTAAGTATATTAGTATTACCGGGAATAACAACCGGCAAATTGAGCGCTTTTTGAAAATATCGTGCAATGACATCATTCCTGCTTGATGAACCGAAAGAAAAATCCCAAAATTCATGGATATTAAAAATAATCTTAGGAGCAAACGTAAAATAGCTGTCAGTAATACGGACTAAATTAAACTGTAAAGTTGACGACAATCCAAGCTGTATTTTGATACGGTTTTTCCATGCATAAATAGTAAACGGATTGGAAGTGTTGGAAAACGAAAAACCCAAGGCAAAGGGGATAAACCGTTTTTCCGTACCATCCAATACCCATCCGCTTCCCGGTACGAGCTTTTGTGGTACTTCTCTGCTTTGGGTATAAAAGGCGGAAATATATTTCCACCCAAAGGTGATATGCAGCCGCTCGTTGCTCTTATCTTGGATATTATAGATATAGGTTTGGGCAATCCGTATATCATAAGGAAGCACCCATGTTAAGTCTGCCTTGAAAGGCTCCCAAGCCCATTTTTTTGCTGAATGCTCTTTTTCGGACAACTTTGTAGAGGCCGCAAATGTGCCATAAGGAAACGACACATTAAGCGACGTAGTATAGGCTTGCAAGAGGGGCGGCAAATTCATAGAAAAAGTAATTTTTTGCGTATATTTTTCTGCGAGTATAACGCCGAATACTGCTGTCCCCGTATGCGCAGTAATAAAATCTTTATTCCACTTTACTCTCTGTGTTTCCCATTTAGGATTACTATAAGTACCGATAAATGTATTTTTTGCTAAAATTTCTGTGATATTCCAGCTGAATGACACAGGTTTAAATAAATCAGTGTACACGAATGGATTGACGGTTACTGAGTTTTCGTTCTTTAATGTGTACACGTTTGCTTTAAAGTTGTTTAGTTCTAAAATCGGCTTTTTACTCACATCCCGTGTCCATGGATGACGCTGATAATTTCCCGAAATGACAAGGTTACTCGAGAGAGAAATAAGATTTTGCGAATAGGATAGTGAACCTTTTAAACCTGCACTCCCCTTCAATTGGTAATATCGCGATTCATAGTCTTTCCATCTTATATCTTCAGGATTATTCCACTGCGAAGAAGCAAAGGTTGTTTCCTGTAATGCAG